>NZ_JACIDV010000003.1 GCF_014196515.1 Rhizobium skierniewicense | reverse complement strand
GTCTTCGCCCAGCGGCGACTTGACCTTCAAAACACGGCTGGCCTGGATGAAATCGGACGACGAAGGCTGGTCGGTCATAGGGGAACCCGGGTGATCGGAAATATCAATCAAGTCTCAAAACCGGAACATAATGCAATCATTCATTGTGTCAACAATGTAAATTTCGAGAAAATACCCTCATTGTTCGCGTTTGTTGCGTTGCCCTGTGAGGCGATCACGGGTCATCGTTTCCATATCCCGTCAAGCTCGACCAAGTCAGGGAACAGATCGCCGTTCGATCGGTTCTTCTCTGCAGGGCGTAACGCCCGATAGGAAACATGGGAGAAGACGATGGATATTCCACAAAACACGGTCGTTGCCGTTGCGGATGGTGAGAAGCTGAGCCTTTTCAAAAATGATGGCGACGCGCAGAATGTAAAGCTGACGGCGATGCAGAATGCGGATGTCGATGACACCAAGATATCGTCTGGAGCGCGCCACTCCAGCAGCTCTGCAAATCCCGATGACAGCCAGCAGGACGAGGACGGCTTTAGTGCGGGCGTTGCTCAGATGCTGAACAAGCAGGTTCTGGATGGCAAGATCAAGAGGCTCGTGATCATTGCCGCGCCGCGCACGCTGGGCGAGATGCGCAAGGCGTATCACAAGTCTCTGTCTGACGTGTTGCTGGGCGAGCTCGACAAGGATCTGACGGGACATTCGATAGCGGACATCGAAAAGGTGCTGGCTGCGGCTTGACCTTCGCCTGGCGGGAATGGACGGCTACGGCCGCTCCATTCATCCGGCGCGGCGGCGCTTGAAGCGTCGCGTCACGCGCTCCTTCACGCCACTTGGCCGTTCAGGATCAGCGAGATCCGATTCTGCAAAGAGTTCTTCGTCAGCCGTCAAATCCCGCATCGGAACGTCCACCAGTCCGCGACCGCTTGCACGGTTAAGAGCGTCGATCGCGCCTATGACCGAACCGCTTGTTTCGATCTGACCCTGCAGCTCCCGCGGGTCGCAGCCCAGATGCTCCGAGATCAGGCCGTTGCGGTGCTCGATAATCTTGGCGGATAGAATGTCCTGATCAGGGCGGGCTTCGATGACCACGTCGCATTCGGAATCATATCCCATGGAGCGGTTGTTGAGATTAGCAGAGCCAATCTTGATCAGCCTGTCATCTGCGATCATGACCTTGGCGTGGACATAAATTGGCGTCCTCTCGTCGTTGACGGGATACATCAGCCTGAAACGGCCATAGGCGTCCGCGTCGCGCACCAGTTTCATCAGGCGAATCCGCGCCGAATCCATCGCTTTTGCTTCCAGCCAGCCCTCCGCACCGTCGGGGTTGATGAGGATGATTTCGGGGCCGTCGGCCTCCTGCAACCTGACGGCAATGGCTTCCGCAACCTTGCGTGAGGCGAAATACTGACTTTCGATGTAGAGGCATGTTTTCGTGGAGGCGATGATGGCGAGTTTGGCGGCCTCGATCTCGCTGACCTGCGACTGCTTGTCGAACTGCGGCAGCGTGCGCGCAATAGCAACCGAAATGTCGCGAAAATCGACATTGAGGGCATCGGGCCAGGGGTCGGACGATACGACGACAGGCTCCAGTGTCTCGGTTGTTGCAAGCTCCCAGCGCGTTCTTGCCAGTTGTCCCAACTCGGCAGCGGCGTCGCCGGAGATGCAGCTCGTTACGTCGTGCCAGGGCCCTTGGGAAAAACCCAGCGGGGACCGGCGACGTTGGTCGTTTTCCAAATGCTCGCGCGTATCCCAACGCCCAACCGTCATATCGATGCCGCCGCAGAACGCCACGCGATCATCGATCACGAGCAGTTTCATGTGGTGGGCCGACAAGGGCGGATGTGCGCTATCAAGTTTCAACTGCACCCTTTTGGAAAACAGCCAGCGCAGAATGTAAAACGGCGTTTCACCTCTGGTGATGGAGTTGATGAGGCCGATATCCCATTTCAGAATGCGCACGTCGAGGTCGTCGCGCCGTCTCGCAAGCCAGTTCAGAAAGCTGCCAAGTTTTTCCGGTGCCTCATCCTCGGCCTTGCCGGGCACAAGGTCGATGCGGGTGTCGAAATCCCAGCCGACCATGAAAATCGAGCGCTCCGCTTTCAGCATGGCACTACGGGCATGCTGGAAAAACGCGGCTGCATCAACGATGACACTCACGCGATCAGCACCGGCTATCTTCCAGCACGTTTCGCCTTCGACAAGTACAGACGTCATTCCAAGCCCCACGCATGTGTTGCTGTGCGGTATAAGGCAGAATGCGCCCCTGCAATAGCATAATTTTTCTCGACACCTGTTTCGTCCGCCCCGGTCTTCGTCTAACTTGCCTGTCGAATAGAGATGGAATGCCAGCGCTGGGCTTGGCCGCGCATCATGATTGGGGCCTCTTGGAAAGTTTTGTGAATGCGACAATGGATCAGTTGGGTGTATTCGGCATCGCCCTGCTGATGTTTCTGGAAAACATCTTTCCGCCTATTCCCTCCGAGCTGATCATGCCCTTGGCGGGATATCTGGCAACACAAGGCAATATCTCGATCCTCTCCGTCATCGCTGCAGGATCCCTCGGTTCCGTGGCAGGTGTCGTGCCCTGGTATTTTCTGGGGCGGCTTCTGGGAGAGAGGAAGCTGATGAAGATCGCAGCCCGTTATGGGCGCTGGCTCACCATGTCTCCTGCCGATGTAGAACACGCTGGCGACCACTTTCGCAAAAACGGCAAGACGTCAGTGCTTCTCGGCAGGCTGGTGCCGACGGTGCGAACCCTGATCTCGGTACCCGCTGGCATCGCCAGAATGCCATTCGGCTGGTTTCTGCTCTACTCCGCTATCGGCAGCCTCATCTGGACCGCCGCGCTCGCCTTTGCGGGCTTTGGCCTGGGGCAGGCCTATGGCACGGTGAAAGATTACATCAACCCGGTTGCAACCGGCGTTCTCGTCGTCATGATCGCCATCTATATTTACCGGGTTGCAACATTCAAAGCCTAAAGCGTGTCTCTGTGAATAGGATTCACTGCGACACGCTTTAGCTCTTCTTTTGTCGCATGTACGTTATCGTTTCATTGAGGACGATGAAACGCGACATGCTTTAGCGGCGACCCGCGCCGAAGATCTGAAGGGAGGCATCATGTCTGAACGCAACATCGTGCTTGTCGATCCGCTGCCACGCACGCTCGATCTCATCATGGAGCCGGATGTCCGCGCGCGGCTGGACAGGCTGGGAGAGGTGATCGTCTTGCAAGAGCAGCCCATGTCAGGCGATCAGGTGGATGCCCTCTTGGCTGATACGGTCCTGATCTTTGGCCAGACCGATATGCCGAGAGCGCGCCTTGATCGGGCGCCGAAACTCAAGGCCATCATCAATGTCGAATCCAACTTCATGCCGAACATCGACTATCAGGCGTGTGTGGAGCGTGGCATCTGGGTGATCACGCCGGCGTCTGCCTTTTCGTCGCCAGTGGCAGAGGCCTCGCTTGGCATGGCAATCGATCTGGCACGCGGCATCACGATTGCCGACAGGCAGTTTCGCAATGGCGTTGAGGAATACGGTCTTGCTGGCAACATGGATACGTTCCGGTACGCTGGTGCACCCATCGGCATCATCGGATTTGGAGACCTTGGCAAGGAACTTCGCGAACTGACGCGCCCCTTCAAGAACGAGGTGCATGTCTACGATCCCTGGCTGCCGAAAGAGATCGTCGAACGTCTGGACTGCGTTCCAAGTGCGCTGGACGATGTCTTTTCCAAGTGCCGGGTCGTTTATGTTTTCGCAAGTGTGACCAGTGAAAATCAGGGCTTCATCGGCAAACCCCAATTCGATCTGATGCAGCCGGGCTCCGCATTTCTGCTGATGAGCCGGGCCGCTGTCGTGGATTTCCCCGCTATGCTCAATGCCGTCAAATCTGGTCATATCCGTGCCGCGACGGATGTGTTTCCGGATGAGCCGGTTGCGGCTGACGACCCGGTCCGCTCCATCCCCGGTTTGCTGCTCTCTGCCCATCGCAGCGGAGGCACCCGCGATGCGTTCTACCAATTGGGGGCGATGGCGGTCGCAGATGCAGAACTCATCATGAAAGGCCTGCCACCACAGCTTTGCCGACGCGCAGACCCGGCGACGGCAAGCAGGCTGCGCTCCAAGCCAGTCAGTGTCTCCTGACGCCCCCCTGAAGCCGGAAACACCCCAGACCTGTCCGGCGCGGCCACGCCCCATGTTTCAGGATCTGGCGGAACCTGAAGAATATGCGGCGGCGGCAAGCCTATCTGCAAGCTCGTTGCCGATGTGTCCCTGGTGGCCTTTGCACCAGGCAACGGCAAGCTGCTGGTTTTGAAGGAGATGCCGATCGAGCGCTGTCCACAACGCCCAGTCTGCGATGCGGCGGTTTCTGGCGCGGGGATCGGGATTATAATGCTTCCAGCCATTGTTGCGCCAGATGGGCCGCCAGTGATTGCAACCTTCAACCACATGCATCGAATCTGACCAGATCGTGACTCGAGCCAAGGGGAAATTTTCGCTTGCCCATCGTGCAGCGTTCAGCGTTGCGACGACTTCCACGGCATTGTTGGTGCCGGCGGCCACAGTGCCAGACTGGGTGACGAGGATATCGTCGCCTTCGAACACCACGAACGCCCATCCTCCTTTTTTCGACACGACATCATAGGAACCATCCACGTAGATATCGACAGGCTGGGTACGCGCGAAACCGATGGTATCCGGCTTCAGAGAAGTTTCATGACTGGTCACGTTGAGGTCGCCATTTCGCAGTGTTGAGAAAGAGAACCGGGCGGACACCAACCCCATTCATGACTCCTCAATCCATTTGTAGTCTTGTAGCTCTTTGACGTTTTCATATGTGCTTATGGAGCCACGGGCTATGCTCGCATTTATTGATCGTTACGTAAAAGAGGCGTGTTCTACAAACCGTTTCGAAACGCGTCGCGATGTCCTGTTTTTTGCGCTGACGATCACGCTCTACGTCACGATCGTTGCCGATGTTCTCAATATTCTGGCTCATTACACGTTGAATGCACTCGGGCTGCTGCCATATGCCGTCGTTCCCGCAGCAACCGTCGGCGTCATCATCTCCACGCTCGTCGCGTCCAGTCTCACGTTCTCTATTGTCTATATCGTTGGCATTGCCATTCATCACCTGACAATCTCAAGAGCAACCTTCGAAAGATTGAGCCGCACCGACATGCTGTCCGGTCTGCTCAACAGACGGGCGTTTCTGGAGGAAGCCGTCCGCGCGCCAGCCAATTCTTCACTCATTCTGTTCGACATCGATAAATTCAAGTCCATCAATGATCGCTATGGCCACGATATCGGCGATCAGGCGATTATCGCGGTGGCCAACCAGCTTTCCGACATATTTGCGCAAAGCCAGGCGGTCGCACGGATTGGTGGAGAAGAATTTGCGGTACTGGTCTCCGCGCTGAGCCGCACGGAACGTCTGGCTCTGGCGCAACGCTGCGTGGAACTGGTCGCTGCCAAACCATTTTCCGCAGGAGGCAAGGGCTTTCGCATTACCATCTCCGGCGGGGTTGCCGATCATGAAGATCATTCCACCTTCGAAACATTGTTCAAGGCCTGCGACAAGGCGCTTTATCTCGCCAAGGCATCCGGGCGCAATCGCATCGTCCACAGCAGCGAGACGAAACCGCTCGAACGCCAGGATGAAAAACGCGCGACGCTTTCGCTTTAAAAACCAACCCGGTTCGCGGGAAATAGATGACCTCCCCCCAACGGAGGGAGGTCATCTGTCAGATCATTCGGCGGCAATCGCAACCTGCCCACCGTTCAGTGCGATCAACCTCTTTGCCCGTGCGAGGCTTTCAGGTTGTTCGGCGCGGTAGCGACGACCGACTTCCATCATCAGCACGGTGTCGGGAAGAAACGTCAGCTCGGAGAAAATCCCCTCCCAATCCATATCCCCCCAGCCGAGCGGCATGTGGAGATCTCCGATACCGAGCGCGGTATTTTCCTGAATATGGTGCGGTTTATAAAAGGCTTGCGGACGGCCGAAGCTGTCATGCACATGCAGATGCCCTGCTACCGGTGCCATGGCGCGCAACTCTTCACGGAAATTCAGACCACGATACGTGGATTCGATATAGGCATGGCTGAAATCGATCAGCGCCACGAGATTGGAGTGGCCGACGGTCTTCACGGTCTGCGCAAGCTCGGTTGGTGTCTGGCGATACTGACCCAGTTCCGTCGTGAAGATATTTTCGAATGCGATGCGCACGCCATAGGGTTTGCAGAACTCAGCGAGTGCATGCAGAGCGTCGCGCTCGCGGCTGTCGGCATCGGCGCGTTCTGCCAGTTGGTCGGCGCGCAGGCATCCGCCGTGCTGAACCAGAATACGCGCACCGATCCGGTCGCAGACAACGGCAAGCGCCTTGGCGGCATCCAGCTGGTACCGGCAGGTTGCCGGGTCCATGAAGTTTGATGAGACGAGGCCGTGCACGGTATAGCGGAAATCGAACTGCTTCGTGAGGGCAACGAGCCGCTCCGCCCGCTCCTCGACGATGCGTCCACCGGCGATGAGGTCGAGACTGGTCAGGCCCAGTTCGACCGTGTCAACGCCGATATCGGCGAGCGCGCGCAGGTCTTCTTCCAGGCTTTGCAGCTCTCCGTCTGTGGAGCCAGCATTAAAACCGGTACCGATGATGTTACCCATATTCGTATTCCTTCTCAGGCAGGTTGCGTTCGGGATTGGATTTCGCGACATAGCCGCAGGGCAAGGTCGGGGCTGTCTGATGTCAGATGGCCTATTCCTCGCTCCAGCCACGGACGGATCAGCGCCTCGTCGTTGAGCGTCCAGACGCCGAGACGAGCAAGCGGCAGATGTTGGGTGATGAGTGTCCATTCTGCGGACATCAGGTCATGATGAATGGCGACGATATCTGCCAGCCCTTCCACAGAGTGCAGAAAGCGCTCGAGCCCACCCTGCTTTTGCGCCCACTCGGCATTCACCGAAACGAGCCGCGCAACCTGTGGGGCAACCCGGCGGCACTCCTTCAGCACTGAAACGTCGAAGGATGTCAGGTGGCAGCGCGTGGACAGATCGAAGCGCTCGATCTCCGCGACGACTTTTTCGGTGATGCCGGGATAGGGTCGGTTTGCTTCGTCGGATTTGATTTCGACATGCAGCTGCTTGCCACTGGCCTGCGCCAAAACCGCCAGCACCTCTGCAAGCGTCGGCACCGTATCCGATGAACCCTCCAGATGCGTTGTCGCACGGGCATGGGATGTCAGCGTCCGGACAGGTCCGGTTTTATCCGTCGTTCGGTCAAGCGTGGCATCGTGGATGACGACCAGTTCCCCCGCATCGGTCAGGTGCACATCGAACTCGATGGCGTCGACATCCAGCGCCAGGACATTGCGGAAACCGGTGAGCGAGTTTTCAGGCCAGATATTGCGGGCGCCACGATGGCCGACGATCTTGGTCATGGGTGATATCCTTGATTAACGCAGGGTAGGATCGAGCTTGTCGCGCAACCAGTCCCCGACCAGCGAGATGGAGAGTGTCGTCATCATGATGACGAAGGCCGGGGCCAGCATGATCCAGGGTGCACGGGTGAGGTATTCGCGGCCGAAGCCGACCATGTTACCGAGGCTGGTTTCCGGCGGCTGAACGCCAAGGCCCAGAAACGATAGACCACTTTCCATCAGGATGATTTCCGGGAAGGTGAGCGTCATGGAAACGATGAGGGTTGCGGCGACATTGGGCAGAATGTGGCGCATGTAAACGCGCCAGGGCGTGGCACCCAGTTGCACGACAGCCGATGCATAGCCTTGAGCACCGGCCGAAATCGCCAGACCCCGCGCAATGCGAGCGTAGCGTTCCCACCCGTAAAACCCCATCAGACCGATCAGAAGCGGCATGGATGATCCGAAAAAGGCAAGGACCGCCAGCGACATGACGAGAAACGGCAGCGCCGCCTGAAAATCGGCCAGCATGAGCACGAACTGCTCGACCACACCACGGAATTTCGCGGCTGCAAAGCCGAGTGCCGTGCCGAAAACCGCTGAAATGATCGTTGCCCCGAAGGCGATGGTAAACGACACGCGGATGGACTGAACGAGACGTGACAAGACGTCGCGTCCGAGTTCGTCGGTCCCTAGAAAATGTGCCGGGTTACCCGGCAAAGATAGACGCGCCCGCAAATCCATGGCGGTGATACCATAAGGACGGATGGTATCGGCAAACACGGCAATCAGGATCATTGCCGCAAGCCAGGCTATCCCGAAGGTCACGGAGAAAGGCACTTTCCGCACCTGCCGGATGACGCGTGTGTAGAGCGAAGCCTCGCGTGCCGGTGAACGAGTGTTGTCTGCAAGGGTCATCACGGGTGTCCTCAATGGGCTGTCTGGCTGCGCAGGCGCGGGTCGAGCCAGCCGTACAGCAGGTCCACGATCAGGTTCGAGACGACCATGGTGGCGGCGATGAGCAGCAGAATGCATTGCACGACGGCAAGGTCCCGGTTGGTCACCGAT
This sequence comes from Rhizobium skierniewicense, assembly GCF_014196515.1. Classification (GTDB taxonomy): domain Bacteria; phylum Pseudomonadota; class Alphaproteobacteria; order Rhizobiales; family Rhizobiaceae; genus Agrobacterium; species Agrobacterium skierniewicense. The sequence continues at coordinate 450,785 of NZ_JACIDV010000003.1, read as the reverse complement.
ACGACCAGCAGACGGCCAATACCGGGCCAGGAGAAGATCGATTCCACCACTACGGCCCCGGCAATCAACGTTCCGACCATAAAGCCGACGATGGTGACGATGGGTACGGCGGCGTTGGGCAGCGCATGTCGCCAGACGACATCCTGCCACCGCATGCCCTTGGCGGACGCGGCACGAATATAGGGTTGTCCCATCACCTCGATCATGGCGCTGCGCGAGAAGCGGGCGAGAATGCCGATGCCGCCAATGCTCATGGTCAGCGTCGGCAAAACACCGTGCTGCCAGGTATCGTGACCGCCCGATGGCAGCAGCCCAAGGGTGATTGAAAAGATCAGCACCAGCAACAGGCCCATGACGAAAGAGGGAATGGTAAATCCGAAGATCGCAGCCAGAATGACGCCGCGATCAACTGCGCTTTGGCGATGAAGGGCCGCGTAGACGCCGGCCGGAATGCCGATCAAGACTTTAAGAAAAAGCGCTGGGATTGTCAGTTGCAACGTCGCGGGAATACGCTCGATGACGAGTTGCATGGCAGACGCCTTGTCACGCATCGAGACACCGAAATCGCCCGTCAGGATCGACTTCATATAGGCGAGATATTGGATCCACAGCGGCTGATCCAGACCCCAGGCCTTGCGGAAGGCATCGACCGCGTCTTGCGGCACGTCGGGACCCAGCATGATCTGCGCGGGGTCTCCCGACATGCGCAGAACGATGAAAGCGAAGGTCATCACCGCGATGATGGTGACCAAGGCGCGAAGAAAGCGGACGGAAACGTAACGCAGCATGGACTATTCCTTACGCCGCGACCGGCTGATCGGCACTGGCGAGCAGATGGCAGGCAGCAGTGCGGCCAGCCGAGATCGGTCTCAGGGATGGAACGCTCGTGCGACAGAGGTCGACGGCAACGGGGCAGCGTGGGTGGAAGGCACAACCGGACGGGCGGTTGGCCGGGTTTGGCGGCTCGCCTTGCAGAATCGTTCGGCCCTGAAGCATTTTGCCCGGCACCGGCACGCTGGAGACGAGCGCCTTGGTGTAGGGATGCAAGGGTGTGGCGAAGATGACATCGGACGATGCCTCCTCGACAATGCGACCCAGATACATGACGGCCACGCGGTCTGCGATGTTGCGCACGACCTTGAGGTCGTGGCTTATGAAGACCATGGCGATATGGTTCTTCTCCTGCAGATCGCGCAGCATGTTGACCACCTGCGCCTGGATCGACACATCGAGCGCCGAAACCGGCTCGTCACAGACCAGAAGCTTGGGCCGTGAAGCGAGAGCCCGGGCAATGACAACACGCTGACGCTGACCACCGGAAAGCTCGTGCGGATACGATCCCGCCTGATCCGGTCGCAGACCGACGGCAGACATCAGTTCGGCAACACGGGTGTGCCGATGCTCTTTGGGAACCAGATTATGAATGGCAAGCGGTTCACCGATCTGCTCGGCAATGGTCAGACGCCGGTCGAGGACCGCAAGCGGGTCCTGATAGACGAGTTGCATCTTTGCCCGCAGTGCCCGCCATTCAGGCGTACCGAGTTTCGGCATCGGTTGGCCTTCGAAACGCGTTTGTCCCCATTGCGGCGGATCGATACCAAGAAGCATGCGGCCGAGTGTCGATTTTCCCGAGCCGGATTCCCCGACGATACCGAGCGTCTCTCCCGGCATCACATCAAGGTCGATGCCATCGACTGCGCGTACCGCTGCAGCCTTGCCGAACACGCCCTGGCGAACCTCATAGGTTCTGACGAGGTCTTTCGCCTCAAGAATAGGCGCCGTCACGACACGGCCTCCAGAACACGGGTTTCAGACGAGGACTTGTTACCTACCGGATGGTGGCATGAGAGACGGCGGTGATTGTCCAGCTCTGTCAACTCAGGCTGGCGGATGCGACAGTCCATCGCCACATTTACGCATCGAGGCGAAAACGCGCAGCCATGTGGCAGGTCGCGGGGGTGCGGCACGGTGCCGGGAATGGGGATAAGCCGCGATCGTGGACCATCGAGCCGCGGAATAGCGTCGAACAGGCCGCGCGTATAGGGATGCCTGGGATTATCGAACAGTGTCGCAATCGGTCCCTGCTCCACGATGCGACCGGCATACATGACGCAGGCGCGCTCGCAGACCTGGCTGACGGCACCCAGATCATGGCTGATGAAAATGGTCGCCATGCCGGTCTCGGCGCGAAGAGCGATCAGGAGGTCAAGGATCTGTGCCTGTATCGTGGCATCGAGCGCGGTTGTCGGCTCGTCGGCCACCAGAAGGTCGGGCTCTCCCGCCAGGGCCATGGCAATCATCAAGCGTTGGCATTGGCCGCCGGAAAATTCATGCGGGAAGAGATCGAACCTGTTGCGGGCATCGGGAATGCCGACCATATCGAGAAGGCGCAACGCTTCTTTCCTGGCAGCCTCACCCATCAAGCCGCGATGAATGGCGAGTGTCTCGGTGATCTGCCTGCCAATGCGCAAGACGGGATTGAGCGAGCTGGACGGGTCCTGAAAGATCATGGCGATGCGTTTGCCACGCACACCCTCCAGTACGGAACGCGGCGCGCCTAAAATTTCCTTGCCGTCGATTTTCACCGAGCCCGAGACGGTTGCTTTGCCGGGAAGCAGTCCCAGCGCCGCCAGCCATGTGACAGACTTGCCGCAACCGGATTCACCGACAAGGCCGATGGCCTCGCCGCGTGCGACATCAAGGTCGATACCGTGCAGCACCTGCACACCGTCGAAAGCGACTTTGAGGCCGCGCAATTCCACGAGATTGGAAGCCATAGGCGCTCATCTCCATTTCAGACATGAAAGACGCCGGCCGCATAAGACGACCGGCGCAGACGATCAAAGGGTTCAGGAATTCCAGTTGGCAGTCCTGAAATCCATGGCGAAGGCAGGGGCTGCCTTCCATTTCAGCGACGATTTCATGCCCGTGAAGACGGCATTCTGGTGCAGGACCTGATAGGCAGGGTCTTCGCGTTCACAGATTTCCAGCATGCGGGTGATCGCCTTCTTGCGAAGCGCATGGTCGGTGGAGGTTTCCAAGACAACGGAAAGCGTGTTGACCTCTTCGTTGACCCAATCCTTCTTCTGCTGTGCTTCGCCATTGGGGCCGAACTGCACGACCAGCGGTGTAATCGGATCATTGATGGAGTTGCCAGCCGACCAGTCACGAACGCCCTTGACGCTTTCGGGATCATGGATTTGCGCCCAGTTTTCCTTCATCTGGATCTCGACGTTGAGGCCAACCTGCTTCCACATCTCGACCATGATCTGGGCTGTCGCGGTCTGGTTGGTGTAGTAGTTGTTGAGCAGGCGGTAAGGGATCGGATCGCCCTTGTAACCAGCTTCCTTCAACAGCTTCTGGGCCAGTTCCGGGTTGAACTCCGGTGTGGTCCAGCCGTCCACGAACATGTCGGTGGCCTTGAAGGATTCAAACTGCAGACCGGCCGGAACGACGGTCTGGCCAGCCCAGAGTGCATCCACAATTGCCTGACGATCGATGGAGTGCGTCATGGCGCGGCGAACGAGTGGGCTCTTGAGAACAGGGTTCTGCGTATTGAAGGTCGAGATGCGGTGGTTCCAGATGGTCGAATTCTGGACCTCAAGGCCTGGCGCGCCCTGAATGGCGGAAATCTGGTCGGGTGGCAGGTCGCAGGCAAAGTCATATTCGCCCGATAACAAACCGTTGACGCGGGAGGCCACTTCGGGGACTTCGACGAAACGGATCTGCTGAAGGGGTGGACGGCCACCCCAATATTCATCGAACGCGGCGAGCGTCAGTGACACGTCAGGTCTATAATCGGCCACCATATAAGGACCGGTCGTGACAGGCTTGCGCGCCCAATCCACATATGTTTTGGCTTCGTCCCACGAGCGGCGGCTGGTGATCTGGCTGCCGAAAGAATAAAGGCGACCTTCGAGTGTCACGTCCGGCGTCGCGTTGTGGAAACGAACCGTATATTTATCAACGACTTCGACACCGGCCAAAGCAGGCCAAAGACGACGGCCGACACCCGGAATGATGGCCGGCAGTTCCTTGGCGGTCACTGGCTTGTTGTCGTCTTCGAAAACCGTCTTGCCACCCTTTGGCTCGGTATTGCCGAACAGACGCTCTTTCGAAAACGAGAAGGCAACGTCTTCTGCTGTCAGTTCATCGCCATTGTGAAACTTCACGCCCTGCCGCAGTTTCAATTCAAGCGTCTTGTCGTCGATACGCTTCCACTCGGTCGCAAGACCGGGTACCGGCCCCTGGTCGCCCATCCAGTTTCGATTGATCAGGCCCTCCCACAGATTGGGGAAGAAAACCCGTTCACCGACATTCGACTGTTCGTTCCAGATATCCAGCGTGTTGTTGTTGGTGATCTTCTGAACGGCGATGGTCACGGATGGGCGAGCGCCCTGACTGAATGACATGTGCGGCAGGATGATGCTGCCCGCAGCAGCGGACATGAGCCCCAGCGCGTGGCGGCGGTTGATGGAAAGCATGGATCACTCCTGTGTAAGCAAAGGACGATACGGACGCGCAGAGACATGCGCAGCGCCGCAGGGCGCCGCGTCAGGTTCCGTTCAAGTGAACTGTCGATCTCGTGTCGGGAAACGCAGAGATCAAATCTCTTTACCGGCTTCTCAACTTCGATTACCTCTAGGTTACAAATGTTACGCTGTTGTGACATTTGAGAGAGGGATCCTATGCCTCATCAGCAAAGCATGGTGCGCGCGTCGTGGCTCTATCACGTCGAGGGGTTGACGCAGGCCCAGATTGCCGAGCGCATGCTGTTGACCCGGCGCAGGGTGAACGAACTTCTGGCAGCAGCGCTCGATCAGGGCGTGGTGCGGATCAGCTTCAACTCTCCTTTGACGGAAAATATCGAGCTGGAAGCCGAATTGCGGCAGTGCTTCGGCCTCACGGATGTCGTCATCGTTCCAACACCGTCCGACAAAAATCAGATCGCAACCGTCATCGGCCGTGCAGCGGCGATGTATCTCGAGCGATTGATTCAGGCGAGCGAACCGACATCACTGGGTGTGGGTTGGGGCGCGACGCTGCGGGAAACCGTGCACCACATGGCCCCGGCCAATGCGCCAGATGTAAAAGTTCGCTCGATGATGGGCGGTCTGACGCGCGGCTCTGAAATCAACACATTCGAAATCGTGCAACGTTTTGCTCAGGTGATGAGCGCCGAGTGCCATTATCTCGCAGCGCCCATCTACGCCGATAGCCCGCAGTCCCGTGACACGATTATCTCTCAACCCGTTTTTGACAGTCTTCTGAAAGAGGCGACAGCCGTCGATATATCGATCCTCAGCGTTGGAGACGTCTCATCGGAATCGCTCCAGGTGCGCTACGGTCTGCCAGACGGCACGGACATTGGCGATATCACATCCGCCGGTGCGGTAGGCGACCTTCTGGGCCGTTATCTGGACAAAAACGGGGTGGAAGTGGATCATCCACTCAACCGACAGGTCATCTCGCCATCCATAGAGGAGTATCGAAAAATACCCACACGCGTCATTGCATCGGGCGGCGACCACAAGAAGAGTATCTTGAAAGCCTGCATGATTGCAGGCCTTGCCACGACGCTGATTACCGACTCAGATAACGCTCACCATCTGCTTGAACGCGATGCTGAGTGAACAAAGCCGGACGCCTATGAAAACGAATTATCCGCTTATCGTCACGGCACATGTCGCTGACGCCGATCTTGCGCCATTCGCGGCACTGCGCGCGCAGCATTTTCCACCGGACAGAAATTTCCTGCACGCGCATGTCACCATGTTTCACCGTTTGCCCGGTGAATATATTGATGCCATCTTGGAGGTCTTGAGAACCGTTGCGGGGTCGACAGGACAGATCGAGGCCAGCGTCAACGGTGTTCGACATCTGGGGTTCGGTGTCGCCTTCACGATTGACAGTGCAGAGCTTCAGGTCGCCAGAACCCAGCTAAAAAACCATTTTTCCCATTGGCTGAACCCGCAGGACACACAGCCATGGCGTCCGCACATCACCGTTCAGAACAAAGTGTCAAAAGCAGCTGCAGATACGCTGTTTCACGAATTGAAACACGATTTCGAACCAAGGCAGCTGCGTATCAGCGGCTTCGATCTGTGGGCATATCTTGGTGGCCCGTGGCGGCTGGAAGCATCGCTGGGATTTGAGCGCGTTGCGTGAGTGTTTCCTTCAAGTGGTTCACGCCACGTCTGTCATGGTGACGGGAACTCCTGGGCATCAACTGTGTTAAACCTTGGTAAAAACAATCAATAACCGAGGAAACAACCATGAAAACATATGTAATCGGCACAGTGTTTGCACTTGGCTTTGTCTCGCTTGCCGCGGCACAAGGAACCGGAACCGGTGGCACGGATGGAGCGGCGGGCGCTGCATCCAGCAGCGGCACAACCTCCTCCAGCAGCGGCATGGACAGCGGAAACAAGAGTACCAATTCTCAGAATTCCGGAGCAACCGGATCACAGGCCGACGGCGATACAAACAACGCCAATTGCACACCCGGCGGCCAGACGGCAAAGGGTTCGGCAACAACCGCTACGCCCGGAACACCCTGCCCGGCAAAGTGATCGCTGGCAAGGACACGAGCCCGGCCACGCGCCGGGCTTTGATCAATGTAGACCTCACTTCTCTCCAAACGAACTTTTGTGCAAAAGCTTTGCCAGCCAGTCAACGAAGACGCGGACCTTGTTTGTGACGTGTTTCGTTTGCGGGTAGACGATATAGATCGGCATCGGCTCTTGCTTCCATTCGGGAAGAATGCGCACGAGGTTGCCTTTGGCCAGTTCCCCCCGGATAGCGAAGGGGGCGAGTTGGCCGACACCCATTCCGGCCAGAACGGCGTTCTGATAGGTACGGCTGTCATTGGCCGAGAGGATGTATCGCGGGCTCACCTCGACGGAGCGGGTGCCGTTATCAAAGGCGAACGTCATGATGTGTCCGGTGGTGGCATTAAAATAGCCGACACTATAGTGGTTTTCCTCAAGCTCCTCCGGTTCAAGCGGCATACCGAACCGTTCGATGTAACCCGGTGAGGCGCACGTCACGAGATGGAGGTCTGAGACCTTGCGGGCAATCAGCGACTGATCGCGCGGCGTCCCTACCCTCAGGGCGCAGTCCACATTTTCCGCGATGTAGTCCACCAGCCTGTCGCCCACACCAATATCGAGCCGAATGAGCGGGAAGCGTTCGTGGAAATCGCACAGATTGGGTATGATGATGTGATCGGCGAACGCGCCTGCCATCTCGACGCGAAGACGGCCCGATGGTTGAACATTGGCGTTGGACAGGCTTGCATCCAGTTCGTCGACTTCTGATAGGATCTGGATAGCGCGTTCATAATACAAGGCACCGTCAGTCGTTACCATGACCCTGCGCGTCGTCCGATTGAGAAGCGTTGTGCGTAAATGCGCCTCAAGCCCCTGTATCATATTGGTAACAGTGGTTTTCGGCATGTCCAAGGCACTGGCCGCGCGTGTAAAATTACCGGTTTCGACCACCCGCGCAAAGACGCGCATTGCCGCGAGTTGATCCATAGACACCGTCCTTGATCTGATTATCCATAATTTTGGAATAGTGTTTTCATTTTTGGACGCTTGCGCGAACTCTTTCGAACAATCATACCTAATTCAGAAATGACTGCAAGAGCAGGTTCTTTTTTAAAACCTGCTGAGGAAATGCAATGAACACGCAATGGCACACCATGGAGAGTCGTGGCACCAGCCAGCCACCTCTATCGGTTCGTGTTTATAAAGGCGAAGGCGAAAACCGCGCCCCACCGCTGGTGTTGTATTTGCGGGGCGGCTCGTTTCTGGAACAAGGTGGCCAGTGCGCGGAATTGCCGGTGGCAAGAGCGCTGGCGGACAGGGGTGCCGTCGTGATCGAGGCGGATTACAGCACCTCGTCGCACAACGAGTTTCCGGCCGTGATCGATTGCGCATTCGATGCTCTGGATTGCCTGAGCAAAAACCGCAAGGACTATGGCAGCGCGAAATCGCTGCTGTTTGTGGCGGGCGAAGAGGCGGGTGGCAATGTTGCGGCGGGTTTGGCGCTGAAAGCACGCGACCGGATGCCTGGAAAATTGGCAGGGCAGATTTTGCTGTCGCCGATGATCGACCCGCAGATGGCGTCCACATCGTTTCGTGAGGCTGACAAGATTGGCATGCGGCAACGCTGGGCAGAGGGCTGGAGCCACTATCTGGCAAGGGCCTGTGGGTTTGCCCACCCCTATGCCGCACCGTGCCAGTGTACGCGGCTCAACCGCGTGGCACCGGCGTTGATATTTACAGCCGAGGACGATCCTCTGCGCGACGAGACCGTGGATTATGCCGGTCGTTTGAGCGAAGCGGGGGTGCAGGTTCGGCAGCATATTTTCCCCACCGGTTCCGGCTGGACGGGGCTTTATCGTGGTGGAGGTGGCAAATGGCTTCCGGCTGTTTGCACCGAGTTTGCGGATTTTGTTCAAGACCTGAAGCAGTAGTATTTTTCGACATAACTGACAGGCTCCCCGAGGAGCCAAGGAGACACCCATGACGCTCAAGAACAAGCGCCGTGCCCTTGCGGGTGCTGGCTTAGGCCTTGCCGTGTCCGTTGCAGCGGCGGCATTTTTATTCGACTTTCCCATGTCAACTGGTGCCGTGGCGGCATCAGCGCAGGCGCAGGCACCAGCACCGGCGATTCCAGTCACGGTCGCGGTTGTCGAAAGCCGTGACATTACTCATTGGGAACAGTTCTCCGGTCGCCTCGAAGCTGTCGAGCGGGTCCAGATCCGGTCGCGCGTTGCAGGCCAGATCCAGGCTGTTCACTTTCGCGAAGGCGCGCTGGTAAAGGCTGGCGATGCCCTCTTCACAATCGATCCGGCACCCTATCAGGCCACGGTCGCGGGTGCCGAAGCGCAGGTCGCCTCCGCCGACGCCAAGGTGAGCCTAGCCAGAACCGAACTCGAGCGCGGTCGCAGAATGTCCGACAATCGCACGATCTCGCAGAGTGACTTCGACCAGCGCCAAAGCAATGTTGCGGATGCTGAGGCGCAAGCGCGGGCAGCACGGGCAGCCCTGACGACGGCCCAGCTTGACCTCAGCTATACCGAACTTCGTGCGCCGGTAGCGGGCCGCGTCGGCAAGCTTGAAATCACCGTTGGCAACCTTGTCGCGGCCGGTTCGGCCTCTCCCGCACTGACCACGCTGGTCTCCGTCGATCCGATCTATGCAAGCTTCAACGCCAGCGAAGACATGGTCGCGAAGGCATTGTCGCAGCTTCCGGTTTCCGATGGTGCGCTTCGGGCTCTGGAACAGATCCCCGTCGAAGTTGGCACGCTGGCCGATGAGGGCACGCCGATCAAGGGCACCTTGCACCTCATCGACAATCAGGTCGATAGCGCAAGCGGCACGATCGGGGTTCGCGCCGTGTTCGCCAACACCGATGGACGTCTGATCCCCGGCCAGTTCGTGCGGGTTCGCATGGGTGAGCCGAAGTCGGAAAACCGCATCGTCATCACCGATCGCGCCATCGGCACCGATCAGGACAAGAAATTCGTGTTCGTGGTGGATGGTGACAACAAGGTGAATTACCGGCAGATCAAGCCCGGCCCGTCTGCGGATGGTCTACGCGTGGTCGAAAGCGGTCTTGCCGTGGGAGACAAGATTGTCGTCAACGGTCTCCAGCGCATCCGCCCCGGCGCCATCGTTGCCCCGCAGATGGAAGAAAAAGTCGCCGCGTCGCAGTAAACATTCCGGCGGGCCAGCTCCCAGCGGCCCGCCGATCCATTGATCAGAACAGAGAAAGAAGACCTGCCGGTAGCGATTTGCCACTGGCGCGGCTTTCTGTATCCAGCATTCACCCGGAGAGGGCTACCTCATGAACATCTCCAGATTTTTTGTAGACCGGCCGGTTTTCGCTGGCGTCCTTTCGGTCCTCATCGTCGTGGCGGGCCTCATCGGCATGCGCGCGCTTCCGATTTCCGAGTATCCGGACGTCGTGCCGCCATCCATCGTCGTGCGCGCAACCTATCCCGGCGCCAACCCCAAGGTTATCGCTGAGACGGTTGCCACGCCGCTCGAAGAACAGATCAACGGCGTCGAGGACATGCTCTACATGTCCAGCCAGGCGACGTCTGACGGCGTCATGACGTTGACGGTAACGTTCAAGCTGGGCACCGACCCCGACAAGGCTCAGCAGCTGGTGCAGAACCGCGTCTCGCAAGCCGAGCCGCGTCTGCCTGCCGAAGTCAGAAGTCTTGGCATATCCACCGTCAAAAGCTCGCCCGACCTGATGATGGTCGTGCATCTGGTCTCACCCGGCAATCGCTATGACCTGACCTATCTGCGCAATTACGCCGTCCTCAACATCAAGGACCGCCTGGCGCGCATCGAAGGTGTCGGCCAGGTGCAGATCTTCGGCGCAGGCGATTACTCCATGCGCGTCTGGATCGATCCGCAGAAGGCTGCCGAACACAATCTGGCTGCCAGCGATATCAGCAACGCCATTCGCGAACAGAACGTCCAGGCCGCAGCTGGCACCATCGGTGCCTCGCCAAGCTTGACCGGCGTCGATCTTCAGCTCAACGTCAACGCTCAAGGCCGCCTTTCCACCCCGGAAGAGTTCGGCAACATCATCGTGAAAAGCGGCACGAACGGCGAAATCACCCGCCTGCGTGACGTTGCCCGCGTCGAACTCGGGGCAGCCGATTATGCGCTGCGTTCGCTGCTGGATGGGGAATCCGCCGTCGCCATTCCGGTCTTCCAGGCCCCGGGTTCCAACGCCATCACCATTTCCGATCAGGTCTCTGCGACGATGCAGGACCTGCAAAAGGCAATGCCGCAGGGCGTGAAGTACGAGATCGTGTACGATACGACGCAGTTCGTCCGCGCCTCCATCGACAAGGTCATCGACACCCTGCTCGAAGCCATCGCGCTCGTCGTCATCGTCGTCATCCTCTTCCTCCAGACATGGCGTGCGTCGATCATTCCGCTGATTGCCGTACCCGTATCGATCATCGGCACATTCGCGGTGATGTATGTCTTCGGCTTTTCGATCAATGCGCTCAGCCTTTTCGGGCTCGTGCTGGCGATCGGTATCGTCGTGGATGATGCCATCGTGGTGGTGGAGAACGTGGAGCGAAACATCGAAAACGGCCTGTCACCGCGTGACGCGACCTACCGCGCCATGAAGGAAGTGTCTGGCCCGATCATCGCCATCGCACTGGTGCTGGTTGCGGTCTTCGTACCGCTCGCCTTCATCTCCGGGCTTTCAGGCCAGTTCTACCGCCAGTTCGCGCTGACCATTGCGATCTCGACCGTCATCTCGGCCATCAACTCTTTGACCCTGTCGCCAGCCCTGGCGGCCCTCCTGCTGAAAGGCCACGACGCGCCGAAGGATTGGCTGACACGCGGTATGGATAAAATCCTCGGCGGCTTTTTCCGAGGCTTCAACCGCGCTTTTGGCGCCGCCTCGAATGGCTACGGTAAAAGCGTGGCCGGATTGCTGAACCGCAAGAGCATCGTGATGATCGTCTATGTGGTTCTCGCAGGCGCGACCTATGGCATGTTCAATGCGGTTCCGGGTGGCTTCGTGCCCGCGCAGGACAAGCAGTACCTCATCGGTTTTGCCCAACTGCCGGATGCCGCCAGCCTTGACCGGACCGAAGACGTCATCAAGCGCATGAGCGATATCGCCATGAAGCAGCCGGGCGTCGAACATGCGATTGCGTTTCCGGGCCTGTCCATCAACGGCTTCACCAACAGCTCCAATGCTGGTGTGGTCTTCGTCGCTCTCAGCCCGTTCGAAGAGCGTACAACACCTGAATTGTCTGGCGGTGCCATTGCCATGGCGCTCAACCAAAAATTCGGTGCCGTTCAGGATGCCTTCATCGCCATGTTCCCGCCACCACCCGTCAATGGTCTCGGCACGACCGGCGGATTCAAGATGCAGATCGAGGACCGCGCTGGTTTCGGCTATCAGGTGTTGGATGAGGTGAACAAGGCATTCCTCGCCAAGGCCTATCAGACACCGGAACTTGCAGGCCTGTTCTCCAGCTTCCAGATCAATGTGCCGCAGCTTTACGCCGATCTCGATCGCGCAAAGGCGGAACAACTGGGTGTGTCGGTCACAGACGTGTTCGAGACGTTGCAGATCTATCTCGGCTCGCTGTACGTCAACGACTTCAACGCCTTTGGCCGCACCTACAGTGTGCGGGTCCAGGCCGATGCGAAATTCCGCGCACAGTCGGACGATATCGGCCAGTTGAAAGTGCGCTCCAGCAACGGTCAGATGATACCGCTTTCCGCCCTCTTGAAGGTGGACGCCACGACGGGCCCGGAACGCACCACGCGTTACAATGGATTCCTGTCGGCCGATATCAATGGCGGCCCGGCTCCCGGTTTCTCGTCCGGCGAGGCACAGGCCGCCATCGAACGCATCGCCAACGAAACGCTGCCATCCGGCATCGCTTACGAGTGGACAGATCTGACCTATCAGCAGATCCTTGCCGGCAGCTCGGGTTTCCTGGTCTTCCCGCTGGCTTTGCTGCTGGTCTATCTGGTGCTCGCTGCGCAGTATGAAAGTCTCACCCTGCCGCTTGCGATCATCATGATCGTACCGATGGGCGTACTGGCTGCGATGACCGGCGTCTGGCTGACGGGAGGTGACAACAATATCTTCACCCAGATCGGCCTCATCGTCCTTGTGGGTCTCTCTGCGAAAAACGCGATCCTGATCGTGGAATTCGCGCGCGAACTGGAGTTTGAAGGGAGAACGCCGGTTGCCGCCGCCATCGAGGCAAGCCGTCTTCGCCTGCGTCCGATCCTGATGACGTCGCTTGCCTTCATCATGGGTGTGGTGCCGTTGGTCATTTCCACGGGTGCCGGTGCGGAAATGCGCTCAGCCATGGGTGTCGCGGTGTTCTCAGGCATGATCGGCGTCACGATCTTCGGTATTTTCATGACGCCGGTGTTCTACGTGTTGGTGCGCAAACTCGCGGGCAACCGCCCGCTCGTCCAGCATAAGCCTGAAGAGGCCGCAAATACGGACTTCAAGATGGATAAGGCCGTGTAATCTTGCATCAATGAAATCGAAGCCCCAAGACGATGTCGTCCTGGGGCTTTTTTCGTTTCTGGGACCTGAAAAGGACTGGACAGTGGCCAACCGAAAGGTCAGGTTCGGCACCTCCATTTTACGATCACGATCCACCCTTGAGACAAGACGAGTAACACACGTGCAATCAAAAATTTCGATTGAGCAGGGCGTGAAAATGGCCGGTGTCGGGACGTTCCAGCGCCGGTTGTTTGTCATCTTTGGTCTTGTCTGGGCGGCAGACGCGATGCAGGTTCTGGCGATCGGCTTCACCGCGCCATCGATTGCCAAAAGTTTTGGAATCACAGTGCCAGAGGCGCTTCAGACCGGAACGATCTTCTTTCTCGGCATGTTGATCGGCGCATTCGTCTTCGGACGACTCGCAGACCGCATCGGTCGACGCCCGGTTCTGTTTGCAGCCATCATCCTCGACGCCGTGTTCGGTGTGGCCTCTGCTTTTGCCCCAGACCTCCAGTGGCTCTACGTCGCTCGGTTCCTGACCGGCGTGGGTGTGGGCGGAACCCTGCCCGTCGACTACGCCATGATGGCGGAATTCCTGCCCTCGGACCGGCGTGGACGCTGGCTGGTTTTGCTGGAAGGCTTCTGGGCCATCGGCACTGTCGCACTTGCCGTTCTGGCGCTCGTCGCCGGAAGCCAGGGAGGCGAAGCATGGCGGACAATCTTTTTCGTCACAGGATTGCCAGCGCTGATCGGCATCGCACTACGATTATACGTCCCGGAATCGCCTCTTTATCTTAATCGCCAGGGTCGCTCGGAAGAGGCAAGAGCCGTGCTGCGGCGGGTCGCCAGAACCAATGGCGCCGCAGACGATATTCCGCCGCTTCAGCCTCAAACTCCTGAGCGCAAATCCATCGGCGCGCTTTTGTCGCCGCAATTGCGTCGGCGTACGGTTTTTCTGATGCTAGCATGGATGCTGATCTCGATCTCCTATTACGGTGTTTTCGTCTACCTGCCGGTCAAACTGGCAAGCGACGGCTTCGGCTTCATGCGCGGTCAGATGTTCCTCGTCATTCTGGCGATTGCACAACTGCCCGGCTACGCGCTTGCAGCTTACGGCGTAGAGCGATGGGGGCGCAGGCCGACATTAATCGGTTTTCTGTTTTTGAGTGCGGCAGGGACACTGGCCTATGGCTTGGGACAAAGCGTCGAAATTGTCGTGGCAGCATCCCTGCTCATGAGCTTTGCACTGCTTGGCACGTGGGGCGCGATCTATGCCTTCACACCGGAAATCTACCCGACAAGCCTGCGGGCAAGCGGCATGGGTACGGCTGGTTCGATCGCCCGCTTTGGCGGACTTTTAGCGCCATCCATCGTGGCGCCGGTTATGGCGTCCAGCTTCGGGCTGGCACTTGGCGTCATCTCAGGCCTGTTGCTTCTGGCAGCTTTCAGCGTCTTTTTGATCGACGCTGAAAGCCGCAACGAGGCTTTGGTATAGCCGATCAGTTCTGGTGGCGCAGGCTCCAGATGACGGACCAGGGACCGAGACCCGAATCTTTCGTCTGACCAAAAGTGAAAATGCGCTGGCTGTCCTCCGGGATATCTCCGGCGGCCGCTTGGACGCCAGACAGATTTGCGGCAAGCCAAAGCTCCGTGCCATTCGCCAACGTCCAGACCGCGGTAACCACACCACTCCGGGTTTGGAACGTGCCTGGACCGAGACGCTTCGCTTTCAGCAACGGGACGACGTGCTGGTGCCGGATATCGATCAACGAGCGATAGAACGCCAGCATCTTTGCACCGTCGCCGCTTTCGGCCCGAGACCAATCCAGCTTTGCGGAGGCAAAGGTTTCGTATGCGACCGGATCGGAAACGTTGTCGCCATCGAAACCCGGCAGTCGCGATAGCTCTTCACGTCGGCCCTTGCGGACCTTTTCGTTCAGTTCGTCATCGAACTCACAGAAAAACGGGAAAGGCTCCTTGGCACCCCATTCCTCACCCATGAAGAGCATCGGGATTTGCGGCGCCAGAAGACAGACTGCCGCGATGGCCTTGAGCGGTTCAGGCGCCGTATAGGACGACATTCTGTCGCCGTTTGCCCGGTTTCCAACCTGATCGTGATTTTGGGTGAAGGAGATGAAAGCCGTCGGCGGTAAGTTGCCTGTGGACTTGCCGCGCTCTTCGCCACGATACGGCATGTGCTGGCCCTGGAACACAAAGCCTTCCGCCAGAGCACGGCCGAGATTTGCGTCGTCTTCGACATAGTCTTGATAGTAGCCGAAGGTTTCACCGGTTGCTGCGATGTGCAGCACATGGTGGATGTCGTCGTTCCATTGAGCGGTAAAATGCTCCGCGTCGCCGCCATCCTTCCGCAACAGAAGATCACTGTTGTTATCCTCGTTTTCAACGATCAGATGAACGTGTCGGGAGCCGGCCGTCTGTCTCACACGTCTGGCAAGTTCGTGAAGCACGTGTTCTTCGCTATCGTCCTTGATCGCATGGACGGCATCCAGCCGCAGACCGTCCAGCCGGAACTGCGTGATCCAGTAGATTGCGTTCTGTATCACGAATTCCCGGACAGGCTTGCCACCCTTGTCGTCGTAATTGATGCCCTTGCCCCACGGCGTCATGTGGTGATCGGTAAACAGCGGCGCGTAGTTCGGCATGTAATTGCCATCCGGCCCAAAGTGATTATAGACCACATCCAGAAACACGCAGATGCCGCGGGCATGGGCGGCATCCACCAGTGCCATCAGGTGTTCGGGACGCCCATAGCTGCTATCGGGTGCGTAAGGCAACACGCCATCATATCCCCAGCCATAGCGCCCGGGAAAGTCACTGAGCGGCATCAACTGGATTGCGGTTACGCCCAGCGTCTGTAAATGATTGAGCTTATCGATTGCCGCGAGGAACCCACCATCCTGGGTAAACGTACCCACGTGCAACTCGTAGATCACCATCTCTTCCCAAGGTCGACCGGACCATTCTCCGGTTTTCCAAGTGTGGGCGTTGAGATCAACGACTTCGCTCGGGCCATGCACATCGTGCGGCTGAAACCGCGAGGCCGGGTCGGGAACAGCGAGATCATCCGGCTGCCTGAAACGATACTGCGTGCCCGCGCCCACACCGGGCAACTGGCAATGGTGCCATCCGCCATCGACAACCTGCATCGCGTGCTGTTCGCCTGTCTCAAGCTGCAAAATCATGCTGGGTTGCAGCGGTGCCCAGATGCGGAAAAGCGTTGCGTTGTCGAGGATGAGTGGTCCGAAATCGAAATTTTCTGACAAAAATCTGGCGCCTCTAATAGAGCTGGGAATATGGATGTAACTGTGGCGTGAGAAAAAAGTTCAGCAGGTACGAAAGCTTCTTTACGACAGATTACGTCCATCTCCGTCTTTTCAGGTGGAACCAGATCGTTGCCTTGCGGTTTCGGACAGATAGTCCCACTGGAAGCCCCGCATGACCATTCCCACAGCCACCTATCGTCTTCAGTTTCGCAACGGCATGACCTTTGATCGTGCAGCGGCAATCGTGCCCTATCTCAAACAACTGGGCATCAGCCACCTCTACGGCTCGCCCATTTTCACCGCCACCAGTGGTTCCACGCATGGCTACGACGTGACAGATGGCAACCAGATCGATCCGGCCATTGGTGGGCGGGCGGGGTTTGACCGGCTGGTAAAGGCGTTGAAGGCTGTCGAGATTGGCCTCATCCTCGACATCGTACCGAACCACATGGCGGCCTCTCTAGAAAACCCCTGGTGGGCCGATGTGATCGAACATGGCGAGCAAAGTGCCTACGCGCGACACTTCGACATCGACTGGCGCCGCCGCCTGACCCTGCCGGTGCTGGGTGAGGATTTTGACCAAGTTCTAGAAGCCGGCGACATCTCGGTTGCGCTTAACCCTGCAACGGGCAAACCATCACTGCGCTGCTACGACGCCCTTTATCCGCTTTCCACCGCGTCCTATGCCGGGCGGGAAGCGCAGATCGTCAACACAACGGACAAGGCTCTGATTTCCCAACTGCACGACGCGCAACCCTACAGATTGATGAACTGGCGCGATGCGAGCAGCGCGCTGTCGTATCGACGGTTCTTTGAGGTCACAGGCTTGGCGGGCGTACGGATCGAAGACGAATCCGTTTATGAGGACTCGCATCGACTAATCTTCGAACTGGTTCGCAGCGGAGACGTCGATGGTCTGCGCATCGACCACGTCGATGGTCTGGCCGATCCCAATGAGTACTTGGAACGCCTGCGCAGGGACGTTGGCCCCGACTGTTACCTCACGGTCGAGAAAATCCTGGGTGAAGGCGAAACGGTGCCGTCGCAATGGCCCGTGTCTGGAACGACGGGCTACGAATTCATTGCCGCACTGAGCGATGTCTTCGTGGACGGCGACAAGCTGGCAGATTTACGCGGCGCGTATGACATCACCATCGGCAAGCCGCTTGATGTCGCAGGCGAACTCCGGTCGGCAAAACTCCTGATGGTCGACAAGAATTTTGCCGGGGAGTTTTCGACGCTGCTCCGCTTGGCCATGGACATCCTCGCTTTGCAGAGCGAAGTCACGGAGGTGAATGAAGCAGATGTGCGTGGCGCCCTGCGCGAACTCGTCGTCTCGTTCCCCGTTTACCGCACCTACGGCACACCTGCGGGCATGTCGGAGGAAAGCCAAAGGGTTCTGGCAGATGTCGTTGATAGCATTGAAAAGAGCGAATTTGCCCCAAATCCGGATGCGCTCCACAGGCTACAAACTATCCTCACCGGCAAAATATCGGACCCTACCGGCAAATCCTCGGAGCTCAGAACCCGTTTCCAGCAACTGACCGGCCCGTTGATGGCGAAATCAGTCGAGGACACGCTTTTCTACCGCCAGAACATGGCACTGGCACTCAACGAGGTCGGCGCAGAGCCCTTGCCACGGGCCTATTCCGTGGACCGCTTCCACGCGGAAATGAAACACCGGTTGGAAACGCAGCCGCATGCGCTGTCCACCACATCCACCCATGACACGAAACGCGGCGAAGACGCGCGCGCGCGGCTCTACGCGATCAGCGAAGCCCCTGATCTCTGGCATAGCTGCGTGACGCGTTGGCGCGATCTGAACGCCCCGTTCAGGACAACGATCAATGACGGCGTAGCCCCTGAACCCCTCGTTGAGTGGATGCTCTACCAAGCCCTTGCTGGTGCATGGCCGCACACATTACAGCACACCGACCGCGACGGTTTGGGAGCGCTCGAAGCGCGCTTCATTCCCTATGTGGAAAAGGCATTGCGCGAAGCAAAATTGCGTACGAACTGGGGAGACAGCAACGAACTCTATGAACACGCCGTTCTGAATTACGCCCGCAATCTTCTGTCGCCAGACAATCATGCCTTCCTCAACGATTTCACACAGACGCTTGAGCCTTTCATCAAGGCGGGCTCATCAAACAGCCTTGCGCAGACTGTCATAAAACTCACTGCCCCGGGGGTTCCCGACATCTATCAAGGCTGCGAAGGCTTCGATCTCAGCCTTGTCGATCCCGACAACCGTCGCGAACCGGACTTCGATGCCCTGTCGGCTCAATTATCAGCCCTTCCGGCCCATCTGGATACGGTGGATGATCCCTGCGAACCCAAGCTGAAACAACACATCATCAAGCTGCTTCTGACGTTGCGGAGCCAAAAAGCTGATCTCTTCCTAGAAGGCGACTATCTGCCGCTCGACATAACCGGTGACAGCGCGTCGCATCTGGTCGCCTTTGCCAGATCGACAAAAAATGACGCCGTTATCGTCATCGTCCCCCGGCTCGCTCTGGCCTCGATCACCAATGCCCGTCCCCTCGTGAACGCTGCGCACATCCGCCTCCCGTCACGCTTGGCGAACAGCGGGTATGTGGACGTGCTGACAGGCAAGGCGTTCGACCTTACGGAGGGCATAGATGCTGCGGAGGTAACGGGCGGCCACGGCTTTGCCGTCCTGCGACGGGGCTAGTATTTCGATCACGCGTTGCTGCGCATGCTCGCACGATACTGTTTCGGTCGCATGGAAAACCGTTCGGAAAAGGCCTGATAGAAGCGCGATACGGATCCAAACCCGGATTCGAAGGCAACGTCGGTGATGGGCATGTCGGTTGCAATCAACAGAGACTGGGCCGTGTCGAGGCGGTGACGGATGATGGCCTGGTTGATGGTCATGCCGACGGCACGTTTGAACACGGACATGGCATAGTTGGGATGAAGCCCCGCATTGCGACCGACGTCTTCGGAGGAGATTTCGTTGAGGGCATTCTCTGCGATATAGCGCAGCATGCCCTCAACGTGCTCCATCCGCTCGCTATCATTGGCGCCAAGGCTCGCGATGGCCGAGCCTTCCTCGCGCAGGTCACGCCAGCCATCACGTTCGATGCGCAGTACGCGTGCGCTCAATTCATTGCGCACGATCTCGATGAGCCCCTCGTCACCGGAACGCAACTCATCGCGCCAGCGCTGGAAGATGTCGTGATCGTAAGAGCGTAACGCGATGGCCTCGATCATGGCGCCACGGAACACGGCATCTCGAAAACGCGTCAGGCTGGCAAGACCCAGAAAAAACGACATCGGTATATAAAGACAGATGAAGGACGTACCCTCCGCCCGCGCGATGACCTGATGGGGGATCATGCCCCAGAACAGGCAAAGCCGCCCCTTGCCGAGAGAAAGCTCACGCCCGTCGAACCAGTAGGTCATTTGGCCCTCCAGCACGAAATTCAGCTCCACCTGGCTGTGCATATGTGGTCCGGCCATGACCTGCACCAGAGAGGCTTCGCCAGCACAAAAACGGTGGTCGCCGAAGACCACCAGCGGATGTCGTGGATCGTGCTCTGGATGTACCGGTACGGATTCGTCGCGTCGAGCGTGCTGTATGGAGACCATAATCTTAGGATCCTAGAGAAAATATCCGGAATTTCGGTAGCTTATTGCGGGTTTCGGACAGATGTTCAAGCCGAACTTGAATTTGGCTTGGGAGGGCGTGCTTATGGTTCACAGTCTCCACGGCGACGTGTCACGGTCATAGGGAGGAAAACATGACTCTTTTAAAAAGCCTCAGCGGCGTTGCCTTTTCGGCAGCGCTATTTTCATCTGCCTTTGCAGGCGAGATCACCATCAATTCCGACCACTCCGATCCGGTCCCGAAGAAGGCGATGGAAGAGTTGATTGCTGACTTCCAGAAGGCCAACCCGGATGTGAAGGTCAAGTGGAACAACTTCGACCACGAGGGCTACAAGTCTGCCATCCGCAACTTCCTGACCGCCGATGCGCCGGATGTCGTTGCCTGGTACGCGGGCAACCGCATGGAGCCTTTCGTCAAGGCCGGTCTCTTTGAAGATGTAACAGACGTATGGACTGCAAACGGTCTGGAAGACCAATTGAAGTCCGCGTCTCCGTCCATGACCATCGACGGCAAAAAGTGGGGCGTACCATACACCTACTACCAATGGGGCATTTACTACCGCAAAGACATCTTCCAGAGCCAGAGCATCACCCCGCCCAAAACCTGGGATGAGCTTCTGGCTGCGTCCAAGAAGCTGAAAGATGCTGGCATCACGCCGTTCACCATCGGCACCAAGGCATTGTGGCCGACCGCTGGCTGGTTCGATTATCTGGACCTGCGCATCAACGGTTACGACTTCCACATGGAGCTGACATCGGGCAAGGTTCCCTACACGGACCCGCGCGTTAAAGCCGTGTTCGAGAAGTGGGCCGAATTGGTCAAGCCGGGCTACTTCATCGAAAACCATGCCGCCATCGACTGGCAGGACGCCGTTCCCCAGCTGGTACAGGGCAAGGCCGCCATGTATCTGATGGGCAATTTTGCGGTTGCCACCTTCAAGAATGGTGGCCTGAAGGAAGAGCAGATCGGCTTTATGCCCTTCCCGGAAATCACCAAGGGTCTTCCGATCACAGAGGAAGCACCGACCGACACGTTCCACATTCCAAAGGGTGCGAAAAACAAGGACGATGCGAAGAAATTCCTAGCCTACGTTGCGTCTCCTGAAGCACAGACGAAAATGAATGCGACGATGGGCCAACTGCCCGTCAACAACAAGGCGGAAAAACCGACAGACCCGTTCCTTCTTGCAGGCTTTGACATGTTGTCCAAGGCAACCGCCATCGCGCAGTTCTATGACCGCGATGCGCAGGCGGAAATGGCCAAGGCCGGTATGGAAGGCTTCCAGGAATTCATGGTCAAGCCTGACAAGATCGACGCCATTCTGGCGCGCCTCGAAAAGATCCGCGCTCGCGTCTACAAATAAGACCTGTTCCTCCCAGCGCCGGGTGCCGTCAGCGGCATCGCCCAGGCACCCGGCTGCTATTTTATATGTATATTTTCAAAAGGTGCCGCCGTGAGCAACGCCGTTTCACCATCGCCCGGTTTCTGGAAGCGCAATCAGCAAAAACTGGCGCCCTGGCTGTTTCTAGCCCCAGGCCTGCTGATGTTCGTCATCTATGTTCTGGTACCCATCGTCGAGTCGATCTGGATCAGTTTTCACGACTGGGACGGAATGGGCGAAATGACCTGGATCGGCTTTGGCAATTATGCCGAGCTGCTTCAGGACGATACCTTCTACGTCTCTTTGAAGAACAACATCATCTGGCTGGTGCTCTATCTGCTGTCCATTCCGGCGGGGTTGGCTGTGGCGCTGTTCCTGAACCAGACCGTGCGCGGCATTCGCCTTTACAAATCGTTGTTCTTTTTCCCCTTCGTCATCAGCCAGGTCGTTGTCGGGCTCATGTTCACATGGTTCTACGCACCGGATTTCGGACTGTTCTCCAAGCTGCTGGAATGGGTGACGGGCGAGCAGATCGCGATCCTGGCAGACGAACGCTTCGTGACCTATGGCATTATCGTCGCAGGGCTGTGGCCGCAGACCGCCTATTGCATGATCCTCTATCTGACCGGCCTCAACAACATCAACCCGGAACAGGTGGAAGCCGCGCGCATGGATGGCGCCAAAGGTTTCAAGCTGCTGTGGAACATCATTCTGCCGCAACTGGCACCCGCGACCTTTATCGCCATGGTCGTCACCGTCATCGGCTCACTGCGCTCCTTCGACCTCGTGTCGGTCATGACGGCGGGTGGCCCCTACGGCTCCAGTTCGGTTCTGTCCTATTTCATGTATGAACAGGCGCTCTCGGAATACGGCTTCCGCATGGGTTACGGCGCAGCCATCGCCGTTGTCCTGTTCCTCATCATGATGATCTTCATCACGCTCTTCATCGTGCGCATGCTGAGCCAGGAAAGGAATTCCTGATGTTCCCCGCACCCATTCAGAACACATCGCCTTTCATTCAGCGGGGCTACAAAATCCTGCTGCCCATCGCGCTCATTCTGTGGCTGCTGCCACTGATCGGCGTTGCCATCACGTCCGTCAGACCGGCGGGCGATTTTGCAGCGGGCAATTATTTCGGCATTCCCTCGGGCTTTGCCGGCGTCGAGAACTACACCGCCGTTTTCCGGGATTCGCCCATCGGGCTCTATATCCTGAACTCGTTCAAGGTCACGATACCGACCGTTATCGGTACTGTCGCGCTCTCCTGCCTCACCGGATTTGCGCTGGCGGTGTACAAGTTCAAGGCCAACCTGCTGTTGTTCTTCATGTTCGTGGCAGGCAACTTCATTCCGTTCCAGATCTTGATGGTGCCGGTGCGTGACATGACGTTGCGCGCAGGGCTTTACGACACGACAATGGGTCTCGTGCTGTTCCATGTCGCTTTCCAGACCGGGTTCTGCACGCTGTTCATGCGCAACTTCATCAAGGGTCTGCCCTTTGCGCTGATCGAATCCGCCCGCGTCGAAGGCGTCTCGGAGTGGAGGATCTTCCGCTACATCGTGCTGCCACTGATGCGCCCGGCCATTGCGGCGCTCTCCGTGCTCGTTTTTACCTTCGTGTGGAATGACTACTTCTGGGCGACGGTTCTGGTTCAGGGACAACATGCCATGCCTGTCACGGCAGGTCTTTACTCACTGAACGGGCAGTGGGTTGCCGCCTGGCATCTGGTGTCTGCGGGATCGCTGGTCGCCGCGCTGCCGCCGGTCGCCATGTTCTTCATCATGCAAAAGCACTTCATTGCCGGACTGACACTGGGAGCGACCAAGGGATGAGCCAGATCATCACAATCGGCAAAGGCGAGTTCACGCTCAGCCTGCGCCTGCCCGAACTCGGTATGCCGGAAATCCTGTCTTTCGCAACACCGGCAACCTCAGCCGATCCGCTGTTTGACATTGAACGCTCGAGCCGAGTGAACGGCATGGACGTGGCTGTGCCATCAGCGGTGCTGCTGCCAACAGGCGGAATGGGCTTTTTCGGCTGGCCTGCCATATCGGGCCACCGGCAAGGGCGCGATTTCACGCTGCAGTTCGGCGCATGGAAAGTGGCAACCGTAAGCCATGCGACGACCCTGCGCGGCCATGACGCCGTGGCGAAAATGGATATTGCGATCACCCTGACCGAGCATGTATCCGGCTTGATCTCCATGTCCACATCGCTGACCAATCGCGGAGAAACTGATTACCAGTTAGACCGCTGCATGGCTGCAACCTTTGCGGTACCGGCTGGCGAAACAGAACTGACAAGCTTCACTGGCATGTGGGGACGCGAATTCCAGACACGCAAGGAGACGCTGGGCAATGGCGTCTGGTCGCAGGAAAGCCGGCGCGGGCGCACGTCGCATGATCGATTTCCGATGATCTTTGTCGAGACGGCCGGACAACGTTTCGGCGTCACTCTCGGCTGGAGCGGTAATCATCATGTTGTCATTGATCGCACCGACGACGGACAGCGCCTGATCCATATGGGTGAGCTATTCGAGCCGGGCGAAGTCATTCTCGACACCGGCGAGAGCTATCAAAGCCCGGTTGCCTATGCCGGGCCTGACACGCAAGCGTTTCACGCTTTCGTCCGCAGCGAACTTACGGACTGGCCGGGCGGACAGATGTCTCCCCGCCCCGTCACCCTCAACACGTGGGAAGGCAATTATTTCGACCACAAGATGGTTTCGCTGAAAGCACAGGCGACGGCTGCCGCCGAAATCGGCATCGAACGTTTCGTCCTCGACGACGGCTGGTTCGGCAAGCGTGACGACGACACGACCAGCCTTGGCGACTGGGATATCGACGCCCGCAAATACCCGGATGGTTTGAAGCCTCTGGTGGACCATGTGACCGGGCTGGGCATGCAGTTCGGTATCTGGTTCGAGCCCGAGATGATCAACCCGGTTTCGGAGCTTTACAAGAAGCATCCGGACTGGGCGTTGCAAATCGAAGGGCGGCCTCTGCTCCAGTCTCGTACCCAGCTTGTGCTCGACCTCACACGCAAAGAGGTTTCCGACTATCTGTTTGCCAAGATCGACGCTGTCCTTGCAAACCACGCGGTCTCCTACATCAAATGGGACATGAACCGTGACCTGACCCATGCGGGCGGGCGCGATGGCAAGGCGAAAACGTCTGCCCAGACCCGTGCCGTCTATGCGTTGATGGACCGCGTCCGTGCGGCCCATCCAGCTGTCGAGATCGAAAGCTGCGCATCCGGTGGCGGGCGTATCGATTTCGGTGCTTTGGCCCGCACCCATCGTGTCTGGACATCCGACTGCACGGATGCGCTGGAGCGGCTGGAAATCCAGCGTGGTGCATCGCAGTTCGTGCCGCCCGAAATTCTGGGCAGTCACATTTCCGCATCCCCCAACCACCAGACGGGACGGCGTCATTCGCTGGCGTTCCGCGCGCTCGTCGCCATCGCCTATCACATGGGTGTCGAGCTCAACCCGCTCGAATTGACGCAGGGCGAGCGCGAAGAACTGAAACTTTACATCGAGGCTTACAAGCGCCTGAGACCCGTGTTGCACGCGCCGGGCGCGAATTTCCTGCTGGCGCCTCTCGATGGCCGTTACGTCTGGGGCGCGGCCAGCGCCGACAAGATCGTGGTGATCGTCGCGGAGGGTCCGCAGATGGTGGGTGAACAACCGGCACCCCTAAGACTTCCTGAAAGCGTCACTCGATTTGGTGGCACATGGAAAATATCCAACGCACTTCCGGCAGAGCCGGAATTCATTCGCATCTCCGAGGGCCAGAAAAAGCTGCTCGCCGGGACCATCAGCTTCGAGCTTTCCAGTGCTGGCCTTGCAGGTCTGCCATTGCCGATGCTGAAACCGGAAAGCGCGCTGCTCCTCGAACTGGAACCTGTCAAGGGAGGCAAGACCAATGGCTGACGTAAGCCTGCGCAACGTCAAGAAAGAGTTCGGCGCGCTCAGCGTCATCAAGGGCGTCGATCTCGACGTGAAAGACGGAGAGTTCTGCGTCTTCGTCGGTCCTTCGGGCTGCGGCAAGTCCACGCTGTTGCGGATGATTGCCGGTCTCGAGCAGATCACCTCGGGCGCACTGTCCATCGGTGGCCAGGACATGACCAAGATCGGCCCTTCAGAGCGCGGCGTGGCCATGGTGTTCCAGTCCTACGCGCTCTACCCGCATATGACGGTGGCTGAAAACATCGGCTTCGGGCTTCGCATGACGGGCCACTCAAAGGAAATGATCGCCGAGCGCACGGCACATGCGGCCAAACTGTTGCAGCTTGAACCGCTGTTGCAACGCAAGCCGGGTCAGCTTTCCGGTGGTCAACGCCAGCGCGTGGCAATCGGCCGCGCCATCGTTCGCAACCCCGAAGTCTTCCTGTTCGACGAACCGCTGTCCAACCTCGATGCCGCCCTGCGCGTGCAGATGCGTGGCGAGCTTTCCAAGCTGCATCAGGATCTGAAAGCCACGATGATCTACGTCACCCACGACCAGGTGGAAGCCATGACCATGGCCGACAAGATCGTGGTTCTCTCTGCGGGCAAGATCGAACAGGTCGGTTCGCCGCTGGAGCTCTACCACCGTCCTGCCAACCTTTTCGTGGCGGGCTTTATCGGCTCGCCGAAGATGAACGTGTTGAAGGTACCGGCAAAAAGCGAAGGCGGAACAATCAGTCTGACGTTGCCGGGCGGCGTGACCCTCGCGGTCGACGCTCCCGATGGTGCCGCACCGAAGGACGCCTCCATCGGCATTCGTCCCGAGCACATCAGCGCGACCGGCGAAGGTGACGTCGTGCTGGAAGGCACCGTGCGTCTTGCCGAATATCTCGGCTCCGAAACACTCTTCTTCGTCGAACTGGCCGATGGTTCGGAGATCTCCGTCAAGGCCGATGGTCTGGCAAGTGCCAAACCGGGCGATAAGCTCAAACTCGGCATCAATGCCAAGGCCTGCCATGTGTTCGACGATCAAGGCAAAGCCATCATCAACGGAGATCTGACGCGATAATGTTGGGCGTATGTTATTATCCCGAGCACTGGGACGAAAGCCGCTGGACCGAAGACGCGCGGCGGATGCGCGAGCTGGGCATTTCCTTTGTGCGCATCGGTGAATTCGCATGGTCGAGGCTTGAGCCAGCGCGGGACGAGTTTCAATTCGAATGGCTGGACCGCGCCATGGATGTGCTCCACGCCGCTGGTCTCAAGGTCGTTCTGGGCACACCCACCGCCACGCCACCGAAATGGCTGGTGGATGAGCATCCCGATATCCTGCCCTATGGCGAAGATGGCAAGGTCCGTGGCTTCGGCTCGCGTCGACACTACACGTTTTCATCAAAGACGTGGTGGCGCGAAAGCGCGCGCATCGTCGAGATCATCGCCAGGCGGTATGGAGAACATCCGGGCCTTGTGGGCTGGCAGACCGACAACGAATATGGCTGCCATGACACCACCGCGTCGTGGGGTCCCGAAGACCTCAAGCAGTTCAAGCAGTGGCTGCGGCTGCGCTACCAGTCGCCAGAGCAACTGAACGAAGCCTGGGGCTCGGTTTTCTGGTCCATGGAGCTGAAGAGTTTCGAAGATGTTTCGCTACCGAACCTGACCGTGACCGAAACCAACCCGGCAACACGGCTGGATTTCTGGCGCTTCCAGTCCGATCAGGTTGCTGCCTATGACAAGATGCAGTGCGAGATCATTCGCAAGCATTCGCCGGGACGCTGGGTCACCCACAACTTCATGGGTTTCGTTTCAGATTTCGATCATTTCAAGGTCGGCGACAATCTTGATCTCGCATCCTGGGACAGCTACCCGATCGGCTTTGTCGAGAAGTTTCCGTTTACCGAAGAAGAGCGTAACCGCTGGGCACAGACATCGCACCCCGATATCGCGCCCTATCATCACGACCTTTATCGCAGCGTCGGCAAAGGCCGTTTCTGGGTGATGGAACAGCAGCCAGGCCCGGTCAACTGGGCACCGTGGAACCCGGTACCGAAGCCAGGCATGGTGCGCCTATGGACATGGGAAGCGCTGGCGCATGGCGCTGAGGTCGTCAGCTATTTCCGCTGGCGGCAAGCACCCTTTGCGCAGGAGCAGATGCACGCAGGCCTGAACATGTCAGGTCTGGATGAGCTTTCACCCGGCGGGCTGGAGGCACAGCAGGTTGGCAAGGAACTCGACGCCTTCGGCAACCTGCCGGAAAGCGGCAAGGCGCAGGTTGCTCTTGTCTTCGATTACCAGACCTACTGGACGACGATGATCCAGCCACAGGGGATGGATTTCCGCTACGGGGAACTGTGCTTCCGCTGGTATGAAATTTTGCGCCGGCTCGGTCTGGATATCGACTTTGTCCGTCCGGGCGATTCTCTCGATGGCTATTCGCTCGTCGTCGTACCCTGCATGACGGAAGTCGATGTCGCAACGGAAGCTGCTCTCGCCAAGGCCACGGGGCAAATCCTCATCGGCGCACGCACGGGATCACGGGACCGCAACTTCGTCATTCCGAAGAACCTCCCACCCGGACCGCTGGGTAAACACACTGGCAACCGTGTCATCCAGGTTTCCACATTGCGGCCCGGCCTGTCTGACGCCGTGTCGGGAGAGGTTAAGGGCGCGGCAATCCGTTGGCGCGAAACTGTGCAGACCTCGGCCAATATCCTCGCCCGCTTTGCAAATGGCGATCCGGCACTGACGGAACACGGCAATATGCTTTATCTGGCCTGCTGGGCGGATGAGACGTTGCTATCGAGCGTGCTGACGCTGGCTGCGAAAAAGGCCGGGCTCGAAACCATCGCCTTACCGGACCATATCCGCATCCGTCGCCGCGGCGATCTCACCTTTGCCTTCAACTATGGCACCGAGGCTTGGAAAATCCCTGAAAATGGTACTCTCGTGCTGGGAGACAGGGTGCTGGAACCGCAGGCCGTCTCTGCTTGGAAAACGAGCATTTCATGACATTGTAAGGCTGTGTTCGTCGAAACGAATGCAGCCTTATCAATTTCTACGCGCTCAGCCGAACGCCTGACTGGCGAGCGCCCATGTCCTGGGCTTCAAACCCTCTTCGTTCTCACGATCCCGCATCCATCGTCCACCGAGTGACATGGTCGTAACGGTATCGAAAACCGACATGCCTGAGCTTGCAACATACTGTGCGAAAGCACCGCTTTCCTCCCGCGTATCGAGCCTCAGAAACTGGCCTTCATGTTCCACCACATGCGGATGGGTAACGGCGATGGCATCTCCCGCGTTGAAGGCCACCACAGGCCCGATCAGCGCCCCGCGCCCAAAACGACGACAGAGCGAAAAGGCTTCGACACGCTGCCCTCGAACCAGCACCACGCCCTTGGAGACCGGAAGGAGCGAATTGAACAGCGTGTTGCGGCCAGCACCGAAGGCCTTCTCATCCAGCGCAAGGATGGTGTCGACATCGCCTGATGTCATCGGCCGCAGCGTAGCGCCGCCAGCGAGCTGCGGCGTGGCGACCGGTTTTGCTTCCCCCTGACACTGAAACACAGTCGTCTCGATGGAAAAACCCATGGACTGATATAGCCGTTTGGCAGCACGGGTCGCGTTCAGACCGAATTGCCGCTTGCCGGCCTGCTGCATCACATGCAGCATCATCCAGCTTCCCGCACCTCTGGCCTGAAGTCGGGGTGGTGTTATGACCATGCCGATGGTGGAAAAGGTCGAACCGAAATCGAACCACATGGCCGAACCGGCAAGCCGACCAATGGAATCGACGGCGACGACGCCGTTGCCGTTTTCGAGAAGCATCTGCCAGTCCTTGGGGCGGTGCGGCCAACCCACACCAACCGACAGAGCATGCAGCTTTTCAATGTTGGCGTCCGCGATGTTCTCAAGCGTCAGCTCAAAGGCTTCAAGCTGTAAGGTGTCGTGATGATCCACCGCGCTTACATTCCTGGCTTCGTCCGCCATCAGCATTCCTGAATGTCACAAATCCGCCTTCCAGAATTACGGCATCCACACCAAATAAATCGTTCGAATCCGGCGGGATTTCAGCAGTTTCCACTAAAGCGCCAGGCTTTTCAGTGCGTTTAGACGTCTAAACGCTCTACCTTGTTCAAAACGGCGAGAGGCAGCAATGACGGAATTCGACATATTGGAGCGATTGGTCTCGTTCCCCTCGGTGGTCGGGCAAGCCAATGCCGATATCGTCGAATGGATAGCCGGCTACGCCGGACGCTGTGGCGCACAGGTGACAACCGCGCTGGGGCCGGAGGGTGATCGCTCCAATCTTTTCATCTCAGTCGGCCCGCGCGATCGTTCCGGCGTCATCCTGTCCGGCCATATGGATGTCGTCCCGGCGGGCGAAGCGGATTGGTCGTCTGACCCTTTCGCACTGCGCGACGATGGCGACCGGCTCTATGGACGGGGCACCAGCGACATGAAGGGCTTTCTGGCCTGCGCCCTCGCGGCCCTGTCCGAATTCGCAAAAATGCCCTTGAAGAGACCGGTCCATCTTGCCTTTTCCTATGACGAGGAAGCGGGCTGCAAGGGTGTACCAAACCTCATCAAGCTCATCCCCACGCTGTGCGCGCTTCCGGACATGTGCATCGTCGGAGAACCAAGTGGTTTGCGCGCGATCAGAGCCCACAAGGGCAAGGCCGCGGCACGGATCACCGTCAAGGGACGTTCTGGCCATTCTTCCCGGCCTGATCAAGGCCTGAATGCCATCCATGCCATGAGCGAGGTTCTGGCCAGCGCCGTACATGCCGCAACTGTGCTGAGGGACGGCCCGTTCGATAGCAATTTCGAACCACCCTACTCTTCGCTTCAGGTCGGCAAGATCAGTGGCGGACAGGCAGTGAATATCATCCCGGATCTCTGCATGGCAGACATCGAAGCGAGAGCGATTTCCGGTGTCTCACCCGCAGCCTTGCTGGAGCCGTTGCGCAAGGCGACCGAGGCTCTGCGCATCAGCGGCTTCGAGACTGCATTCGATATGTTGAGCGCGTATCCAGCCCTATCGCTGCCAGCCGATGCTCCGCTTGCCACCCTCATGCATGATCTAACCGGCTTAGAACCGCTGGCGGCAGTCAGTTACGGCACCGAAGCCGGGCTCTATCAGGCGGCGGGGATCGACAGCATTATCTGCGGTCCCGGCGATATCGCACGCGCCCACAAGCCAAACGAGTTCGTTACCTGCGATGAGCTCTCCGCCTGCCGCAGCATGCTGGTTGATCTTGGAGCGCGATTGAGCGCCTGAACCAGCAAATCGGTCAGATGTGCTGCGGGCCATCGCCGCTTCAGTGCATCCTGCCGTTCGAACTGGGCCAATTTCGACTGACATGAGAACGAGGGCTGGCCCATGACATTTCTGTTCAATTCTGACGCGGCACGGGCGAAAATATTCGCTCAACTTTTTGCGCAGGAATTGCCGGATGTCGCCTTCTCCTCCGATCCGGCGACCGTCGATCCGCACAGTGTCCGCTATCTCATCACCTGGACTGCTCCTGCCGACCTTGCGCGCTACGCCAACCTGGAAATCCTGTTTTCCATCGGTGCCGGTATCGATCAATTCGATGCGTCTGCCCTGCCCGCCCATGTCAAACTGGTTCGGATGGTGGAAGACGGCATCATCCGGATGATGCAGGAATATGTGACGCTGGGTGTGCTGGCGCTGCACCGCCGTCTGCCCGACTATCTGGCCCAACAGGCCCAGGCAAAGTGGCAGGCATTGCCGGTTCGACAAGCGCATGAAAGGACCGTGGGCGTACTGGGTCTCGGTCATCTGGGCAAGGCGGTTCTGGAACGGCTGAAACCCTTTGGATTTCCGCTGTCTGGCTGGAGCCGCAGCGCCCATGAGATCGACGGCGTGACCTGCCATCATGGTGCAGAGCAGTTGGACGCCTTCCTGGCGAACGTCGACATTCTCATCTGCTTGTTGCCGCTGACGCGGGAGACGCGCGGTTTTCTGAACGCCGACCTTTTTGCGAAACTGCCAGCGGGTGCGGCTCTTCTCCACGCAGGCAGAGGTCCGCAGCTCGATCAAACTGCGCTCGTCAATGCACTCGATAGCGGCCACCTCTCCGGTGCGATGCTCGACGTTACCGACCCCGAACCATTACCCGCCGACCATCCACTCTGGCGGCATCCCGGTGTGATGATCACCCCGCATGTCGCTTCCGTCACCCAACCGGAAACGGCGGCAAAAGCCGTCATCGACAATATTCGTCGCCACCTCAGCGGCCTTGACCCCATCGGCCTCATCGACCGCAACCGCGGCTACTGAACACGTCAGAAAGGACTTCCCATGTCTCTCATCACCCGTATCGACACCAACCCGCAAACCACCCCAAAAGAAGCACTGCCGACGCCCGAGCGTCTGATTTCCGGCAACCCCTCCTTCAAGACATGGGCGCTTGATGATTGCCGTGATGGCACCGTCCACACCGGCATCTGGGAAGCGACACCCGGCGAAACCCATTCCATCAAAGGCACGACCTATGAGTTCTGCCACATCATTTCCGGCGTGATCGAACTGGACGAAAAGGGCGGCGACACCGTTACTTACCGTGCAGGAGACAGTTTCATGATGAAGCCCGGTTTCGTCGGCGTATGGCGCACCATCGAGACGGTTCGCAAGATCTATGTGACCGTAACCGACCCTGCATAAGGAACGACGGCCATGACGCTCAGTTTCGATCCAGACGCGATTTCGCTGCCGCATTACCACTTCATCGGCGGCGAGACAGTGGCTGCCAGCGAAGGCATCGCCATGTACCGCCCGTCCGATGGCGCTGCCTTCGGCGATTGCCCTGTTGCCGGCCCCGATCTGGTGGATCAGGCGGTGCAAACAGCGAAAAAAGCGTTGAAGACCAGCAACTGGAGCGGTCTGCGGCCGCGCGACCGAACGCGGGCCATGCACCGTTGGGCCGATCTGATCGAACAGGACGCGGAACATCTGGCAAAGCTGGAAGCCGTGTCTTCGACCCGCCCCGTCGGCCATCTGGTCGCGGGCGATATCGCTGTTACGGCAGAACAAATCCGTTTCTTCGCGGAGTTTGCGGACAAGGAAGGCAGTGACCTCGTTCCGACGTCCGACACCAGTCTCGGAATGATCATGACCGAGCCCTATGGTGTCGTCGGTGCCATCACGCCGTGGAATTTTCCGTTGTCGATGGCGGGGTGGAAGCTCGGACCCGCACTGGCGGCAGGAAATGCCGTGGTGTTGAAACCATCTGAAATGACGCCGTTTTCAAGCCTGCGCATTGCCGAACTTTCCGTCGAGGCCGGTATTCCTGCCGGTCTCATCAATATCGTACTGGGCGATGGCATGGTGACCGGCAACGCCATCACCGGTCATCCCGATATTTCCAAGGTCAGCTTTACCGGCTCTACCGCTGCCGGTTCCGCCATCATGCAGAATGTCGCCCGAACCGGGATCAAGCCGATGACGCTTGAGCTTGGCGGGAAAAGCCCGCAGGTGGTGTTTGCCGATGCCGACATAAACCGCACGGCAAAAGCTGTCGCGCAAAGTATCATCTCCAATGCCGGACAAGCCTGCGTGGCGGGTTCCCGCCTGATCGTCGCCAGGGAGATTGCGGAGGAACTCATCGCCGCCATCACCACCATCATGCGCGGCGTCGAGACCGGCCCGACATGGGATGAAAACACCCAGTACAGCCCGATCATTTCACAAAAACAGATAGAGCGGATCGACACAATCGTCCGCGCATCCATCAGTGCAGGCGCCGAATGCCTGACCGGCGGGCAGATCATGGACCGAGAGGGCTATTTCTACGCGCCGACATTGCTTGGCAATGTTTCGCAGGATTCACCCGCTTTAGCAGAGGAAATCTTCGGACCTGTCCTGACGCTGCAAACCTTCGAGGATGAAGACGAAGCGCTGGCACTGGCAGATCACCCGACCTATGGCCTTGCGGCAGGCGTGTTCACGCGCGATCTTTCCCGCGCCATTCGCGTTACCAGGGCGTTGCAAGCGGGCACGATCTGGGTCAATCGTTACGGAAGATCCCGCGACCACATTCTGCCGACCGGTGGTTATAAAAGCTCAGGCATCGGCAAGGATCTGGGTCGCGATGCCTACATGGCGAACCGGAAGTCAAAAAGCGTTCTTATCGATCTTTGAAACGGATAATTCAGATGAAAAATCATTCCATTGCTCTCATTCCCGGCGATGGCATCGGCACTGCGGTGACGGATGCCGCATGGCAGGTGTTGCAGGCGGCAGCCGCCAGGCAGGGGACGTTCACCTTGACGGGCAAGACGTTACCATGGTCCTGCGCCTTCTACAAGGAAACCGGCGCGATGATGCCCGCTGATGGAATAGATATTCTGCGCACCTATGATGCCATTCTATTGGGTGCCGTTGGCTGGCCTGCGGAAGTGCCGGATGCTGTTTCCCTGCACGGTCTGCTGCTGCCCATCCGCAAGGCCTTCGTGCAATATGCCAATATCCGCCCCCATAGGCTGCTGCCGGGCGTGGAGGGCCCCTTGCGGAAAGACAGCTTCGACATTCTGTGCATTCGCGAGAACACCGAAGGCGAATATTCCGGTGCGGGTGGCCGTGTACATGTCGGCACCCCTGACGAAGTGGCTGTCGAAACCTCGATCTTCACCCGCACGGGCGTGGAACGCATTCTGCGCTTCGGTTTCGACCAAGCACGCTCCCGTCGTAAAAAACTGGCGTCCATCACCAAGTCAAATGCTCAGAAATACTCCATGGTGTTCTGGGACGAGATGACGGCGAAGATTGCTGGCGAATATCCCGACGTGGAGGTGACGAACTATCATATCGACGCCATGGCGGCGCGCATGGTCATGGCACCCGAGAGCCTCGATGTCGTTGTCGCTTCCAACCTGTTCGGCGATATTCTGACCGATCTGGGTGCGGCGATCCAGGGTGGCCTTGGCTTTGCGGCTTCGGCCAACATCAACCCTGACAAATCGGCGCCATCCATGTTCGAGCCGGTCCATGGTTCGGCCCCCGATATCGCCCATCTCGGCATTGCCAATCCCATCGCAGCCATCTGGTCTGGCGCCATGATGCTCGATCATCTCGGCGAGACCCAAGCCGCAGCCGATATCATCTCGGCCATCGAAACGACGACGGCCAAGGGTATTGGAACCGTGCCGGGCAAGGACAAGACAGACGCTATTACTGCCGCCGTGCTAACCGCACTGGTTTGAAGGAGGAAATGGAATGAATTTTCTAAAAGATCAGGGCCTGTTCCAGCAGCAGGGTTTCATCGGCGGCAAGTGGCTGGACGCTGCATCTGGCAAGACAGTCGATGTCATCGATCCCGCCACACAAAAAGTGATGGGCACGGTGCCGGATATGGGCGGCGAGGAAACACGCGCAGCGATCGAGGCGGCAGCAAAAGCCTTTGCGCCATGGAAAGCCAGAACAAACGCCGAGCGTGCAGCACTTCTGGACAAATGGTACGCGCTGATGGTCGCTCATGAGGACGACCTCGCGCTGCTTTTAACTATGGAACAGGGAAAACCCCTTGCTGAAGGCAAAGGCGAAATCCGCTACGGCGCATCCTTCGTCAAATGGTTTTCCGAGGAAGCACGTCGCATCAACGGCCACACCATTCCCTCGCCCACCGCAGATAGACGCATCGTCGTCCTGAAAGAGCCGGTTGGCGTTTGCGGCATCATCACGCCGTGGAATTTTCCCAATGCGATGATCACCCGCAAGGTGGCTCCCGCACTTGCCGCCGGATGCACCGTCGTCATCAAGCCGTCCGAGTTCACGCCCTATTCGGCGCTGGCACTCGGTGTTCTTGCGGAGCGGGCTGGTATTCCCGCGGGCGTCATCAACATCGTCACCGGCATGCCGACCGAAATCGGCAACGAACTGCTCGCCAACGAGACGGTGCGCAAGATTTCCTTCACCGGCTCCACCCGTGTCGGTTCCCTGTTGATGCGCGGTGCGTCCGACAGCATCAAGCGCCTCAGTCTCGAGCTCGGTGGCAATGCGCCCTTCATTGTGTTCGACGATGCCGATATCGATCTGGCTGTCGAGGGTGCCATCGCATCCAAGTTCCGCAATGGCGGACAGACCTGCGTTTGCTCCAACCGCATTCTGGTTCAATCGGGCGTCTATGACACCTTTGCGGCCAAGCTCTCGGCGC
This sequence comes from Rhizobium skierniewicense, assembly GCF_014196515.1. Classification (GTDB taxonomy): domain Bacteria; phylum Pseudomonadota; class Alphaproteobacteria; order Rhizobiales; family Rhizobiaceae; genus Agrobacterium; species Agrobacterium skierniewicense. The sequence continues at coordinate 415,327 of NZ_JACIDV010000003.1, read as the reverse complement.
GGGTTTCAGCCATGAAGGTCGGCCCCGGCACGGATGCCAATATCGATATCGGCCCAATGATCAACGCCGCCGCCATCGACAAGATCAATCGTCATATCGAAGATGCCCTTTCCAAGGGTGCTGAAATCATATCGAAGGTTTCTGCGCTGCCCGAAGGTTCGCAGTTTACCGCACCGATCGTTCTGGGTGGAGCCACAACGGATATGTTGCTGGCCGATGAGGAAACCTTCGGACCCGTCGCGCCGCTTTTCCGCTTCGATACGGAAGAAGAAGCGCTCAAAATTGCAAATGGTACGCCGTTCGGCCTTGCCGCTTATTTCTACACGGAAAGCCTGAAGCGCTCCTGGCGGGTGGCGGAAGCACTGGAATTCGGGATGATTGGTCTCAACACCGGGTCTGTTTCCACGGAAGTCGCACCCTTCGGCGGCGTCAAACAATCCGGCCTTGGCCGTGAAGGTGCGCAATGCGGCATCGAGGAATATCTTGAAATGAAGTCATTCCACATCGGTGGATTGAACTGAAACAAGGGAGCCCGCAACGTTGGCGTTGCGGGCTTTTTGCATCACTGAAATTTATCGAGCATTTTGTAATAAAAGCCGACAACCGGCAGGAACCATGGCTTGCCGGAATAGCCGGGCACGGCGTTCCAATCCAGCCCCTTCAATGGATTTCGGTCCGGCTTGCCCAGCAGCTTGTCTGCCAGAAGCGTTCCCATGTGGATCGACATTTGCGCACCGTGGCCGGAATAACCCATGGCAAAGTTCAACCCTTCGACTTCTCCCGCACGGGGGAAGCGGTCGCTCGTCATGCCGACCAGACCGCCCCAGCAATAGTCGATGTCGACGCCTCGAAGCTGCGGGAAGATTTCGGTCAAGCCGCTCTTGAGAATTTCTCCGCTCTTGGCATCAGAACGCGCATCCGATGTCGCAGAAAACCGCGCGCGGCCGCCGAAGATCAGACGATTGTCCGGCGACAGGCGGAAATAGTTGCCGATGTTCATGGAGGTGACGCAGGTGCGGTTGCCGGGCATCGCGGACGCGATCTCCGCATCGCTCAAGGGCCGCGTTGCCACGATGAAGCTGCCAACCGGAATGATGCGGCGTTTGAAATAGTCGAACGGACCAGCGGTATAAGCATTGGTGGCAACGATGACGTTGCGCGCCTCAACGAAACCACGGGACGTGGTAAGACGATGGATACCCCCCTGCTCGCTGCGACCCGTCACCGGTGCCTTTTCAAAGATCGTCGCGCCGTGGCGCACACAAGCTTCCGCGATACCGTGGACGAAACGGCCCATATGCATCATGGCACTCTTCTTCGAGAGCATCGCACCGTAGAAGTTTTCCGAGCCTATTTCGTTTTCCAGCTCCGGCTTGGAAAGAAGCGCCGTGTCAGGGTCAATCTCTCTGTTGACCACGTCGAAATTCTTCGCGATCGCATCGAAATGCGCAGGTTTGGACGCCAGCTTCAGCTTACCGGCCCGACGGAAGTTGCAATCGATGCCCTCTTCAGCAACGATTGCCTCGATCGTATCGACGGAATTGTCGAAAGCGCGGTAGAGCGCGCTCGCGCGCTCCACGCCCAGATGTTCCTTGGCGGATACGAAGCTGTGGGCGATGCCGTTGTTCAGGTGCCCGCCATTGCGGCCGGAGCCACCGAAGCCGACATGTTGCGCTTCCAGCACGACCACTGTCGCGCCGCCCTTTGCCAGAGTGCGGGCGGCCGACAGACCGGTAAAGCCGCCACCGATAATGGCGACATCGAACGTGCCTTCGACCGGCCCCTCTGTCGCAGAGGTGAAGACCGGAGCGGTATCGTGCCAGTAGGATTTGAACTGCATGGTCTTCATTCGCCTTTATGAACCACCTTAAAGCCCGACAACGCCAGCAAGGCCGGAGATATCCTTGATTTCGGTATAGCCGTAGTAGGGATTGGCTGGCTCATGGCCCCTGTTGACCCAGACCTTGTTCTTGATGCCGAGGTCATGCGCCGACATCAGGTCGTAGCGGAAAGACGAGGAGACATGCAGAATGTCTTCCGGGTTGCAGCCCAGCATGTCGAACATATATTCGAACGCCTGGAAACGAGGCTTGTAGGCATTGGCCTGCTGCGCGGTGTAGACCTTATGGAAAGGCGCGCCGAGCTTTTCCACATTGTGCATGATCTGTTCATCCATGGCATTCGACAAAATGACCAGCGGAATTTCCCTCGCAACTTTCGCAAGGCCTGCCGGCACGTCCGCATGCGGACCCCAGGTCGGAACCTGCTCGTAAACGAAACGGCCATCCTCGTCCTTGAAGGTCACGCCGTTCTTGCGGCAGGCTCGCTCAACCGCATTATGAACGACCTCATTATAGGGTTTCCAGTCGCCCATGATTTCATCAAGTCGGTAGGCCGCAAAATTCTTGATGAACTGCACCATCTTGTCCGAATCCAGTTGGTCGCCGTAAAGCGTCTGCGCTGCTTCGGCCATCTGGAAATGGGTCAAGGTGCCGTAGCAATCGAAGGTGATGTATTTGGGCCGAAACTGGGTCATACGATTTTGTCCTCTGGATGGGCTGTTCGGATGCATTCCTTTATGACGCCCATCATAGGTGCGTGAATCCGGTTGCAGTCACCGCAATCGCCATCAGCAAAGCAGATTGTTGCGTATAGATGCGAAGCTTTGGCAGAGAGTTGCGCGAAATGCCCATCCGCATCGCCCGCATGGTTTCTCCGATTTTCCCCACAGCATAAGATGCGGCGGCCAGCGACACATACAGTGTAAACCTGCCGCACCGGTGCCGAGGTCAGGACGATGTTCTTCCCGCTGAGGGTTATCAAATAGAAAAGCACATATGCCGCGAGGGAAGCCGCCATGCTGGCGAACCAGATCGATCTTGTTGAAATGACCACAGCCCATCTGGAGGGAGCGCTATCGCTTTCACAACAGGCGCAATGGCCCCATCGCCGAGAAGACTGGGCGATGAGCCTATCGCTCAGCAAGGGTGTTGCTGCCATTCACAAGGACCGCGTTCTGGGCACAGCGATGGCAACGCTTTATGGTGACGACGTGGCAACCATCAACATGGTCATCGTGGATGAAGCCATGCGTGGCCTGGGTATCGGCAAGCGCTTGATGGATTTTGCCCTGAATGCAGCAAGCGGGCGCGAATGCAGGCTGGTTGCCACCCGCGATGGCCTGCCGCTTTATGAAAAGCTTGGGTTTCGCGAGACGCACCGCATCGTTCAGCATCAAGGGCCGATATTGTCTATACCATCGCCTGCTCATGTTGAATGGGCCAATGCTGCGGATGCGGCCGAATGCGCGGAACTTGATCACGCCGCATGCGGCATGGACCGTCACAATCTGATCGACTATCTGGCAGTCCACGGCCGTTTGGCCGTCATTCGCCACGATGGGCGTATTGCGGGTTTCGGCGCGATCCGCCGCTTCGGGCGTGGCGAAGTCGCCGGGCCGATCGTAGCAGGAAATGCTGATGAGGCGAGGCATATGCTGTCCTTTCTCTTCGCAGGGCAAGAAGGCCGGTTCATGCGTGTCGATACCAGCGAGGAGAGCGGTCTCGCCCCATGGCTGACGGAGCTTGGCCTTGCCCATGTCGGCGGCGGCATTGCCATGGTTCGTGATGGCAAGCCGCGCGAAAACACCACCGTCAAAACATTTGCACTGGCCAGTCAGGCCCTCGGTTGATCCTGGAGATCGTTATGCTCAGCAATTCCCTCATCGAACTTGACCGCGCACATCTGGTTCATCCGGTTGCATCCTACAGGGGCCATGAAAAGCTCGGTGTCAGGGTGATGAAATCTGCCAAAGGCGCGACGGTGACGGACATGACCGGCCACCAGATGATCGACGGCTTCGCGGGCCTATGGTGTGTCAATGCCGGTTACGGACATGAGAGTATCGTGGAAGCGGCGGCAAAGCAGATGCGTGAGCTTCCCTACGCGACGGGTTATTTCAGCCTGGGTTCGGAACCGGCGATCCGTCTGGCATCGGAACTTGCAGATCGTTCGCCGGGCGATCTCAACCACATCTACTTCACACTGGGCGGGTCCGATGCGGTGGATAGCACCATCCGCTTCATCCGCTATTATTACCACTCTCTGGGCACGCCGCAGAAAGACCAGTTCATTTCGCTCGAGCAGGGATACCACGGCTCCAGCACTGTTGGTGCGGGGTTGACGGCCCTGCCAATCTTCCACGCTGGCTTCGGATTGCCGTTTGACTGGCAGCACAAAATTCCGTCGCACTATGCCTATCGCAACCCTGTCGGCACTGATCCTCAGGCAATTATCGATGGTTCGGTTGCAGCCCTGCGGGCGAAGATCGAAGAGATCGGCGCTGAGCGGGTCGCGGCTTTCTATGTGGAGCCGATCCAGGGTTCGGGCGGCGTTCTGGTGCCACCGGATGGCTGGCTGAAGGCAATGCATAAGGTGTGCAAGGACCATGATGTTCTTCTCGTTGCCGACGAAGTCATTACCGGCTTTGGCCGCACCGGACCGCTGTTTGCGTGTTCGGATGAAGATGTTGTGCCGGATTTCATGACCACGGCAAAGGGCCTGACCTCCGGCTACGTGCCGATGGGGGCGGTCTTCATGTCCGACAGGGTCTATCATACGATTGCCGATGGTGCCGGTGCCTCTGCTATTGGCCATGGCTACACCTATTCCGCACACCCGGTCAGCGCCGCCGTCGGGCTGGAAGTGCTGAGACTTTATGAAAACGGGCTGCTCGAAAACGGTGTCAAAGCCGGTGCGCGCCTGATGGCCGGATTGCACAGCCTGGCCGACCATCCGCTGGTTGGTGATGTCCGCGGCCGCGGCATGCTGGCAGCCATCGAACTGGTCACCGACAAGCAAAAGAAAACGCCTCTACCCGCTGCCGCCGATCCATCGCGCCGCATTTTCGACCGCGCCTGGGACAATGGCCTTGTCATCCGCGCCTTCGGTAACGGCGTACTGGGCTATGCACCGCCGCTGTGCTGCACCGACAGCGAGATCGACGCCATCATCGAGCGCACGCGGATGACGCTCGACCAGACGCTGGAAGACCCGGACGTTCGTTCAGCCATGGCCTGAGGGGCTGCGCTGGAAATACCGCTTTGATGGCATATTCAGAATATTGTGCCGCAGGGGTCTGGTCTTTCAGCGAATCTCGCGATCAATTCTTGCGATGATGGACGCAACGAAGGCCAAATAGGACAGAAAAGCCGGAAAAGACGCGATCAGGGGAAAAAACCCACAGCATAGAATTCTGCCAGGCCACCATCATCATCCGCGATCCGCTTTTAAAACAGGAGCATGACATTGCCGAAGAGTTTAGCAGACTTCAAATATCTGAGCTTCGACGTGGTGGGAACGCTGATCGATTTTGAAAGCGGCCTGACGGATTGCCTGCAGCAGATCGCCGGCGAAAACGGTGTTACTCTCGATGCCGAGGCAGCGCTGACATTGTACCGTGCAGCCCGCTATCTGCCGGATGTCGGCCTGTTTCCCGATGATCTCGTGCGCGTTTATCTGGTGATTGCACCAGAGCTCGGCCTACCTGCCGACCGTGTTCTTGGCGAACGTCTTCGCGATTCCGCGAAAGGATGGAAGGCGTTTCCAGATAGCACCAAGGCGCTGGCGCAGCTTGCGACCCGATACCGGCTGATCGCCATGACAAATGCCCAGCGCTGGGCTTTCGAATGTTTCTCGCAAGAGCTAGGAAACCCGTTCTATCAGGGCTTCACCGCTGATGACACCGGCACCGAAAAGCCGGACCCCGCGTTTTTCAACTACGTCTTTGAATTCGTTCAGTCCGAAGGCAACACCAAGGACGATATCCTGCATGTTGCGCAAAGCCAGTACCACGATATCGGGATTTCCCGAAAGCTTGGCATGACGAACTGCTGGATTGAACGACGCCATGCACAAAAGGGCTATGGTGGAACCATCGAGCCTGAAAATTTCACCCAACCCGATTTCCATTTCACCTCCATGGCCGCGCTTGCCGACGCTGTGGAGGAGAAACACGACGCCTGACGCTGCCCTCCAAGGGTAAAAGCGGCATCCATAAGCCGTTCGACCCGTGACTTTAACAATAAAGGGGAATGAACATGACCGATAACACACTCATCAACTGGACTTCCACCGACGATGCGATGGTTGAGAACGCCATTCGCCAGGGTGCGAGCCGCCGCGACCTTCTCAAGATGCTGATGGCGGGCGGTGTTGCCATGACCGCAGGTTCCGCCATTCTGGGACGCGCCGGTCAGGCATTCGCCGCAACTCCGGTTTCGGGCGGTTCCTTGAAGGCAGCCGGATGGTCCTCCTCCACCGCCGATACGCTCGATCCCGCCAAGGCATCGCTTTCCACGGATTATGTTCGTTGCAGCGCCTTCTACAACCGCCTGTCCAACATCGATCAGGCGGGCATGACGACGATGGAGCTGGCTGAAAGCATCGACAGCAAGGATGCCAAGGTCTGGACCGTCAAACTGCGCAAGGGCGTCACGTTCCACGATGGAAAATCGCTGACATCGGCTGATGTCGTCTATTCTCTCAAGCGCCATCTCGACCCTGCGGTTGGCTCCAAGGTCAATTCGATCGCCAAGCAGATGACCGGCTTCAAGGCCGTGGATGAGTTGACGGTGGAAATCACCCTTGAAAATGCCAATGCCGACCTTCCCACCATCCTCGCCTTGCACCACTTCATGATCATCGCCGATGGCACCACGGACTTCACCAAGGCCAACGGCACCGGCGCTTTCGTCTGCGAAGTGTTCGAGCCCGGCGTTCGCTCCGTCGCCACGAAGAACAAGAACTACTGGAAGTCCGAGGGACCGTATCTCGACTCCTTCGAATTCTTCGCAATTTCCGACGATACGGCTCGCGTCAACGCGCTTCTGGCTGGCGATATCCAGCTGGCCGCATCCGTCAACCCACGTGCCATTCGCCTGATGGAGGGCCAGCCAAACGTCGTCATCTCCAAAACGACCTCCGGCAACTACACCAACCTCAACATGCGCCTCGACATGGCGCCGGGCGACAAGGCCGATTTCGTGCAGGGCATGAAATATCTGGTCAATCGCGAACAGATCCAGAAGTCCGTGCTGCGTGGTCTGGCCGAAATCGGCAACGACCAGCCGGTTTCGCCAGCCAACATGTATCACAACAAGGATTTGAAGCCGAAAGCCTTCGATCCCGACAAGGCAAAGTTCCATTTCGAAAAAGCCGGTCTCATCGGTCAGTCGATCCCGGTCGTCGCTTCCGAAGCCGCCGCGTCCTCCATCGACATGGCCATGGTGGTGCAGGCCGCAGGCGCGCAGGTCGGCATGAAATTCGATGTTCAGCGCGTTCCTTCGGATGGTTACTGGTCGAATTACTGGCTGAAAGCCCCCATGCATTTCGGCAATATCAACCCGCGCCCGACACCGGACATCCTCTTCTCCCTGCTTTATGCATCCAACGCACCGTGGAACGAGAGCCAGTACAAGTCCGAGAAATTTGACAAGATGCTGGTGGAAGCCCGCGGCCTGCTCGACATTGAAAAACGCAAGACGATCTATAACGAGATGCAGGTTATGATCGCCGAAGAGGCTGGCACGATCATCCCGGTCTATATTTCCAACGTCGATGGCATCTCTTCCAAGCTGAAAGGCCTACTGCCCAGCCCGCTTGGTGGCATGATGGGTTACGGCTTTGCCGAACACGTCTGGCTCGAAGCCTGATTTCGGACCTTTGCCCGCCGCATCCTGTGGCGGGCACTAGTTCGCTTGCTCCCTCCCCCGCATTGCTATTGGCGGCCTTTGGTCGGACAATGCCATCACCGGGAGCCGTGATCGTTTTCGAAAGAGAGGCTGCATGAACAAACATGTCCTTGCACTTGTGGTGAACCGGCTGTTCATCACGATCATCACCCTTTTGATCGTCTCCTTTACCGTGTTTTTCGCGACCGAAATGTTGCCCGGCGACGTGGCGCAGATCCTGCTCGGCCAATCCGCAACGCCTGAGGCCGTAGCGGGTCTTCGCACCGCCATGCATCTGGATGATCCGGCCATTTTGCGGTTCCTGCGCTGGCTGGGCGGTCTTGCCATGGGCGATCTGGGCAAGTCTTACGCCAACAACATGGCCATTGCCGATCTGATCGGCGTCCGTCTGGCCAATACGATGAAGCTCGCTGCTGTCACGGCGCTGTTTTCCATTCCCATCGCGCTGACGCTCGGCATCACCGCCGCCATCATGCGCGGCACCGTCTATGATCGCATCGTCACCACAGTCACCATCGCGGTGATCTCCGTGCCTGAATTCATGGTCGCAACCTCCGCCGTCCTGATTTTTGCGGTCTATCTGAAGTGGCTGCCAGCACTCGCCTTCGCCAACGAGGTCCACTCGTTCGGTGAGTTGCTGCGGGTGTTCGCCATGCCCGTCATCACGCTCAGCTTCGTGATTTCCGCGCAGATGATCCGCATGACGCGTGCCGCCGTGATCGAAACACTCGACACGCCCTATGTGGAAATGGCGCTGTTGAAAGGCGCATCACGGTCACGAATGGTGTTACGGCACGCGCTGCCCAATGCCCTTGGCCCGATCGTCAACGCGGTGGCACTTTCGGTGTCCTATCTGCTGGGCGGTGTCATCATCGTCGAGACCATCTTCAACTATCCGGGCATTGCCAAGTTGATGGTGGACGCCGTCGCCACCCGTGACCTGCCCCTCATCCAGACATGTGCGATGATCTTCTGCCTCGGTTATCTCGTCCTGATCACCATCGCCGACATCATCGCCATCGTCGCCAATCCGAGGCTTCGCTGACCATGGCCCGTATCGCGCTTTCTCCCCGCAGCTTCGGTTATCGTTTCAATGCCATCGGCATTGCAGCGGCAAGTGTCATTCTCTTCTGGGCACTGATTGCGATCTTCGCACCGCTGCTGATTCCCTATCCGGTCGGGGATATCGTTGATTTCGACTATTTCGGCCCCATGTCGGAAAAGTTCATCATGGGCACCGACTATCTGGGGCGCGACATCTTCTCACGGATCCTCATGGGTGCGCGCTACACGGTCGGCATCTCCCTGGCATCCGTTCTCATAGCCTGCTTTTCGGGCGTGACGCTGGGCATGTGTGCGGCGGTGGCCGGTGGCTGGTTCGACCAGTGCCTGTCGCGCTTTCTGGATGCATTGATTTCCATACCCAGCAAGCTTTTCGGTCTGGTCATCGTTGCGGCACTTGGTCCTTCCATCCCAATCCTGATCATGACGATGGCGATCATTTACATGCCCGGCTCATACCGCTTTGCCCGTGCGCTCGCGGTCAACATCAACACGATGGATTTTGTGACCGTGGCGCGCGCGCGCGGTGAAGGTGTCTTCTACATCATTCGCGCTGAGATCCTGCCGAACATATTGGGGCCGGTGCTGGCCGATTTCGGGCTGCGCTTCGTCTTCATCGTGCTGCTTCTCTCCGGTCTCTCCTTCCTTGGCCTTGGCGTACAGCCACCCAATGCAGACTGGGGCGCGCTGGTGCGGGAAAACATCGGAGGTCTTTCCTTCGGTGCGCCAGCGGTGATGTTCCCGTCAGTTGCCATCGCGACACTCACCATCAGCGTCAACATGCTGATCGACAATCTGCCGCAGAAAATTCGTGACAGGAGTGCGTGATGGCCAATCTCGTTGAAATACGTGACCTGAAGGTCGAGGCCAAAACCGATACCGGTCGCACCGTCGAGATCATTCGCGGCGTCAGCTTCGATATCGCCGATGGCGAGATCGTCGCCCTGATCGGCGAGAGCGGTTCGGGCAAAACGACCATAGCCTTGACGATGCTGGGCCACACCCGCCCGGGCTGCAAAATCGTCGGGGGCTCCGTACGACTGGGCAGCAACGACATGGCTGCGACCTCTCAAAAAGGATTATCCAAGCTGCGCGGCACGGATGTCGCCTATGTGCCGCAAAGCGCTGCAGCGGCCTTCAATCCCGCACAGCGCATCATGGATCAGGTCATCGAGGTCGTCCGCATTCATGGGCTGATGAGCGATACGGACGCAAAACAGAAAGCTGTCGAGCTGTTTCAAGCGCTGGCTCTGCCCAATGCCGAGACCATCGGTGATCGCTACCCGCACCAGGTCTCCGGAGGGCAATTGCAACGCCTTTCGGCTGCGATGGCGCTGATCGGCAATCCGCGTCTGGTGATCTTCGATGAGCCGACGACGGCGCTTGACGTGACCACCCAGATCGAGGTTCTGCGGGCGTTCAAATCCGTCATGAAGGCGGGTCATCTGGCGGGTGTCTATGTCTCGCATGACCTCGCCGTCGTTGCGCAGATCGCGGACCGGATCGTCGTTCTCAAGGGTGGCGAAATCCAGGAAATCGGCACGACGGACCAGATCATCAACCGCCCCGAGCATCCCTATACGCAGGAATTGCTGGCAGCCTTTAAGCCCCGTATTCATGCAAGTGCCGCCGATGCGAATGCGTCTGCTGGCAAAAAGCCTTTGCTGGAAGCAAAGGGCATCACCGCGGGTTACGGTCCGATCCAGCCAAACGGGCTGCCGCTGGCACTTGCCCTGAAATCGGTCGATATCTCCTTGGAAGAAGGCCGCAATCTCGGCATTATCGGTGAATCCGGCTGCGGCAAATCCACGCTGGCGCGTGCGATCGCAGGTATCCTGCCACCCGTTTCAGGCCACGTCATTTTCGATGGCAGGGAACTGGCCCCCAACGCGCGGGACCGCCAGCGTGAAGAGCTACGCAAATTGCAGATCGTTTTCCAGTTTGCCGATACCGCCCTCAACCCCTCCAAGTCGATTTCCGATATTCTGGAGAGGCCGCTGGCATTTTACTACGACATGGACAGGCGTGCCCGCGAAGCACGCGTGGAGCAATTGCTCGACATGGTGCAACTGCCACGCAACATGAAGTTCCGGCGGCCCGGTGAACTTTCTGGCGGGCAGAAACAGCGCGTCAACCTTGCCCGTGCCCTGGCTGCCAATCCCAAGGTCATTCTCTGCGACGAGATTACCTCCGCGCTGGACACGGTCGTTGCCGCCGCCATCATCGACCTTCTCAAGGAATTGCAGCGCGAGCTAAAACTCTCCTACATCTTCATCAGCCACGATCTCTCGGTGGTTCAGGCAATCTGCGACGAAATCGCTGTGATGTATGCGGGGGAAAAGGTGGAGCAAATGCCGCCATCGGCGATCGGCAACGCCGATGCCCACCCCTACTCCAAGCTTCTGTTTTCGTCCGTTCCCAAGCTCGATACCCACTGGCTGGATAGCCTCGAGCGAGACCCGGAACTGGTGCGCGCCTTTGCCAAGCGTTAAGCGTAGGCACTACATCGGGAACAGGCTGGTCAGCGGCATGTGCGGTTTGACGATCGGTGACTTCAGCACGACGAAGCTGAAATATTTGTCGATGCCGATATCCATGTCGATCAAACGCTCCATGATCGTCTGATATTCGCCGATGCTGCCGGTAACGAATTTGAGCAGATAGTCATAACCACCGGAAACGAGGTGGCATTCGATCACCGAATCCAGCTTTTCGACAGCAGTGAGAAAGCGGGCAAAATCAATCTGCCGGTGGTTCTTCAGTGTCACCTCGGTAAAGACCGTCAGCGTCTGACCGAGCTTGCCGATGTTGATATGCGCGGAATAGCTGGTGATGAACCCTTCAGACTGCAATTTCTTGACGCGCATCAGGCACGGGCTTGGTGAAAGGTTCACCAACTCCGCCAGTTCCACATTGGTGATGCGGCCGTTCTTCTGAAGTTCATGGAGAATCTTGATGTCGATACGGTCAAGCTTCATGGTGCCACATTTCCTGCTGGGTCATCGTGACACAGCATAATATGCGGCAACGCTGGTCGCGCAAGCAAAACCGCCACAATGCCAACATCGCAGAGGCTTGAAATGCGATTTTGGCAGATAGATGCGGCGGGGCCATTCGCTACAGAATAAAATTCTGCCAGAGCCGCGTCCTGCGGCAGGCGCAAAACGACGTGGCTGATAGTATGGGACGCCTACAGGAGAATACCATGCCCGCACCGCTACACCGTATCGAAACCACCCCCGACCTACCCAATGAGGCGGATGTCGTCGTGATCGGCGGCGGCGTTGCAGGTGTGTTTTCCGCCTATTATCTGGCCCAGCGCGGATTGAAGGTGGCACTGGTCGAAAAAGGCCGTGTTGGTGCCGAGCAAAGCAGCCGAAACTGGGGCTGGTGCAGGCAGCAGAATCGCGATGCTCGTGAACTGCCAATGTCCACGCATAGCTTGGCGCTATGGGAACGTTTCGCAGCCGACACCGGTGAAGACACCGGCTTCCGCCGTTGCGGCTTGCTCTATCTCAGCAATAACGAAGCCGAAATCGAAGGTTGGGCGCGGTGGCGCGATTTTGCCCGTACCGTTGGCGTCACCACGCATATGTTGAGTGCAGATGAGGCGAGGCAGCGCGGCAGCGCGACCAACCGCGATTGGAAGGGTGGTGTGTTTTCACCGACGGATGGCATTGCCGACCCGTCTCGGGCAGCACCTGTCGTCGCGCGCGCCATCATGAAGCTTGGTGGAAGCGTGCACCAGATGTGCGCTGCGCGCGGTCTCGAGTTACAGGCTGGACGCGTTTGCGGTGTCGTTACAGAAAAGGGCACGATTGCGACCAAAACCGTGGTGCTGGCGGGCGGCGCCTGGGCCTCTTCCTTCTGCCACCAGCTCGGCATCCGCTTTCCGCAGGCATCGGTTCGATCGTCGATTCTATCCGTCACAGCAGGCGCGCAAGGGCTACCCGACGCGCTGCACACGGCAGATGTTTCCATCACCAGCCGGGTCGATGGCGGCTACACGCTGGCCATCAGCGGCAGGGCACGTGTCGATCCCACACCGCAGCAGCTTCGCTTCTCCCGCGAGTTCGTCCCGATGTTTCTCAAACGCCGGAAAAGCCTGGCCATCGGCGGACTGGAAGGTTGGAAAGCGGGCCATGAGACGTTGAAAAAATGGCGGATGGACGACGTCACCCCGATGGAGAAGAACCGCATTCTCGATCCTAAAACCGACCAGACACAGATCGATGAAACACTCCGCCGCGCTCTGGCGCTGTTGCCGGAGTTGCGAAAGACGACCATGGCCAACAGCTGGGCCGGTTTCATCGATAGCACACCCGACGGCGTCCCAGCCATTGGTGAAGTGGAAACCATCCCTGGCCTCATCCTCGCCGCCGGTTTCAGCGGCCATGGGTTTGGTATCGGCCCCGGCGCGGGACATCTCGTGGCCGATATCGTCAGCGGTGCGCCACCCATAGTCGATCCCGTTCCTTACCGCCCCGCCCGGCTCAACACCTCCGTATGGGGCAAGGTGGCGGAGTTTTAAGCCTTCGAGGTCCGCAACAACCGCAAGGCGTTGAGCGTGACAAGAACGGTCGCGCCAGTGTCTGCGAGAATAGCGGGCCAGAGTCCGGTGATGCCTATGATCGTCGTGATCAGAAACACGGCCTTCAGACCCAGCGACATGGCGATATTCTGGTGGATGTTGCGCATGGTGCGTTTGGACAGATCGACCATGCGGGCGACATCGGCAACGCGACCGTGCAAGATGGCGGCATCGGCCGTCTCCAGCGCGACATCCGTTCCGCCACCCATGGCGATGCCGATATCGGCCGCCGCCAGCGCTGGCGCATCATTGATGCCGTCTCCCACTTTGCCAACGACAAGGCCTTCTGCTTTCAACTCTCCGACAATCCGTTGCTTGTCTTCTGGCATCAGTTCGGCGCGCACGTCGATTCCCAGTGTCTGGCCGATTGCCGTTGCCGTGCGCTTATTATCGCCCGTCAGCATCACGATTCTGATTCCACGCTCTTTCAGCTGAGTGAGACCGGTGATGGCATCGGCACGCGGTTCATCACGCATGGCTATGGCACCGGCCAACCGCTTGCCGACGACGAGAACGGAAACGGTCTTTCCCTCGTCGTTGAGCGCCGTGATGACCTGCTGATGGTGCTCGGAGAGAGCAACACGCTCGCCTGCTGCCCGCGGAGAACCAAGGAATGTTTCCTGCCCCTCAACGACGGCCGTTACCCCCTTGCCGCCCAGCGCCTTGGCGTCGCTGGCCGCTGGAATATCAACGCCGTGTTCGGCAGCCTTGGCAAGAATGGACAAGGCAAGCGGGTGGCTGGACCCTGTTTCGAGGGCGGCTGACAGACGCAAGACGTCCGCTTCTGTGAATTCGAAAGGAACGATGTCGGTAACCTTCGGCTTGCCTTCGGTCAATGTACCGGTCTTGTCCAGCGCAACGGCCGTCAACTTGCCAAGACCTTCCAGAACCGCGCCACCTTTCATCAACAGACCCTGACGCGCACCGGCGGAAAGGGACGCGGCAATGGCAGCTGGCGTGGAAATGACCAATGCGCAAGGGCAACCGATCAGCAGAATGGCAAGGCCTTTGTAGACCCATTCGTCCCATTCACCCCCCATGAAGAGTGGCGGTATGGTCGCCACCAAGGCTGCAACCACAACCACGGCCGGTGTGTAATATCTGGAAAAGCGATCGATGAACCGTTCGGTCGGCGCTTTTTTCTCCTGTGCTTCCTCCACCAGCTTCACCACGCGAGCAATGGTGTTATCCTGCGCCGTGGCGGTCACTTTCACCCGTATGGCACCATCGCCATTCACAGTTCCGGCAAAAACGGTGTCACCGGGCTTTTTATGAACCGGCACGCTTTCCCCCGTTACGGGTGCTTCATCAATGGCGCTTTGGCCAGAAAGGATCGTTCCGTCGGCCGAAATGCGGTCACCGGGACGCACGAGTATAATCGCGCCAAGGGTAAGGCTTTCGGCAGGCACCTCCCGGGTTTTTCCGGCCTCCTCGACAAATGCCGTCTTGGGAACGAGCGCCGCAAGAGACTTGATGCTGTCCCGGGCTTTACCGGCGGCCACACCTTCCAGAAGCTCCCCCACAAGAAACAGGAAGACAACCGCAGCAGCCTCTTCCGTAGCATTGATCACAAGCGCGCCCACGGCGGCGATGGTCATCAGCATTTCAATGGAAAACGGCGTTCCGGCGCGGGCGGCCATAAAAGCACGTCGGGCGATGGGAACGAGACCGACAAGCATCGCGGCGGTGAAAGCGTAGAACTGAATATCCGGGACCAGATGGCCGATCCCATAGGCAACGACCAGCGCCAGACCGGCAAGAATGGTCGCCCGCCCCTTCTTGCTTTTCCACCAAGGGCCATTGCCCGGGCCATGGTCGTGACCATGCAGCCCCTCAACGGCAACCGAAGTCGCAGCAAGGGGCGCGTGACTATGACCATGATGGTCGTGATTGTGACCGTGATCATGGGAGCAACTAGGACCGTGCTCATGCGAGGCCACCGGTGCGCTGGAGCCACCCGCAGGCAATTGCTTGACCTCATAACCAAGCCCGCTCACCTTTTTGCCGATGGCAACCAGATCGCTCCTGTCGTCATGGCTGACGGTCATCGTTCCCGCTGTAACGGACACCGATACATCCTCCACGCCATCCATGCGACGCACCGCAGTGTCGATCTTGGTGGCACAAGAGGCGCAGTCCATGCCCTCTACACGAAATCTGGTCTGCAAAGCCGTGCTCATCAGGTGGTCCTTCTCATCTGTGAGCAAAGCCTTACGACCTATAGCCACTAGAGCTACAAGAGGAAAAACAGTATTTCACGATATAAAATTGGAAAGGACTCCGCGTATGTGCATGGAGCCTGTTTCCAAAAATCTGGCGGGAACCACCGGTTCAGCGTAGCGATGATTGACATCACTCTTAAGTTTTCTTAAAAAATCAACCAGTTCGAGGGGTGCGCTTTTCAGCGCTGAGATGACTTGGTCAAACTCTTATTTACCTGATCCGGGTCATGCCGGCGTAGGAACGGAACAGTCTGCCAATGGTCAAGCTTTTCTCTTCTTCCTTCGTGCGTGATCTCCGTGATGATACATCTGGAGCGAGAGACCCATGGCGAGCTTCCCGACGGCAAACAGCGCTGCAGAGCTTCTGTCGCGTGTACGGCAGCGACGACCACGGGTGCATTGCCTGATGAACACCGTCGTTCAGAAGTTCACCGCTGACGGCATCACCGCTGTCGGCGGCATCCCCTCCATGACCTCTTCGGAAGAGGAAATCGAAAGCTTCGTTTCCAAGGTCGACGCGCTGACCGTCAATCTCGGCACGTTGGATGCCGCGAGACGCAAGGTCATTCGCATTGCCGTGGAGGTCGCAAATGCCGAGGGTAAACCTTGGATCGTAGACCCCGTTCACTGCGATTACTCGCCCTCACGGTTGATGTTTGCGCAGGAACTGATCACCCTTCACCCGACGATCGTCCGCGGCAACGCGGCCGAAATGGCTGTTATCGGCGACATCGGCAAAGCGCTGCGCATACAGACTGGCCCTGAAGATGAGCTGAAGGATGATGGCCGCAAGATCAATATCGTCAACGGCCATCCATGGATGGCGAAGGTGACCGGCACCGGTTGCCTCTCCGGCGGGGTGATCGCCGCTTTTATGGCCGTCGAGCCTGACGCAATGTTGGCGGCCGCAGCGGCGCTCACGGTAACAGGCGTATCGGCGCAGCTTGCCGCCAGACACGCACGCGGTCCCGGTACCTTCGAAGCGGCCTTTCTGGACGCGCTGGATACGGTCAACACCAACGACATTCTGTCCCTTGCAAGGATTGAGCACAATGAGGATTGATTACAGGCTGAACGCTTTGGTGGACGCATCGCTTGCCGATATCGCACCCTTGCCGGAACTTGCAGCCGTTGCGGCACGGCACGGCGCAACGATTATCCAATATCGTGACAAGCAAGCATCGACCCGCGAGATGATTGAACAGGCCAGCCTCATGGTCGAAGCCTTGAAAGGGACAGGCGTTCCTCTTGTCATCAACGACCGTGTTGATGTGGCATTGGCATCCGGCGCAGATGGCGTGCATCTGGGCGCCGACGATATGGATGCGCAGACAGCCCGACGCTTGCTGGGACAGGACGCGATTATCGGCCTGACCGTCAAGAACATGAGCGACGCAGAGCGTGTTGCCCGAGCGCCTGCGGACTATGCTTGCATTGGCGGCGTCTTCGAAACGGTCTCCAAGGTCAACCCAGATACGCCGGTTGGCTTGGAGGGGTTGCGCGACCTCCGCACCTATCTTCGCAACCATCGGCCCGATCTGCAGGTCGGGGCTATCGCTGGCATCACGCTGGAGCGGGTCGAACCCGTTATTCAGGCTGGCGCCGATGGTGTTGCCGTTATTTCTGCACTTTTCCGCGCCGTGGATATTGCGGCAGCAACGGTTGATTTCCGCCACCGGGTGGATGCCGCGCTGGAGGCATCCCGATGACCGCCATTGCCCTGACCATCGCCGGGTCCGACAGCAGCGGGGGGGCCGGGATCCAGGCCGATCTCAAGACATTTTCGGCGCTCGGCGTTTTTGGCGCCACTGTGATAACGGCAATTACGGCACAGAACACGAGAGGCGTGACAGCAGTTGAGGATATCTCAGCAAACATGATCGCCGCACAAATGGACGCCGTTTTCTCAGACCTCGATATCGGGGCTGTGAAGATCGGGATGGTTTCGCGCATCGAGACCATCGAGACGATTGCTGCGGGTTTGCGTCATGCTGGCAAACGGGTCATTTTGGACCCGGTTATGGTGGCGACATCCGGCGATCGTCTCCTGCAGGAAGATGCCGTTGAAAGCCTGCGCAACAGGCTGCTGCCTTTGGCACTCCTGGCCACCCCGAATTTGCCGGAAGCAGCGCTTCTGAGCGATCAACCGGTGGCAACGAACAAGCAGGATGTGATCCGTCAGGCGGAAGCAATCCTGAAGACAGGTGTTGGCGCCGTTTTGATCAAGGGTGGGCATGGCACGGGTTCTGAAAGCGTCGATCTTCTACTGGATGGTGACGACGTGCTGGAATTTTCCATGCCCCGTATCGACACGACCAACGACCACGGCACCGGCTGCACGCTCGCATCGGCCATCACTGCAAATCTGGCTCTTGGATACCCCCTGGCAGACGCGATTGGACTGGCAAAGGATTATCTGCAAGGCGCGCTGGCTGCGGGTCGAAACCTGCATATTGGCCACGGTCACGGGCCTGTGCACCACTTTTACCGCTGGTGGAGTGCCTGATCGTCAGCCTCTTGGCTTGGGGCTGGCCAATGCGTTACGGATGGCGAAACTGGAATGAATGCGCGAAACCCCTGGTAGCTTCGACAGAATAACCTTATGAACCCGCTCGAAATCACCGGCACTTTCCACCTCTACTCGTAGGAAATAGTCGGACCCGCCGGTCATCAGATAGCACTCGCGGATTTCGGGATACCTACGCACGGCGCTTTCGAAACGATTGAGAAAATCCTCTGTCTGCCGATCCAGCGTGATCTGGATGATGACAGAGATGACCTCACCTCCCGCTGCATTTCCCGTCAAGGCCGTATAGCCGCGAATAACACCCTCGCGCTCGAGAATGTCGACCCGACGCAGGCAGGCAGACGGCGACAAACCGACCTCTGCCGCCAGCTTGGCATTGCTGATGCGGGCGTTCAGTCTGAGGACGCGGATGATATGACGATCGGTAGAGTCTAAAGACGACATAAAATCATTCCGTTTTACCACCGAATATTGCGTTGAATCGATATTCTTCGAATGATCGACATATCAAACTGCGAAAATTCGATGATCGTTGCAATAGTCTGTTAGAAAATAACAAGGGAACGATGATGGACATGACAATCAGTCGCCAAAAGGCGAGTGGCGGTGCCAGCGGTTATCTGACCATAGACCTTGGTGCCCTGCGCGACAACTATCTGAAGCTGAGGGCAATGGCCCCTAACGCCGTCACTGGCGCCGTGGTAAAAGCGAACGCCTATGGTCTTGGTGCCGAGGTCGTCGCGCCCGTGCTTTACGATGCGGGTTGCCGCCACTTCTTCGTTGCCCATATCGATGAAGGCATCGCACTGCGCCATCGCATCAGGGGCGATGCTGACATCTTCGTTTTGAACGGGCTCCAGCCCGGCAATGAAGCGTCCTGCGCCGCCATGTCACTGACGCCCGTCATCAACTCGCTGGAACAGCTGGCGCAATGGTCGGCCTATGCAAAAACTCTGGGAAAAACGCTGCGAGCCGCCCTTCAGATCGACACCGGCATGTCGCGACTGGGCATGGCACCGTCTGAAATCGAAGCGCTCCAGACATCGCCTGAACTGCTGGATGGCATCAGAATTGTATTCGTGATGAGCCACCTCGCCTGTGCGGACGAGCCCGACCATGCAGCCAACGGATCGCAGCTCATGGTGATGCGTGAAGCATCGCTGTTGTTTCCGGATGCACCGGTTTGCTTTGCAAATTCCGGCGGCATCTTTCTCGGTGCAGATTATCACAACGCCGTCATGCGCCCCGGCATTGCTCTTTATGGTGGCGCTCCGTCTTCGGCTCGTCCAAACCCGATGAAACCCGTGGTGCGCCTGGATGTCGCGGTTGTGCAGACACGTACCGTCCCAGCCGACACGCTGGTCGGGTATGGCGGCACCCTGCGCACATCGACCGAAACCCGATTGGCCACCATCGCAGCAGGCTATGCAGATGGGCTTCCCCGCGCGCTGAGCAACCGGGGCGCGGCCTATTTCAACGGCGTGCGCCTTCCCATTGCCGGACGTGTGTCGATGGATAGCATCAGCATCGACATCTCGGCATTGCCGGAGGGAACCTTGACGCACGGTAGTCTCGTTCAGATCATCGGGCCCGACCAATCGCTTGAAGAGATTGCCCGGGATGCGGATACAATTGCTTATGAAATTCTGACGGGTCTCGGCCAGCGTTACAGCCGCACTTATATCCAGCCAGAACAGGCTGGCGCAACTGATAGAGGCGAGTGAGAGCATCATGAACATCATCATTCTCGGAGCCGGCGTCGTCGGCGTTACATCGGCATGGTACCTGGCAAAGGCCGGTCATTCGGTGACCGTCATCGATCGCCAGCCTGCGGCGGCACTTGAAACCAGCTTTGCCAATGCAGGTGAAGTTTCGCCGGGCTACTCATCCCCATGGGCAGCCCCCGGCATTCCGGTGAAAGCCTTGAAATGGCTGTTCATGCAGCACTCCCCGCTCATAATCCAGCCTACGCTCGATCCGGCCGCGTTACGGTGGATCAGCCAGATGTTGCGCAACTGCACTGCACAGCGATACGCGATCAACAAAAGCCGCATGGTGCGCATTGCTGAATACAGCCGCGATTGCCTGATGGCTCTGCGCGAAGAAACGGGCATTCAGTATGACCAGCGGACCCAGGGCACGTTGGAGGTATTTCGCACGCAAAAGCAGTTCGATGGCATAGGCAAGGATGTCGCGGTTCTGAAAGCAGGCGGCGTGGCTTATGAAATTCTGGACCGCGAGGGTTGCGCGTCGGTGGAGCCTGGCCTGTCATCCTCCAAGGACAAGATCGTGGGTGGTCTTCGATTGCCCGGCGACGAGACCGGGGATTGTTTCATGTTCACCACAGAGCTGGCAAAGCTTGCCGAGCAGGCGGGTGTAAAGTTCCTTTACGATACCGGCATCACGCGCCCGATCACGGAAGGCAACCGCCTGAAGGCGATCGTGACGACGAAAGGCACCATGGAGGCTGATGTCTTCGTTGGCGCTCTGGGCAGCTACACCCCGAAGTTCGTCGAGCATCTGGGGATAGACCTTCCTGTCTACCCCATAAAAGGCTACTCGATTACGGTGCCGATCATTGATGCGGCGCGCGCGCCCGTTTCGACCGTTATGGACGAGACACATAAAATCGCGATGACCCGTCTGGGTGACCGCATTCGTGTCGGTGGCATGGCCGAGATTGCAGGCTTCAGTAAGAGCCTCCCAGCCAAGCGACAGGCAACGTTGACCCATTCGATAGAGGATCTATTCGGCGGAGCTGGTGATCAGTCACAGGCAAAATTCTGGACCGGGCTGCGCCCTATGACACCGGATGGTACGCCCGTCATAGGCGCCACCCGCTATCAAAACCTTTACCTCAATACGGGTCATGGCACGCTGGGCTGGACCATGGCGTGCGGCTCGGCACGGGTGCTGTCAGATATCGTCAGCGGCAACAAGCCGGAGATCGAGACCGCAGACCTCGCCATCAGCCGTTACGCTGCATGACAAACAAGACTGGATCGGCGGTGATGCAGCGCCACTGAGCCGCCACAATTCATTCAGCGCGGGTTCAGCCTGCGGACGATAAATCTTAACCATTGCGTAACAACTGGCAGACATGCCACCTGGATGGATAAGAAAATGGCCTCTTTCGCAGCTAAAACGCTTCTGGCTTTTGCCGTTTCTGCAACTGCCATGGTCCCATTGAATGCGGCGCATGCCGATGATTGGCGTCACCGCAACCGTGACGCAGCCCTTGTCGGCGGCGTGCTGGGTCTCGCGGCTGGCGTGGCGGTCGGGTCAGCGCTGGCCCAGCCTCGGTATTCCGATGAACCCGTCTATGTCGACCCGCCTGTACGCCGTTATCCCGCGTATCAGCCCAGCTATGTCTATAGCCAGCCGGACGACGATTATTATCGCCCTGCCCCACGCCCGGTCTACCGCGCGCAGCCGGTTTACGACACACGCCCCGCTTACCAGCCACGCCCCGTCTATCGCACTGCGGAGCCGTGGACGCGGGCTTGGTTTAACTACTGCTCGCAGCGTTATGGCAGCTTCAATTCACGCACGGGAACGTATCTGGGTTACGACGGCCAGAACCACTTCTGCGTGGCCGGTTAATCGGTAAATCCTGAAAATCAGGCCGTGCGGCATCATCCCTTTCGGGTGAAGTCCGCACGGTTGATGTTGTGGCGTTGCAGCTTGTCGTAAAAGGTTTTGCGCGCGATGCCCAACGCACCAATCGTGGTGGTGACATCACCATCGCATTTCTCCAGCGTCTCCCGAATGATCCGCGCCTCGTGCCTGTCCATCTTTTCTGCGAGCGTTCCGACCACAAGGTTCTCGTCGGAATCCAGAAGTCTGTGAGATGCGACGCCCTCCAGGCCCAACACGACCCGCTCTGCAAAATGTCCAAGTTCCCGGACGTTTCCCGGCCAGTCGTGATCATTCAGATGCCTGGAAACGAATGACGTCATCGATGGTATCGGCATGCCAAAACGGCTGGATGCTTTTCTCAGAAAATGCGAAAACAGCAGCGGAATGTCGGCCCGGCGTTCGCGAAGGGGTGGTATGGAGAGCGTAACGACATTCAGGCGATAATAGAGGTCATCGCGAAAGTCGCCGCGTTGCGCGGGATCGCCAAGATCGACCTTGGCAGCCGCAACGACGCGAAGATCGACCGACCTCTCTTCGTTGGAGCCGACCGGTGAGACCTGACGCATTTCCAAGACGCGCAACATTCTGACCTGAACAGCGGGTGGCATGCTCTCGATTTCGTCAAGAAACAGCGTGCCGCCGCTGGAGTGCTCGATGCGACCGATCCGCTTTTTCTGAGCACCGGTGAAGGCTCCGGCCTCATGACCGAACAATTCGCTTTCGATCACTGTTTCGGGCAGCGCGCCGCAGTTCAGCGCGACAAAATTGCCGTTGACCCGCCGTTTGCTCCACCGGTGCAGGGCGGTTGCGACCACTTCCTTCCCGCTTCCCGTTTCGCCAGCCACGAGAACATCGACATCCGTATCGGCAATGTGGCGCAGCGTATTGCGCAGGCGCTCCATGGCGGGCGTCTGGCCGATGAGCGGAAGATCATCCTGTACCTCGGCGGCATTGCGGCGCAAGGCTCGGTTGTCCATGACAAGCCGACGTTTCTCAAGCGCGCGGCGCGCACTCTCGACCATTCGCTCTGCCGGAAACGGCTTGGATATGAAATCATAGGCCCCACTTTGCAGCGCTGCCACCGCCATGGGAACATCACCGTGACCGGTCATCAGAATGACAGGCAAATCAGGGTCGATCTGCCGTACACGCTCGAACAGTTGCAGACCATCCATTCCGGGCATTCGCACATCGGTGATGACAACCCCGTCAGACGCATCGGAAAGAGCGTCCAATGCCTGCTCGGCCCGAGAGAACGGCATCACGGTCATGCCGTCAAGCTCGAGTGTCTGCCGCATGGCCTTGCGAAGCTGGGAGTCGTCATCCACGAGAAAGATCGTTCCGTCGGTCATCTTGTTACACTCGCTTCAGATAAACAGAAAACCGGGTGCCATCTTCACCCGTCTCGACCTCGATCCGCCCGCCATAATCGGAGGCGATGTCCCGGGAGATGACCAGACCAAGTCCAAGCCCACCCTCCTTCGACGTATTGAATGGCGAAAACAATTGCTGTTGGATGTCGTGCGCGATGCCGGGGCCGTTATCGGCAATCGACACCACGACCTCATTGTCCGCCTCCTCGACGCGGACCACGACTTGGCCATCACGCCTGTCTTCAACCGCCTCCAAGGCATTTTGCAGAAGGTTGATGAGGATCTGCTCCAGCCGGATTCGGCTTCCCGATACCATCATATCTTCAGCGGGCGGTTCGATATCCAGCGCATCCATGCGTCCGGCAAAGCGGCTGCGCAGCAGCATCACGGCACCCTCTATCACGAGACGAATGCTGACCGGCTCGGCGGCAGTCCGCCCTTTTCGCGCCAGTATTTTCAGATCACTGGTGATAACGCCGATCCGCTCCGTCAAAGATGCAATGCTTTCAAGGTTTTCGTCGGCATCCTGCTTGCGATCGCGTCTGAGAAACACGCGCGCATTGTCCGCAAAAGCCCTGATGGTCGCAACCGGCTGGTTGATCTCATGCGCAACGCCTGCGGCCACCTGCCCGAGAATAGACAGGCGGTTGGCTTTGACCAATTCGTGCTGCACGCTTTGCAGTTCTTCGGTCGTCTGCTCATGCCGGATGATTTCCGCCTGAAGCCGGTCCCGCGCCATGGTCAGATCTATGGTCCGTTCCTGAACACGGCGTTCAAGCTCCGTGCGATCATGTTCGGCGGCAGCACGCTCACGTGCCGCCTTTTGTCTGCGCCACATCCAGATGGCGGAAAAAGCAATCAGCGGCATAAGGCTTGCCGCAGCAATCGTTCGCATCTCGCGAATGGCAGCATTCGTGGTTGCGGCGATCGGCTGCAAATAGTGAAGCGACCACGCGGTCGTTGCTATCGGAAGCTCCAGCCTCAGATATTCACCCTTGAGTTTGGCAGGGGTATCGACATCGACGATCACGACATGGTCACCGAGATTATGAACGACACGCATCGGCAACGGAGACAGCTTCTCGTCACCGAACTGCAAACTGTCTGCAATCGATTGCCTCCGCGCTTGCTCGATCGGCGCTACGGTTGTGAACCGCCATTCTGGAATGCTGGTCATCAAGACAACGCCATTTGCATCGACCGTAAAGACGGGTCTGCCGCCGATGCTCCAGTCTGCTTCCAGGCGGTTGAATTCGACCTTTGCGATCACGACCCCCAGTGCCTGTCCTTGTGCCGTGTCCACCCGTCTGGAGATGTAAAGTCCGGGCTTTCGGCTGACATTGCCCAGCGCATAATGCTCGGACGCGCCACTGCGCATGGCACCCTGGAAATATTCGCGAAACGCGTAGTTGGACCCGACGAAACTTTCCTGGCTTTGCCAATTGCTCGACGCGACCGTCACACCATCCTTGTCGACCACGTAGATGACCGAGGCCTGCGTGCCTTCGATCAGACCTTCGAGCTTGCGATCCAACCGCTCGATGGACGGTCCGCCTGCTTCCAGAGCTTCCATGAGATCCTTGTCACGCGACAAGACGAGCGGAAGGACGCGCGGGCGTTCCAGCGCCACGTTAAGAAGCGCGGATTTCAGTTCGGCATCGGTGGTTGCGGTGGCCGCAAGCGTTTTCATTGCCTTGATGCGACCGACCTTATCGGCGGCTGTAAAGGCGCCGATGGCAATGATGATCCACATCGCTATGAAAGCGATCCAGCGCATACGGGATGTGTCGAAGTCTTGTGACATCAGCTTTTCTCACCGAAGCCATCATTGTGCGGATTTCTACACAAATAACAAGAAAATCCGCGCGAAAATCTGCACGTTTGGATCTAGTCGTAAAAACTCTTAAAATATTATTGAGCTTTATCAATGTGTTGTTCAGAGGATAGGAGCTTGGCACGCGAATTGCTGACAGTGTTTCCAACGGTCATGGACCGTGGAACCAAGAACGGCAGACCCGGGAGGCCGCACGGCAGGGTCCAGTCCGAGGAGGACTAACATGATTGATAGCAACACCGTGGCCGACAGCCACGTTAAACTTCCATTTTATCGGCATCTTTATTTTCAAGTTATCGTCGCCATCGGCGCAGGCATTGCTCTGGGTCACTTTTCGCCTGGCATTGGTGAGCAGATGAAGCCCCTTGGCGACGGATTTATCCGTCTCGTCAAGATGATTATCGCACCCGTTATCTTTCTCACCGTCGCAACCGGCATTGCCGGCATGAATGACATGAAAAAGGTTGGTCGCGTTGCCGGTAAGGCGATGATTTACTTTCTGACCTTCTCGACACTGGCGCTGATCGTCGGCTTGATCGTTGCCAACGTCGTTCAGCCCGGTGCTGGCATGAACATCGACCCTGCGTCGCTGGATGGCAGCGCAGTCGCGACCTATGCCGCGAAAGCTCACGAACAGTCGATCACCGGCTTCTTGATGAACATCATTCCGACGACAATCGTCGGTGCCTTCGCCGATGGTGACATTCTTCAGGTCCTATTTTTCTCGGTCTTGTTCGGTATTGCGCTTGGTGTCGTCGGAGATCGCGGCAAGCCTGTCGTCGACTTCATGCATGCGCTGATGTATCCGATCTTCAAACTGGTCGCGATCCTGATGAAGGCCGCGCCAATCGGCGCATTCGGGGCCATGGCGTTCACCATTGGCAAGTACGGCATTTCGTCCGTAACGAACCTCGCCACGTTGATCGGCACCTTCTATTTCACCTCGTTCTTCTTCGTGCTGGTCATTCTGGGCGCAGTCTGCCGTTACAACGGCTTCTCGATCCTTGCGCTGATCCGATATATCAAGGAAGAGCTTTTGCTCGTTCTCGGAACATCGTCTTCGGAAGCCGCTCTGCCTGGCCTGATGAGCAAAATGGAAAAAGCAGGCTGCAAGCGCTCGGTCGTCGGTCTCGTCATTCCAACCGGTTACTCGTTCAATCTTGACGGCACCAATATCTATATGACGCTGGCAGCCCTCTTCATTGCGCAGGCGACAGGAATCCATCTTTCTTGGGGTGAGCAAATTCTTTTGCTGCTGGTGGCCATGCTGAGCTCAAAGGGCGCAGCGGGCATCACGGGTGCAGGCTTCATCACGCTGGCCGCGACATTGTCCGTCGTGCCATCCGTACCTGTCGCCGGTATGGCCCTCATTCTCGGTATCGACCGTTTCATGTCGGAATGCCGAGCATTGACGAACTTCGTCGGCAACGCAGTTGCGACCATCGTCGTGGCCCGCTGGGAAGGTGAGTTGGATGAAGCACAGCTCGCCCTGATGCTGAGTGGTGAGAAGACCACCGACATTGGCGACCTTCCACCCGCAACGGTGCAACCAGCCGAATAAGCCAGAAACACGCTTCGAAGACAAAAGTCCGCCCGGGAAACCGGGTGGGCTTTTTTTGATGTCCATAACATCAGATGCTCGCGCTTGCCCCTTAAGCCCGTTTGGCGAAGACAGATTTCTATAAACCGAACGAACATTGAAATCCCTTCGCTCTTCGCGATGTCCTCGCACTGATACCGTCTCCACGGAGCATTGAAGCTTGCGGAGATGGAAAAAATGACTGCGACGGTGACCTACCTACAGGAAGAAACCGAGAAGGCTGCATTCGATTCTGCCGAACTGAGAGTTGCAATGCGCTCTCTGGCTGGCGGTGTTTCGGTTATCACGGCTGGCACCGGTGCGAACCGTACCGGAGCAACCGTCACCTCTGCGACGGCACTGTCCATGGATCCCGCAACCATGATCGTAAACGTCAACAAGTCGTCGTCGACCTGGCCGATCATCGCTCGCTATAATCATTTCTGCGTTAACATTTTATCGGCAGAACAGCAGGATGTCGCTGCGCGTTTTGCAGGCGTCGGGGGCGTGAAAGGAGCGGAGCGGTATCTGGGATCAGAGTGGTTCACGCTTGAAAGCGGAGCCTACGCCCTGAAAGATGCGCTGGCCGCCATCGACTGCGCTGTTGAAGACGTCATCGAACGTCATACCCATGCGATCATTGTCGGGCGGGTGTTGGCGGTCGAGCAGGGCAGCGGCTTGCCATTGGTATACCATAATGGGCAATACGCACAGCTCAGCTAGACATCCCCGGTTTCACAAGGGAATGGCACGCTGAATCAGGCTGTCCGTCCGGCAACCGCAACGCCTGTATTGGACGCGAATTGCTCCAGTGTCATCGTGTCCAGAACGGATGCCATCGCGTCTCTTACGTCTGTCATGGAACGGCGGACCTGACAGGTCGCTGGATCATCACAGTCTTCGCAGGCTTCGAATGCCGAGCGACTGGCGCAGCGTATCGGCGCTAAAGGGCCATCCAGTGCGCGAATGACTTGACCGATGTAGATATCGGATGCCGCCTTTGACAGCGCATAACCGCCGCCGGGGCCCTTCTTGGAACGCAGCATGCCCTCATTGCGCAATTCCAGCAAAATGGAATCCAGAAATTTTTTGGGAATGTTGTTGCGGGCGGCGATATCGCTGACGAAAGCCGTTTCGCCCTGGGCGAGGCTCGCCAGATCGATCATGGCTTTCAGCCCGTACTTTCCCTTTTTCGTCAGCATTACACTCTTTCGCGCTTAAGGATATCACAGCACATATCCCGCCTCACATGAACTTTCAATGAATTACAAGGTCTGTCTGGAGAACTGTGACGAGCCTCGACGATGGAACTTTGCCTTGCCGCAGGGATTGGGAATGTTGCGGTTTTGATAAACTCGACCTAAAAAGGCACGCAAACAACGGGATGGATATGACAGATCAACCGATGAGCGCTACACGCCAACTTTCCGACGAAGTCAAAAGACTACGCCGCTGGCTCGATCAGGACGCCCTCCCCATATGGTGGGATGTTGGAGCGGGTAAGCCTGATGGTGGCTTCCATGAACGGATTGGCCAGAACGGCAAGCCTATGCTTGGCGACAACCGCCGCTCGCGCGTACAACCGCGTCAGGCCTATTGCTACGCTGCGGCAGGTCAGAACGGCTGGGCAGGTGACTGGCGGAAAGCTGTCGATCACGGACTGCATTGGTTCGACAAAGTCTATCGCCTGGACAATGGGCTTTACGGAAATCTCGCCGATGCCTCTGGCAAACTTATCGACGACACCTTCGATTTCTACAATCAGGCTTTCGCCCTGTTCGCTGCCGCCCAGACCGCCATGGTTTTCCCGCAGCGCAAAGATGAGATGCGCCAGCGCGCGCTCGACATCCTCGACGTCCTCAAACGTGATTACGCTCATCCAGAAGCGGGTTTCGAAGAGGCAAATCCGCCGGTCGAGCCTTTGTGCTCCAATCCACACATGCATTTCTTCGAAGCGATGCTCGCATGGGAAACCGTTGACCCGGACGGACCATGGCATCCATTGGCAGATGATGTTGCGCAGCTGGCACTGGATAAATTCATCGACGCCGAAACTGGCGGACTGCGTGAGTTTTTCGACCACGACTGGGCGCCGATGCCCGGTGAAAAGGGTCGTATCATGGAGCCGGGCCACCAGTTCGAGTGGGCCTGGCTTCTGACGCGCTGGGGCAGTCTGCGCAAAAACAGCCCTGCGATCGCGAAAGCCAGACGGCTCTTCGAGATTGGCGAGACCTATGGAATATGCCCGCGTCGCAAGGTTGCAGTCATGAGCCTTTACGACGACTTTACGGTTCACGATCCGTTGGCGCGCCTGTGGCCACAAACCGAGTGGCTGAAGGCCGCCGTGCGATTGGCCTGCGTCAGCCACGGCGAGGATCGTTATCGATATCTGGATTCGGCGCTGCGTGCCATCGGTGCGCTACAGCCGTTTCTCGATACGCCTGTTCCTGGCCTGTGGTTCGATAAATGGCCTGCTGACGCGCCGATGATCGATGAACCCGCCCCGGCCAGCACGTTTTATCACATCGTCTGCGCCATCTACGAGGCGGAAGACATGCTCGAACATGGTTTGCAACCGTAACAATCGTCACCCTTGGGTTTGCCGAGGATGACGATTGTCGATGCAACGATGCACTCAAGCTTCCAGCCAACGAACCTGTTCAGGCGTCAGCTTGATATCGAGTGCGGACAGGCTGTCCTCAAGTTCCGCAATCGTGCGCGGCCCGATGAGGGGGATGACCGGGAAGGGCTGGGCGATGACGTAGGCCAGCGCGATGTGGATCGGATGACGGCCAAGTTCCCTGGCAAGCTGGATGGCGCGGTCCCGACGCTCGAAATTGCGGTCGGAATACCATACGCGCACGATTTCTTCATCGTCCCGTTTGTCACGCCCTGCCCTGTCGGTAAAGAAGCCACGCCCCTGGCTTGACCATGCGAAGTTTGGAATTTGCCGCTCACGCTGCCAGGACTTCCATCCGTCATCGGACGCCGCAACGCATCCGGCCCAGATCGGGTCGAGCATCTCTGCCAGCGAGAAGTTGTTCGACAGGGCGGCTGGTGCCGCTTTTTCGTTCTTTTGTGCGTAGGCAGCTGCTTCATCCATCCGCTCCCGCGTCCAGTTGGAACCACCGAAGATACCTCTGATGCGGCCCCGTTTCACCTCCGCGTCCATGGCATCAACGAACTCACCCACCGGGACCGAAACATTGTCGCGATGCATGAAGTAGACATCGACATAATCCGTCTTCAGCCGGTCAAGCGATTGATCCAGCTGCTTGGCAATCATATCCGGGTAGCACAATGGCGAGTGCGCACCCTTGCCGATCAGGACGATCTCCTCGCGCGGCACGTTTCGACTGGTGTGCCAATCGCCGAATATGCTCTCTGTCTTGCCGCCGCCATAGACATAGGCCGTGTCGAACAAATTGCCGCCTGCTTCATAGAAGCTATCGAGCGTCAAAGACGCAGATGCGAAATTCGGGAAGAATTCGAAGCCCAGCGCGACGACGGAGGCTGGCTTGGAAAGACCAGGAATAGTGCGTTTGGGCACGGTATTGCCCGCAACGACCGTCCCGCCAGAGATATTGGACACACGCCTGGCAGACGTCTCCACGCCATATTCCAGGCCGACCGAAGCCCGCCATTGGTCCATGACGCGGAGATTACCGAGCGAATCTGCCCAACTCATACCGGGATACGCGAATTGCTGCTGCCCGTTGCGAATGGCGGTGCCAGCGGCATCCACTTCGAAGGCATAAAGCCAACCGTCTTCTTTCACGTCGATGGTTTGCCTGTCCTTGCCTTTGATGACGTCGATCTTGCCGACGCCGCCCTTGTGACCCGATGCAAACCAGAAATCCTCCACCTCGATGCGGCCTTGCGAGCCGATGATGCGCAGCACGTTGTCCTGTTGCGCCATGATGGAGCAAGACACTTCCGCAACGATGCCGTTGGAAAATTTCAACACGGCAGACGCCCATTCATCCACACCGGACTGACCGAGATGACCGACGCCCGACACCTTTTCCGGCTCGAGAACCGGATGCCCCGTTGCGGCACCGGCGATCAGACGGGCCATGGAAACAGGATAGCCACCAACATCGAGGATCCCGCCA
This sequence comes from Rhizobium skierniewicense, assembly GCF_014196515.1. GTDB lineage: Bacteria > Pseudomonadota > Alphaproteobacteria > Rhizobiales > Rhizobiaceae > Agrobacterium > Agrobacterium skierniewicense. The sequence goes on along the minus strand of NZ_JACIDV010000003.1, from coordinate 384,634 downwards.
CCCGCTGCATCATTGGCAAACAGGCGATGATCAGGCTTGAAACCACCCATATTGAAACCGAAGCTGGTGCGGATAATGCGGACGTCGCCGATCACGCCGCTTTTGACGAGGTCGACGATCTTCGCGGTTTGCGGATGCACACGGTACATATAGGCTTCACCCGCAAAGACGCCTGCTTTTTTCGCCTCGTGAAAAATCGCATCCGCGTCATAGGCAGACAGTGCAATCGGCTTTTCCACCAGCACGTGCTTGCCGGCACGAATGGCTTTGATGGCCCATTCGGCGTGACCTGTATGCGGCGTGGCAATATAGACGGCATCGATCTCGCTATCTGCCAGAAGAGCGTCGTAGCCGTGAACGATCCGGGCGCCGGGAAAACCATCGCCCAATCCCGGCTTTTCTGGATTGCGACTGGCAATGGCCACAAGCTTGCCGGTCCTCGAGTGAGCGATGCCCTCTGCAAATGTGCGGGCAATTGTTCCGGGGCCGATAATGCCCCAACGGACAGGTTGAGCGTCAGTCATGTCAAATCCTCATTCGATTGTCTGGAAAAACGGTTCAGCGCAGGCGCTGCCCCGCGCTGTCAAAAAGGAAGGCCTTGGCCGCCGAAATCGCAACGGTCAGACGCTGCTGGTTTGTCGAGTGGCGTGATTCCGGTTGTTCGATCACCATGGGAATATCGCCAGCCATTCGTGCATAGACGTAGCTGGTGTTACCGAGATGCTCGGCGACATCGATCTCGACATTCAGATCGGCATCGCCCGTTCCGACCTGCCCGAAATGTTCAGGACGAATGCCCAGAACGACATCGCGACCGTCCTCGACCGGCGATGAGAGAGGCAGGGTGATGCGGACGTCCGGATCATGGGTCAGAGACAAGGTTACGCCGCTGTCGGACCGTCCCACGACCTTTGCGGGCAGAAAATTCATTTTGGGCGAGCCGACGAAACCTGCAACAAACCGGTTTGCGGGATCATCGTAGAGATCGAGCGGTGCGCCGATCTGTTCAATATGACCTGCCCGCAACACCACGATCTTGTCTGCCAGCGTCATGGCCTCGGTCTGGTCGTGCGTGACATAGATCATCGTGGTTCCCAACTGCTTGTGAAGCCGGGAGATTTCCACGCGCATCTGGACCCGGAGTTCCGCATCGAGGTTCGACAGGGGTTCATCGAACAGAAACACGCGAGGCTGGCGAACGATGGCGCGCCCGATGGCGACACGCTGGCGCTGACCACCGGAGAGCTGTTTGGGGCGGCGCGCCATCAGCTCGTTGATCTGGAGAATATCGGCTGCACGTTTCACACGCTGGTCCGTATCGGCCTTTGGGTTTCCGTTCATCCGCAATCCGAAAGAGAGGTTCTGCTCGACCGTCATATGCGGATAAAGCGCATAGGACTGGAAGACCATGGCAATCCCGCGATCGGTCGGCTCGGCATCGTTGACGACCTTGCCGCCAATGCTGATCTCACCATCGGAAATCTCCTCCAAGCCAGCGATCATGCGCAAAAGAGTGGATTTTCCGCAACCGGATGGTCCGACAAAGACGACGAATTCGCCATCGGCAATCTCAAGATTGGCCCCGTGGATGACCTCCAGCGCGGCGTAGCGTTTGACGACGTTTTTCAGTGACAGTTCCGCCATGCGGTTCCTCCCGGATTACTTGACGGCACCGGCAGAAATGCCGGCGATGAAATGGCGCTGCAGAGCCACGAAGATGATGAGAACAGGCCCGGTCAGCAGAACCGCGCCTGCCATGATGCCACCCCACGACACCTTGGTGAGACCAATCAGCGAGCCTAACGCAACGGGTGCCGTCATCATGCCCGGCTTCGAGTTGATCAGCAGTGGCCAGAGATAATTGTTCCACGATGCGAGAAACAGAATGATCGACAAGGCCGCCATGGTCGGACGTGCGAGCGGCAGAGCAATGCGAAGAAAGATTTGCCACTCCTTGACGCCTTCGACGCGGGCCGCATCAAACAGTTCCGTCGGCATCATGGAGAAGGATTGCCGCATGAACAGAACACCAAGCGAATTGAACAGCGGCGGCACGATGAGCGCGACCCATGTATTGGCAAGCTTGAATTCCCGCGCCACCATGATGAATTGCGGAATGACGACGACCGCATAGGGCAGTGTGATCGTTCCCAGAATGATTGCGACGACGACGGAACGGCCTGCAAAACGATACCGTGCCAATGCCCAGCCCGCCATCGACGTGAGCATGACCGACAGCACGGTATAAACCAAGGCGACGCCGATGGAGATCGTCATGGCACGCACGAAATCGGTATCGGCCTGAAGATTCTGAAAATTTTCCAGAAAATGCGTGGATGGCAGAAGCTCAATATTGGGGCTGAAGATGCCGTTATCAGGCATGGTCGAAAAAACAAACATCATCCAGATCGGAAACAGCCAGATGACGGCAAGCGGCAACAACACGGCGTGCAGGCCGATTTTTTGCCACAGCAGAGACTTTGATCTGGACCTCATTTCGCGTCCCTCCCGACCCACAGTTGAAACAGCGAGATGACGACAGCCAAGGCAGCAATCGTATAGGCGATGGCGGAGGCATAGCCGAAGTTCAACGCCGTAAAGCCCTGACGGTAAAGGAAAATACCGAGCGTCTCGGTCGCGCCACCCGGCCCGCCTCTGTTGGTTATGAGAAAGGGTTCAGTGAACAACTGCATGGTGCCGATGACCGATAGCACGACACAAAACATGATGATCGGTTTCAGCAACGGCAGAGTGATGTGGAGAAATTGCTGGCGTTTGCTGACACGATCGAGCCTCGCCGCCTCATAGACATCGCCGGGGATGGATTGCAGCCCCGCCAGAATGATGATGGCGTTGTAACCGGCCCAGCGCCAGGTCACGGCAATGATGATGACAGCCATGGCGGCCGTGCCATTATCAAACCAGGAAACGGGTGGAAGCCCGATCGACATGATGAACTTGTTAATGATGCCGAAGTCGGCGCTGAACATCAGGCGGAACACCGCTGCATAGGCAACCTCACCGACAACGACAGGGGCAAAGAAGGCAAAGCGGAACAACGGACGCGCTTTCAGGAGTGGCGAGTTCAACAGCACAGCCATGATGGTGGCCAGCGCGATCATCACCGGCACCTGAACGATGAGGATGACGATGGTGTTCTGGAGAGCATTATAGAATGCCGGATCGCCGAACAGCCGTCCCCAGTTCATCGATGGTGCGAACCGCCAGGGATTGATGCGGGTATTTTGAAAAGACAATAAAAACGAACTGATGATCGGCCACAGCCAGAAGGTGGCAAAAATCAGCAGATAGGGGGCAAGAAAGGCGTAAGCGACCCTGTTGCGCAACGGCATATTAATGACCTCACGAAGCCAGATGGTGCGTGGAGCCAGACGCTTTTCGCAAAAAGCGCCCGGCGACGATCAGCCTGGGAGGCTATTGTGCAGTGGGGAGTCCCGTTGCGGCCTCGATTTGCTTGGCAGCATCATCGAGAGCGGTCTTGGCATCCGGGAAACCGCCCGCCAGATATTTGGTTTGCGTTGCGCGGAAGATCCCTTCAGCATCGGACTGAAAAGCAGTCCCTCGGCTTGGCACGATCTTCGGCAACGTGGCGAGAATGTCAGACCATACCGCCTGACCGCCCCAATAGGCTTGTGGTTCCTTGACGAAAGGGTCTTTGTCGGCAGAGAGCAACGAGGGTACCAGGCCGAAAGATTTCAGCATGGTGATCTGCCCTTCATTCGTGAGCAGCGCGTAGTCAATGAACTTCCACGCCGCTTCCTTATTCTCGGACATGGAACTGATGGCCAGCGAAGACCCGCCAAGGTTGGCAGCATGTGGACCATCCGCCGTCAGGCTCGGCATGGTGTAAACGCCCCATTTGCCAGCCAGATCAGGTGAACCGGACCGAACCGTCCCTTCGAACCAGCCGCCATACATCTGGGTTGCCACCTTGCCAGAGGTGTTCGACTGGATTTTTTCATCCCAGATCGCGGCGGTTATGATGCCAGCGTCCTTCATCTGCTTGAGCTTATCGAGCGTAGCCACGCAAGCGGGCTGGTTGATGGTGATGGTCTGGCCATCGGTCGAAAAGTAACCGCAACCCTGCTCGTTGGCGATCATGCGAAACCATTCGCTATCCCCGTTGAAGTCGGCCTGTGTCATGACTGTGCCGGGGTTGGCGGCCATCACCTTCTTGCCCGCTGCGATGAAATCATCCCACGTCTTGACGGTCGCGGGATCGACACCTGCCTTTTCATAAAAGTCCCGGCGATAAAACATTGCAACTGGACCGGAATCCCATGGCACGGCATAGGCAACGCCATCGACTTCCAATTCCGTCCGCTTGAAATCCGGGAACAGCGCTTGCTTTTCGGGTGTATAGCCAAGTTGCGTCACATCCGCGAAGCAATCCGGGAAGCGGCTCCAGAACACCTCTGCCTCAAAATTTTCCACTGTGACGATGTCCGGCAAACCTTCACCGCCTGCGGCGCAAGCGGCAATTGCCTTGTCATAGACCTGACTGTTCCCGAGGTCTTGAACGTCGACTTTGATATCAGGATTCTGCTTGTTGAAACCCTCCAGCGTGGATTTCAAAGCGGATGCGGCAACGTTCCAGCTCCAGACGGTAATCGTGGTCGATTGTGCAGCAGCAGGCGTGGCAGCGAGCAACGCCAGCGATACGGACGCGCCGATAAATTTAAAGTCCATTGAAAACCTCCCTTTTCAATTGCCGTCCTCCAACGACAAGGGCAGATTAGCGAGTGGTTGAAATCTGTCTCGTTGAAAGGGTATATCGATTTGGCGAAAAGTAAGGTCGAGGAACGAGCCATCTATCAGCCGGGTGCAAGCAGCATCGAAGGCACCCCCACGAAGCTGCAATTTTTTCGCGCGCATCCTCAGATGATGCTGATGCCACACTGGCATGCCCAAATCGAAATCAACTATGTTATGTCGGGCAGCGTTCACTACCGCATGGGCGACCACTCACTGCACCTGGATGCCGGGCAGATGTGCCTCTTCTGGGGTGGACAGGCACACCAGATGGACGAGTCCTCGGAGGATTCTTTTTATGCAGGCGCGCATCTGCCGCTCGTGCATTTTTTCCGCATGCGTCTTCCTGCCGCCGTTTCCACGATGTTGATGGGAGGTGCGACGATGCTGACATCGGTGACTGACACATCAGACCAGGAAAACTTTTCTCGCTGGTTCCGCTATGCAGATTCCGGCGACCCACAGAAAGCCGAAAACGCCGTGGAGGAGTTGCTTCTGCGTATTGAACGAATGTTTCTCGAACCCTATACGGTCATTTCACCTGCGCTGCGAACCAGTAAAGCAAATGACGGGGACAGTTCGCATTCGGCCAGCGTCGTGCGCATGTGCGACTTCATAGCAGCCAATTTTCTGGAGGATATCGACGCGGGGGATATCGCACGTTCCGCCAACCTTCATCCGAAATATGCCATGAATCTGTTTCGGAAATCCACGGGCATGACCTTGATCAAATACCTGACGTTGCTGCGTCTTTCCCGGGCACAAGCGATGCTTATCAATGACAACGACAACGTGCTTCAGGTCGCAATGGAAAGTGGATTTGGCTCCGTCAGCGCCTTCAACAAGGCCTTCAAGCAGGTCGCCGGCATGTCTCCGTCAAACTTTCGGCGTGGGATGCGGTTTAATCTATCGCCATAGGGCTGGCCTTGGATTGGTGCAAACCAGCATCAGCGGTTACCAGTGATATGAAATCATTCCGTTAGTGATTGATTTATAATCATAAATTTGAAAACCCGACACCATATGACGTATGTTCAAGCCGCCCACCTGAATCCTTACCAAAATTTAACTGTTGCTCCCATCGAAAAGATGGCTATTTTCCGTGCTGCGCTGCAGCATAGTCTCTCCTTATGCAGCGCTATCGCATTCAGTGCCGGTAACTCCAATGGACCCCGGGTCTATTCAATATCCATTCCAAGGGAGATTTTAATGACAATATCCGTGACTCATCTTTATTCCAGCGATCAGACAGACGCGCCATTTGCGGAAAAAATTGCTGCAGCCCGACACACCGCCGGCTACACGATCGAACAGCTCGCGATCACCTGCGGACTGACAGTGCAGGAAATCGCCGCATTGGAAGACGGTTCTGACAGCAATCCTTCGCATATCCAGCGTGTCGCTGCAGCTTTGCAAATTCCGCTCTCAAACATTGTCTGATCACTTCCGCCACCCTCGATAAAGAGGGCCTTTCCTCGCCTGCCGCTACCGAATTTTTATCGGCAGGACCGGCGAGGAAATTGTATTTTTCCCAAGTTTTCGATATCCCCTTAAAAATCACTTTTCCAAATCCCACATCAGGGTCGCGTAGCCAGATGCCTGTCTCGGTGACGACTATTTTATGACTGATGACCTGACCTGTGGAAACCTTATGACAGACGATCACGCCGACCTGTCGCACCACCGTGCAACAGACCAACTCTGGCCATCGCAGCGTTCCGAAATCTTGAACTGGCTGGTCCTCGAAACCCATGAACAGCGTTTCATTGACAATATCTTCGTGGAGCTTTGCCAAAGGTTAAATGGTTCAGGCGTTTCAGTCGCCAGGGCGTCGTTGAATTTCATGGTCGAGCATCCACAATGGCGGGGCGCTCGAATACTCTGGACAAAAGATCGAGCAGACGCCGAGTTCACGACCTATGCCTATGGCACGGAGAATACGCAGGAGTATCGTAACTCTCCGATACACGAAATAAATTCGGGCACGGAAGAACTTCGTTACAGGCTTGATGTTCCACCGGTAGACCCGGAGTTCGCAATCTATGCAGAGTTGCGTGCCGAGGGTTTGACCGAATATTGCGCGTGGCCGCTCAAACACACTTTTGAGAAGCGTCACGTGGTAACATTCTCCAGCGACCAACCGGGCGGTTTTACCGATGCGGAGATCGAGATGCTGCGGAGCATCGTCCCCGTGATATCTCTGGTGTCGGAAATTCGGCTCAAGAACCGTATCGCACGAACGCTTCTGGAAACCTATGTCGGTCCGCATGCCAGCCAGGCCATTCTGGACGGCGCAACGCGAAGAGGCAGCGGAACGACTGTTGGCGCCGCGATCCTGATTTGTGACCTGCGCGATTTCACCCATATTTCCGATCTGTGGCCACGCGACGATGTGATCGAACTTCTGAACGCCTATTTTGATGCCATGTCCGACCCGATCGAGAAATTCGGTGGCGAAATCCTGAAATTCATGGGCGATGGTCTTCTGGCCATCTTTCCGTTGAGCAATCCAGATGCCTGCAAGAACCTCGTTGCCGCGATAGAGGAGGCGCAGGTCCACCTGCAAGCGTTGAATGAGGCCAACATCAAGCGCGGCCACGAGCCGCTTGGCTATGGTATCGGCGTCCATGCGGGCGATGTGATGTATGGCAACATAGGCTCGAAAAACCGACTGGATTTCACCGTCATCGGCCCTGCCGTCAACGTCGCATCGCGATTGGAAAGCCTGACGAAGCAGATAAAACGACCGGTGCTCATGTCCCAGACCTTTGTCGAGATGGCAGGAAACATCAGAGATTTCGAGAGCATCGGAACGCAGACTTTGCGCGGCCTTGAAAACTCTATTCATGTTTATGCATTGCCCGTGCCTGACAGGGGTTGAGTTTTGCAATATATGAGCACCGAAAGCCCGAACTGAACATTGCGATAGGACCTGATGTCGTTGAACGATGACATGGAAGCACCCGTTGCCCCCACCGCCAGAATGCTGACCTGGGTGCGCAACTCGACCATTTACCGGCTTCAGCGCCAGATGCTGACGGAACGGCAGTTGTTCGATGCCATCAAGCGCAAGGCAAAGCAGAAATTCGAAGAGATAACGCCAGAGCAAGTCGACGCACTTGCCCATGCGGCGGTAAAGTTCGGTCACGATCTCAAAGCGCTCGACGATGTCGCCTATGCCGAAAGCGCGACGAGATCAGCCATCCGGAGCGGCCGATCACGGCGGGCCATCGCACAGAGGCTGAGCATCAAAGGCGTGAGCAAGGAGATCGCGGAGAAAGCGTTGAATGAAACCGACGATCTCTATTCGGCCGTCGTGATGGCGCGCAAACGCCGGTTTGGCCCATTTCGGAGGGAAGAACCAGATGAAAAGCGAATGCAAAAGGAAATATCCGCCTTCGCACGCAACGGGTACAGTTTTGACATTGCCGGTCGCGTCTACAGGATGACACCGGACGAAGCGGAAGCCATATTGGCAGACAGCCCGCTCTGACGAGCTACTTTGGCGCCTGCACCGTTTTCATATAGGCGATCAGATCATCGATCTCGCTTTCACTCCACAACCCAAAAAAGCGCATTGCCGTGCCTGGCACGCTTTTCTTCGGACTGTATAGAAATTCCTTCAGCTTTTCGTCCGTCCAGACCATTCCCTGCGCCCCCGCGTCTATCATCGCCTGCGAATATTTGTAGTCCGGGACCGAACCCGCCGGTCGGCCGACGACACCCATGAGATGCGGCCCAAGCCGGGTCCGGGGTGAGTCGATGTTGTGACAGGCGGAACATTTGCTGAATGATTGCTCGCCACGCGCCGCATCACCTTCAGCCAACACTGCAGACGCGGAGAGAAGCAAAGAGGATAGCACCAAAACCTTCAGTCTCATCGTCATCTTCACGAACCTATCCAGACCCAGATACAAAAGCGCCCTCCCTGTCATATGACAGAAAGGGCGCTTTTTAGAATGCGTCAGATTGACCGACCTATCAGCCGCTGATCGGGTTCAACGTCACGGATGTGCCAGTCGCTGCCAGATTCAGGCCTACCTGGCCAGTCACGCTGACGGTCTGAAGCTGGATTGATCCAGATGTGCCGCCGACGAGAATGTTGGCACCGACACCGAGGCCAACGGTGGCTTCAGCGGTCGCACCCTGGTAAAGGCCACCGAGTGAACCCTTGTGATAACCAGCGGTCGGAGCAAACACCGCCCAGACCAGACGACCCTGAGTCGTGAAGCCGAGGTCTACGCCAACCTTACGAATCGCACCGCTGTAGTGGTCTGTGCGGCGCGCGCCCATCGTCGACTGAAACGTGCAATCGAGCTCTTTTGCAGAGCCGACGACGTAGCCTACGCCACCGCCAACTTCACATGTAAGGTAGCCGATTTTTACGCCGTTGCGCTCGTCCTGCTCCTGAGGTTCCTGATAGTTGGTGAGGTCTGCTGCGATTGCGCTGGCAGTTCCACCGAGACCAAGTGTGAATGCGGCGAAGGTGACGGCTAGAGCCTTTTTCATATTGTTTTCTCCTGTTTAATTCTTTACCCGCGGCAGCCCCGTTGCCCTTTTCGGACTGTAAATGGCGCACCATTAACGTTTGTTCCGGAAAATCGATCCAATTGCAGACTATGTCGGCAAAACAATCGGCGGATAGGACACATCGGCAGCTAGATTGCCAATGAGGCGCTGTTAGGGCGCCTCATTTTGACAGGCTATTCTGCGTGACAAGTCCTGTATCAGTCTCTCCGATAATCGTCTTCCAGTCGCTTGATATCGTCTTCGCCGAAATACGAGCCTGTCTGGATTTCGATAAGCTCAAGAGGGATTTGTCCCTCGTTTGCCAGACGGTGCGGTTTGCCGAGAGGGATGTAGACCGATTCGTTTTCCGTCAACAACCGCGTCTGGTCATCGATGGTAACGGTCGCGGTACCGCGGACGATGATCCAATGCTCCGAACGATGATAGTGCTGCTGAAGCGAGATTCGGTGTCCAGGCTCAACCTTGAGGTGGCTGACTCGGTAGCGCGCACCGAAGTCTGTCTGCTCTATGTGGCCCCAAGGTCGGTAGGCGCGCTTGTGGACCTCCGTTTTGTGAGCGTGATCGCTGTCTTTTAGAGTCTCAACGAGACCTTTGACGCTCTGGACCCTGTCTTTCGGGGTTACGAGAACGGCGTCTTTGGTGGCAACAACGACGAGATCCTTGGCTCCAACCACCGTTGTCAGAATGCTGGTGGAGTGAATCAGGCACCCCTCGGAATCGATGAACAGCCCCTGGCCCTCAACAGCATTGTTATCGTCCAGCTTGTCGGCGATCTCCCAGATTGCATCCCAGCTGCCGATGTCCGACCAACGGAAATGGCCGCGAACGACAGCCATGCGCTTGGTGTTTTCGATGACCGCGTAATCAATGGAGTTTTTTGGCGACGCTTCAAAACTCTCCTTGTGCAAACGCACAAAGCCAAGGTCGCTTTCCTGTTCGTCAACCGAGCGCGTGACAGCCGAGAGAATGTCCGGAGCATAGGCCGAGAGCTCTGATATCATTACGTCTGAGCGGAAAAGGAAGTTCCCGGAATTCCAAAGGTAACCTTTCTCGACGTACGAAATGGCCGTTTCTTCATCTGGCTTTTCCACGAAGGCTTCAACGACACACAGATCTTGATTGCCATTGATAGGCTCGCCGGGATTGATGTAGCCATAGGAGGTTCTTGGTTCGGTGGGTGTAAGACCGAACACCACGATGTTACCCTGCTCGGCTGCTTCTGCACCCAACCTGACGGCGTCCGAAAACTTTTCATTGTCCAATACCACGTGGTCGGCAGCGAGCGCGAGAACGAGCGATCCCGGTTCCCGTCGCTCTGCGAGCACAGCGGCAGCAGCCATCGCGGCAGCGCTGTCGCGACGTGCAGGTTCCAGAACCACCGTTGCTTTCAAATCGATCTCTTCGGCCTGCCGTCGCGCGAAGAAACGAAAATCCTCATTCGTGATGACGAGCGGCTCGTCATAAAGCGCGGCGTCGCTTACACGCTGGAGGGTCTGTTGATAGGTAGACAGGCTACCAACGAGTGGCTGAAACTGTTTTGGCAATTGGTCGCGTGATACCGGCCATAGTCTCGATCCAGCGCCACCTGCCAGAAGTACCGGGATAATCTTTCGAGTTTGTGCGCTCACGTTTCTACCTTTCCAATTCCAAGTCACTTGCGTCCTATGCGTTCGGTCGGCACCAAAACACGTGTGGAAGTGAATGCCAAGCTTCAGCGCCACCCGGCCCCGAAACCTTTTCCTGCATTCAGTCCTCCGACTGTAACCGACCTGACGGTTTTTCAACGACGACATCAGGCTGCGGTTCCTGAAAACAGGACGCCTAATCGATTGAAGCGTTCTGATTTCCTCTGTTCCGTCGGATTAATCGCCATGAAGGACACTGAACACTTGGCAGCGTCATGAAAAATACAATAACAACGACCACCATTTGATAAAGAAAAAGAGAAGGGGGAGTCATGTCCGACAAAACGACATCCACGAACGGCAAAACGTCCGTAACGGATCAAGAGGCTCTAGACTTCCACTCACAAGGCCGTCCAGGCAAACTCGAGATCACCCCGACAAAGCCGATGGCGACCCAGCGCGATCTTTCTCTGGCCTATTCACCGGGCGTCGCGGTCCCTGTGAAAGCCATCGCAGAGAACCCCGATACCGCCTACGACTACACCACCCGTGGCAACATGGTCGCCGTCATTTCCAACGGCACTGCCATTCTGGGACTTGGAAACCTTGGCGCGTTGGCGTCCAAGCCGGTGATGGAAGGCAAATCTGTTCTGTTCAAACGTTTTGCCGACGTCGATTCGATCGATCTTGAAGTCGATACGGAAGATGCAGACGAATTCATCAATTGCGTGCGCTATCTCGGCCCCTCCTTTGGCGGCATCAATCTGGAAGATATCAAGGCGCCAGAGTGTTTCATCATCGAGAGCCGCCTGCGTGAACTCATGGATATTCCGGTTTTCCATGACGACCAGCACGGCACGGCGATCATTGCCGCCGCCGGCCTCATTAACGCCATTGCGCTGACGGGCCGTGATTTCAATACGACAAAACTGGTTTGCAACGGTGCGGGTGCTGCTGCGATCGCGTGCATGGACCTGATCAAGGCGATGGGTTTCAACCCGGCAAACATCATCCTGTGCGATACCAAGGGCGTGATCTACCAGGGCCGCACCGAGGGGATGAACCAGTGGAAATCCGCGCACGCGGCAAAGACGGACAACCGGACGCTTGAAGAAGCGATGAAGGGTGCCGACGTTGTGTTCGGTCTTTCGCAAAAGGGTGCGTTTACCGAAGACATGATCCGCTCAATGGCGCCTAAGCCGATTATCTTTGCCATGGCAAACCCTGATCCGGAAATCACGCCGGAGGAGGTCGCCCGAATTCGTGATGACGCCATCATGGCGACGGGGCGCTCCGATTATCCCAACCAGGTCAACAACGTCCTCGGTTTCCCATACATCTTCCGTGGCGCGCTGGATGTTCGCGCCAGCCAGATCAACGATGCGATGAAGATTGCCGCCGCCAAGGCGCTCGCCGATCTTGCCCGTGAAGATGTTCCAGACGATGTGGCCGCCGCCTATCAGGGTGTGCGTCCACGGTTTGGACCACAATACATCATTCCCGTTCCATTCGATCCGCGTTTGATTTCGGCAATCCCTGTGGCTGTTGCAAAAGCTGCCATGGAAACGGGCGTTGCCCGCCGTGAGTTGGGCGATCTCGAAGAATATTCTCGCGAACTTTCCGCACGGCGCGACCCCATGGCGTCGACCACGCAGCGCCTGTACGAGCGGGTCCGCCGTTCTCCGCGTCGCGTCGTTTTTGCGGAAGCCGAAGAAGAACAGGTCATGCGTGCGGCTATTTCTTATACCGCGCAGGGTCTCGGCACCGCCATTCTGCTCGGTCGGGACGATATCATTCGTGCCAATGCTGAGCGTGCGGGCATAGATCTGGACCGCCCCAACATCAAGATCACCAATGCACGCCTGTCCGCGCGCGTCGATGCCTATATCGATTATCTCTATGCGCGCTTGCAGCGGCAAGGTTTCCTGCTGCGCGACGTTCAGCGTCTGGTGCACAATGACAGAAACCACTTCGCGTCCTGCATGGTGGCGCTTGGTGATGCCGACGCAATGGTGACGGGCACGACCCGTAATTATTCAACGGCCCTGGAAGACGTGCGCCGTTGCATCAGCACCAAACCCGGCCATCGGGTGATCGGCGTATCGCTGGTGGTCTCGCGAAACCGCACGGTCTTTGTGGCCGACACCGCCGTTCATGACATGCCGTCCGCCGAAGACCTTGCCGATATCGCAGAGGAAGCAGCAGGTCTGGCTCGCCGCTTCGGCTACGAGCCACGGGTCGCCATGCTGGCCTATTCGACCTTCGGCCACCCGGTGGGTGAGCGTTCCGACAAGGTCCGTGAAGCGGTCCGCATACTGGATAAACGCAACGTGACCTTCGAGGTCGATGGAGAGATGGCCGCAGACGTTGCGCTGAACCACCACAAGATGCAGAGCCAGTACCCGTTCACGCGCCTGTCTGGTGCGGCCAACGTTCTGGTCATGCCTGCCATCCACTCGGCGTCGATATCGACAAAGATGTTGCAGGAGCTGGGTGGTGCAACTGTCATCGGCCCGTTGCTGGTGGGGCTGGATAAATCCGTCCAGATCACCTCAATGGGTGCAAAAGACAGCGATATCGTCAACATGGCTGCCATTGCCGCCTATAATTCCGGCGGCTTTTGATCACTCGCTGCCACAGATCACGTTATGTTTGTGGCAGAACTCCAAAAGGCGCCATGGTTCGGCCACATAATACAGCTTCTTCGCGAAAAATTATGCTGCATGAACACTCAATGGACGACGCATGGCTATGACGGTACATTCGGCAGGGACGCCGTCAACGGAAACAAATGGGCGCGGCAAAAGGATTTTGCTCTGCCTGACTAACAATCCAAATGCTGTGATTGTGCTCTTCGGAATCTACTTTCTTGTCCAGACCATCGTGCGGCAGCTTGTGCCGCCCGCTCTTCGCATCGATGAGGCACAGCAGGTCCTTTTCGCGCAATGGCTGGCACTTGGCTATGACGCACAGCCGCCTCTGTACAACTGGTATCAGCAGGGTGTTTTCGCGGTCTTCGGAACCTCGATGGTGACCTTGGCTTTGGCCAAGAACTTTATTTTGTTTCTGACCTTTGCCATCTACACCAAAACGGCTGAACTGGTTCTTGAGAACAAGCGCCTTGTCGTTGTGGCGGCAATGGCGCTTTTTGTCGTACCTCAGGTGTTCTGGCAGGCGCAACGCGACCTGACACACACCGCCATGCTGATGCTGACCTTTGCATCCCTCATCTACTGCACGATCAAACTGATACAGCGCCCGACGACAGCCGGCTATGTCCTCGTCGGCCTGGCCGCTGGCCTCGGCATGCTGTCGAAGTACAATTTTGCGCTCATGCTTCCAGCCTTGCTGGTAGCCGTCTGGTTCCATCCCACAGGCCGCGCGCGGATTTTCGACAAACGTTTCCTGCTCACGCTTGGCATCAGCCTTGTTGTCTTCATCCCGCACGTGTTCTGGCTGATCGACAATCTGAGCTTCGCTTCAGAGGTGACGTTGGAGCGAATGGCTGAAGATGCACCGGAAAGCCGTTTTTTGCAGATCGCACGCGGGCTGGGCCGTTTCGTTTCCAGCTCTGCAATCATCCTTGCTTTGCCGGCCTTGTTGCTCTGGCTTTCCGCCCGTCAGGAAAAGAAGCGCCCTGCCGCAACGGCCGACACCGTCTGGTTGCGTTTTTTCATCACCTATTTCATAGCCATCGCAATCTTGATGACAACAGTCATCCTGATGACGACAATGACCGAACTGCGCGACCGGTGGCTGCTGCCATTGCTTCTGCCATTTCCCATCCTGGCAACGCTCTTTCTCGAGCAACGGGTTGCGAATGTGGAACGCGTGTCGGGCAAATTCATTCCCCTCGGACTTTTCGTCATGGTGATCGTTCCGCTCGCCATGCTGCTCTCGCAGCCTTTGACAGCCTTCATGGGCAGAGTGTCCAGTTCCAATTACGACTGGCAAGCATTTCGTGACCACATCGTCGATGACAAAAGGATTTCGCCGTCACTCGTCGTCACGCCGAATTGGCCAAGCGGCGGCAATCTGCGTTTCGTGTTCGATGCCATTCCCGTCGGGACGACAATCTATGACGATTACGACCCCGTTTTCGCACTTTCGGAAGATCGGCCCGTTCTCATGGTCTGGACAGGCAATGACACCAAAGAACTGGAGGTGATGACCAAATGGCTAGGAGACCAGATGCATGCCAAGGTCGAAGGGGTCACAGCGACCAGACTGGATGTGCCACTTTATTATCCCGTCAAGAACAAGGTCCTGGAGTTCAATTACGCCGTGGTAAAACCATCGAACATCATCAAAAACTGACGATGGTCTCCAGATCGTCAATCTTGTCGACAGTTTGCATTTAAGCGTGCTATCTGTGCCGTCTGACATGGGGTGATTTTGATGAATTCATCGGAACAGTGCGATGTGCTGATCATCGGCGCCGGCATCATCGGTGTGATGTCGGCTCTCTATCTGCAAGATTCCGGAAGGCGCGTCACTCTGCTGGAGCGGGAAGGCGTTGCGGAAGGCGCAAGCGCTGGCAATGCGGGTATTCTTGCTTTCCCTGAAATCATTCCAATGGCAGCACCTGGCGTGATGAAAAAAGCGCCCAAATGGCTCATCGATCCACTTGGCCCACTCAGCATTCCCCCGGCCTACGCGCTAAAGATCGCACCTTGGCTATGGCGGTTCAGGAAAGCCAGTTCACCGCGTGCCTTCGAACACGGTCTCAGCGTGCAGAAGACTATGATGAAGCTTGCGGCGGACGAAATGCAGAGGGTGGCAGCCATGCCGGAACTGGCTCACCACATATCGAACACGGGAACGCTTGATCTGTACGACAGCCGGGCAAGCTTTGATGCGGCTCGTGGCGACTGGGACGAGAAGGCCCGTGCCGGCTTTACATTTACGCGGGTCGGACGCGACGAGATCGAGACGTTGCAGCCTGGACTGGCACCGCAGTTCCAGCACGCCATGTACAGCCCCGATGGTCTACAGGTTGGTGATCCACAAGCCTTCACGCGAGCGATTGCCGACCTTGTTATCGCAAGAGGCGCGATTTTGCGCAAAGGCGAGGCCTCGGGCATTGCCATGTCGGGCGACAGGGCCATCGTCACGCTGGCCAACGGCCAGATCATAACAGCGGACAAGGTCATCGTCGCCTGTGGCGCGTGGTCCAAACCGCTGGCCGCATCTCTGGGGAACACCGTACCGCTGGAAACCGAGCGCGGCTACAACACCACATTGCCGACTGGCTCATTTAACTTGACCCGGCAGCTTTATTTCAATGACCACGCGTTCGTCGTAACGCCGTTATCATCCGGCATCCGCGTTGGCGGCGCAGTGGAACTTGGCGGCCTGCACCTGCCACCGAACTTCCGCCGATCCGAGGCCCTGCTGAAAAAGGCGGGCCGTTTTCTTCCCGAATTGAAGACCAAGGACGGAAAGCAGTGGATGGGTCTGCGCCCATCCATGCCGGATTGCCTGCCCGTCATCGGCCCATCACGTGCCAGCAGATCCGTCATCTATGCATTCGGCCACGGACACCTTGGTCTCACGCAGTCCGCAGCAACGGCAAAGCTCGTCACGGAACTTGTGACGGAGGTGGACACGTCCATCCCCGTTGACCCGTTCCGGGCAAGCCGTTTTTCCTGATCGCAACAGAAAAAGGCCCGCTCTCTCGAACGGGCCTGACCATCTTCACCAGGTCCTAGAACGGTGAGTCAGGGAAGTAGAAACCCTCCGCATTGTCCTTCGTGACGAGGGTTGCGTCCAGAATGTAGGTGCCGCGGACAGGAACCTGATCGTAGAAATTGGCGGCGGTCAGCTGCATTGCCGTGGCGACCATCGCTGGCGGGTAGAGAACATCCACAGGGATCATCTCGGCGCCATCCATGACCTTCTTGATCATATCCTTGGAACCGGCACCACCAATCACGTATTTGATATCGGTGCGCTTAGCCTGCTCGATTGCCTGGAGGACGCCAACAGCCATATCGTCATCCTGACACCAGACGACATCGATCTTCGGATATTTCGTCAGATAGTCCTGCATGACTTTGAAGGCGTCGTCGCGGTTCCAGTTACCGAACTGACGGTCCAGAATTTTAACTTTGGAGCCAGCAATTCCCTTGTCGAACCCATCCTGTCGCTGCTGATCGATCGGGATCGGCAGACCACGAATGACGACGACTTCAGCCTCTGGTGTCGTCTCTGCGATGTATTTGCCCGCGACTTCGCCCAACGCCGGATTGTTACCAGCAACATAGAGATCGCGGACGCTGTCGTCGTTGACGCTCGGTGCACGATCAACGAGGGCCACGAATTTGCCATTGCTTTTCACTTCCTTGATCGCGTTAACCAGCGGATCAGGATCTGACGGCAGAATGACGAGCGCGTCGATGCCCTGCGTCTCCAGATCCTGCACGGCATTTGCCTGGGTCGCAGCATCCGGCGATGTCTTGACGATGACGTTGAGACCTGGATGCTCCTGCATTAGCAGTTTCGCCACGCGCTCCGCATGATAGACCACACCAGAGGTCCAGCCGTGATCGGCCGCAGGGATCGAAACGCCGATCGTTACCTTTTTATCCTGGGCTTGAACCGCACTCGAAAGCGCGACCAGCGCCACGGCCATTCCCAACAGTTTCTTTTTCATGTGTTTTCCTCCCACATAGATAAGGTCTTTATTTTCAGAACCGGGCGACCCGTGAACCCGAAACCTCTAAGAGCGACGCATCAACGACCGCTGCACCAGCATGGCGATAATGATGATCGCACCCTGTATGGCACCGATCAGATATTCGCTGATGAAGTTCGAAAGCAGCATGATGTTGCCGACGAGTTCGAGAATGAATGCACCGCAAATCGTGCCCCACACTCGGCCAGCGCCGCCTTTGAGCGCGGTACCACCGACCACGACCGCCGTGATGGCCTGCAATTCCCACATCATGCCCGTCGTTGCCGACGTGGAGCCCAGTCTCGGCACGTAGAGAAGAACGGCGATGGCCACACAAAGTCCCTGGATGACAAAGGCCACCGTGCGGACGCGATTGACCGTGACACCGGAGTATTTCGCAACGTCACGGTTTGAACCGACTGCCGTAACGTGACGTCCGTACCGGGTACGGTAGAGAACAAAGGCGGCAATCGCCGTCACGATCAGTATGGCGAGGATTGGCAGCGGTATTCCCAGGAACGATCCGAAATAAACCGGACGGTACATAGCCTGTAGCTGAGGATCCCGCAGCGTAATCGCGCCGCCCTGCGAAAGCCACGTCGTCAACCCACGATACACACCCATGGTGCCCAGCGTTGCGATGAAGGGTTCGATCTTTCCCACTGTCGTGATCAAGCCGTTGGCAAGTCCGCAAAGGGCACCGACCACCAGCGCAAAGACCATGGCCAAGACCAGCATGGAGGTCGGGTCCGCCACGACGCTGGAATTCATCAGCAAGATCATGAGGCTTGCAACAAAGGCAACCATGGAACCGACCGACAGATCAAGATCTCCGGCGGAAATCACGAACGTCGCGCCCACAGCGATAATGGCGATGAATGCGCTCCGGGTGGCGACATTCGTGAGATTATTGAGGCTGATGAAATTCGGATTGACCATCGCTCCAAAGATCAGCAACAGGGCCAGGGCGACAAAGGGTGCGACGGCCCGCAGGTCTATATCGCGCAGGGATCGCCCTGCCTTTTTCTCTTTGCTGTCTTCACTTATGCTCATACCCAAAACAGACCTCCCAACCTGTCGTATCGGTCATTTGACCGCTCGTTATGCTGCCGTCTTCGTTTTTAGTCCCGCTGCGTAACGCATGATTTCCCGTTCGTTGATTTCGTCACCTTCCAGAATGCCGACAAGGCGCCCTTCGCGCATAACAGCAACCCGGGTGCAAAGCCCGATGACCTCCTGCATTTCAGACGACACCACGATGACCGAGTGGCCATCGCGCGCCAAAGCCGAAATGAAATGGTAGATTTGTTGTTTTGTCCCCACATCGATGCCTCGCGTGGGTTCGTCGATGATGATGATTTTTGGTTCAGTTTCCATGACTTTGGCAAGCAGCAACTTCTGCTGATTTCCACCTGACATGCGCCCAACGACGACGCTACCATCCCGCACGCGGATATCGAAACGCCGACGCGCTCTGTCGAGTGATCTGGCTTCGCTGGACGCGCTGAGATAACCGAACTTGCCATGCCGTTCGAGGGATTGGAGGGTCAGGTTGAGGCCCATCCCGGCACCCAACAGAAGGCCCTTGGATTTACGGTCTTTCGTCATGTAGGCAAGCCCGGCAGCAATCGAGGCATGCAGATCATGGGGCGGCAACACATGCCCGTTGACATCCACCTCACCGGCTGTGCGATTGCGCAGCCCGACAATCGCTTCTGCAAGCTCGGTGCGGCCGGAACCGATCAGGCCAGAAAAACCGATGATTTCGCCTTTGCGCAAGCCGAACGTCACATCCTTGACATAGCGGGTCGAGAGGCCATCGACCTTGAGAACAATCTCCTCATCGACATCGGGCTCACGTTTGGCCGGATAAAGGCTCGACAGTTCTCGTCCGACCATCAACTGCGCAATCGCCTCGCCATCCAGCAAGGCTGTCGGTGCAGTTTTCACCCAATGACCATCCCGAAGGACAGTCACCCGGTCGGTCAGTTCCATGACCTCGTCCAGCTTATGGGATACGAAGACGAAGCTCGTACCCTTGTCGCGCAATTTGCGGACCTGCTGGAACAGGTAGCTGGTCTCGTCACGCGACAAGACAGCGGTTGGCTCATCCATGAACACGATGCGGGCATCGCGGCTGATAGCCTTGGCAATTTCCACCATTTGCTTTTCGGCAATCGACAATGTGCCGATCAGCGCGTTTTCATCCACCGTGCAACCGAGTTCATCCAGCACACATCGCGTTGCCGCGCTCATGGCTTTGCGGTCGAGTATTCCGAAGCGCGTGACTTCCCGCCCTAAAAACAGACTTTCAGCCACAGTGAGATGTTCGGCAAGATTGAACTCCTGGTGAATGATAACGATACCAAGAGACTCAGCCGTTCCATTTGGCGGCAGCTTCACAGGCACGCCATCAAGAAGGGTTTCACCTGAATTTGGCTGCTCGAAACCGGAGAGAACTTTGACGAGGGTCGATTTGCCAGCGCCGTTTTCGCCCATAAGCGCGTGGATTTCACCCCGCTTGAGCTCAAAATTGACGCTGAAGAGCACCTGAACACCATTGAATGATTTAGAGATTCG
This sequence comes from Rhizobium skierniewicense, assembly GCF_014196515.1. Classification (GTDB taxonomy): domain Bacteria; phylum Pseudomonadota; class Alphaproteobacteria; order Rhizobiales; family Rhizobiaceae; genus Agrobacterium; species Agrobacterium skierniewicense. The sequence continues at coordinate 364,450 of NZ_JACIDV010000003.1, read as the reverse complement.
ACGTGCCGACAGCACGGTGTCTCCGCTCTCGGCGGTCATCCTCTCCATGGCACCCCTCCCCAGGTAGCTCCACCTCTTGAACAGTCATGTAAACCTTTACATGACCCATGTAAAGGTTTACATCCACCTGAGCACACGGATTTGATCGATCGGATTTGACGGATCATCAGCGCCGTGTAGTGTCCGGTCGCGTACATATCCGAGGCCTTCATTGTCGATTCCCTCATCTGCCACCATTGAAGACGTTGCCCGAATTGCGGAGGTTTCCATCGCAACGGTCTCGAGAGCCATTCACATGCCTGAAAAGGTGGCGAACTCGACCCGTCTCAAGGTTCATCAGGCCATTGCAGTGACCGGCTACACGACCAACGCCATGGCCCGCAGTCTCAGGCTAGGTCGCTCGAATATGATTCTGGTGGTCGCACCAGATATCGGAGACCCGAATTTTTCCAACATTCTGGTTGGACTTGAAAACGAAGCGCGCGCGCATGGGTACGGCATCCTCATCGGTCACACTCAAAACGACGCCCAGCGCGGTCTGGAATATCTGAAATTCCTCAATTCCAACCAGGCGGCAGGGCTCATTCTTTTCACGGGCATCTTACCGTTTGGCCATCAGGCGATGACAGCGCGACTGCCGCCAAGCGTGGGCGTCTTCGAGCCGATCTACAATGGCGGCATTCCCTATGTCGGCGTCCACGATATGGCCGGGGCGCGCAAGATCGCCGACATGCTGATCGCCGAAGGCCATCAGCGCACCGCTTTTATCGGCGATTCCAGAACCCGTCTTGCCTATAGCCGGCGACGCGCCGGATTTGACGAGGGCATGAAAGCTGCTGGACTTGCTGTGTTGCCAAGCCTGATACTGGATGGCGACGGCACTCTGGAAAGTGGGAGACTTGCCGTCGAACAGTTGTTCATGCGCGACACTCTGCCAACCGCTTTCATGTGCGTCAACGATCAAACCGCAATCGGCGTCATGATCGGACTGACAGCGCGAGGATATGATATTCCCCGCGATTTTTCGGTGACGGGCTTCGATGACATTCCACAGGCTGCGTTCATGTCACCCGCGCTGACGACCATTCGCCAGCCCAGAACATCCATCGGCAAACATGCAATGGCGCTACTTTTAGACCTCCTGGAAGGACGCCAACCCAATGAGCCCGAGATATTGTTGAGCCCGGACCTTATCGTGCGCAATTCGGTCAGCGGGCCTGCCCGGCATTTGTAGAACGCTCCGCTGAACCATTCCAGGTTTTGGGACTTCAATAGGTCTCGCGGCGAACAGGTTCATTCTGCTGCGAAGCGGACCAGAGCTCGGCCTGAACGGCACCCTGAAAATCCATGATTTCCTGGCGCATGGCGAGTTCGTCATATCCGAGGCTCGTCAGGTGAGCGGCGAGAGCCCTGCACTCGCTACGCCAGAAGAGATTTGCCTCTTCTCCATTCAGTTGCTCAAGCATCTGAACACAGCGCTTGATGTCTACGACGCGATTTTTAGCGGGAAACGCAATTACTTCAGAACGCTCTGTCACACGCACACCTTACTGCTTCGGGAATCAACATCCTATGTTTACCTGCCGCATGGTTAACGAAGTCTACAGACGCTGGATTATGGTCCTGCAGGTCTGGTGTTTTGTGAGGTTGATCAGGCCAGGAGGCCAAATGGAACGGAACGCGTATCCCCTATGGTTTCGCTTTCACCGCCAATTCAAAGGCTTTATGCAAATACAGCGCTTCGCATGCGAAGGGATCAAAAAATTTGCGCAAATTTTACCATTAAAGATCACCAAAATTTTATTCTGCGCGTTTTAAGAGAAGCATATGGATATTGAACCTGATGGGGTTCCGTAATATACTGCGTCCAAAAGAAACCAATAAAAAAGCACACCTCAATAGTGAGAGTATGCTTGGCGGAGGAGAAAGACATGTACGCGCCGCGCGTTTTCATCAGTATGATGTGTGCTTTGCTGGCGTTTGCAGTTGCGACCTATATCATTTATGGGTCTTTTTACACCGCGTTCATCCAAACCGTGCTCGGTCTCGTCATTATACAGGTCGGCTACTTTGCTGGCGTAGTATTTCTCGTGGCGAAAGAAAACCGCCGTATGCGCAAAGCCTCAGGCTTTCAAAAAGATACGCCAGTTCTGCAAGAAACGACAATCGTCGATACGATTGCGGCAGTTGCACCACATCACGCTAAATTAAGCGACTTCTGAGACCTGATCCCTACACCATTCCTTTTCGCAATTGCGAAATAACACCCGTCTGTCCATATCTCTGACATTTTCTACGTTGAGAAAACAACGACGTAACACTGCAGGGAAACGGCATGGCTTCGGGCTTACAATCCATTTGTGTAATCATCGCTGCGAAAAACGCGTCTGACACCATCAGAACTGCCATCATGTCAGCACTGTCTGAGCCCGAAGTCGCGGAAGTCGTCGTCATCGATGACGGTTCGACGGACGCGACGAGCGTGGTCGCGCAGGCGTGTGACGATGGAACAGGGCGGCTGAAAGTCGAGCGTTTTGACGTTAATCGCGGGCCATCTGCCGCACGCAATCATGCGATCTCCCTGTCGACATCACCGCTGATCAGCATTCTCGATGCCGATGACTTTTTCTTCGAAGGCCGCTTCTCGGCCATGCTGGAAACCGATGATTGGGACCTCGTTGCCGACAATATCGCGTTCATCCAGCAATCGGTCGCGAGCGCATCCTCCATACGTCCCGCTCGTTTTGCTCCCGAAGAGCATTTTCTCGAGCTGGCGGAATTCATTGAAGGCAACATTTCCAAACGGGGCGTGGAACGCGGCGAAACAGGATTTTTGAAGCCGGTCATCCGTCGCGCATTCCTGGAAAAGCACGGATTAAGGTACGATGAAGCTTTGCGATTGGGCGAAGACTATGAAATTTACGTTCGCGCCCTCGCTTGCGGCGCGCGCTACAAGGTCATTCGCAATTGTGGCTATGGCGCCATTGTCAGGGGTGACTCCCTGAGTGGCAGCCATCGCACGGACGATCTGAAACAGCTCTTCGAGGCTGATCAGAGGATCCTGGCCGCCTATCCGCTCAAGGAAGAGGAAAAAGTCGTTCTTCTCGAACACGAGCGCCATATCCGCGAAAAATTCGAGCTGCGCGATTTCCTGGATGCCAAATCAAAGGGCGGCATGGGTGCAGCGATGTCTCATGCGCTGAGCCGCCTCCCCGCCGTGCCAGCAATCGTGCGAGGCATCATGCGAGATAAAACCGCACAATTCCAAAAAAAGCCTCAGCAGACCGCAGACATCAGATATCTTCTAAGGGCAACGCCGCTCAATTCTTAAAACCAAGCGGCGTTGTATCTCAGAAATAGTCTTTTTTGATCGTTTCCAAGACAGCTTGAAAACGCTGTTTGCGCTCCTCGAGTCGACCGTCCGGGCTGAGACGCGGTTCGGCGCGGCTTGCCTGCCAAAGAGCGAGCGTCGATGGCGCTGCAAGAACCTGCTTTGCCAGTTTCCGCAGAGAACGCTGTTCCTCCTGCGGGCGAACGAGAACGTCGCCCTCATGCGCGGGCGCTGTCGATCCAGATGCCGATGTCTGTTCGACAATCACCGGCGGCGGCGGTGGCGGGAAACTCATTCCCCAGAACTTGGAGCCCTTCTTCGCCGCTTCGGCGCGTGTGGAAACCGGGATGTAACGCGGCTCATATTTTACCCCGACACTGCCGGCCCAATCGCTCCACTTGAAGCTGTTGATGGAGGTTGATGTGCTGACCGCAACCCATGGCACACGGAAAGCATCGGCCAGAATTGCGCCATGCATGGATTCGGCCACAATGAATTCCGATTGGGCGATATGCTTGATGACTGCCTTGGCTTCACCACGCGGGTCGAGATAGGTCAGACCCGCAGGCTCGCACACAGCTTCCCACATACCGAATTCCGCCGATTCCCAATGGGGAACAAACGTCTTCTTGTGGATTTTGGGGAGATTTTGGAAGTCAGGCATCTCCGTGACCATGACGGCTGGATCGACAATCCCCATCTCAGGCGGAAGGCCAAGCTTGCCTGCTGTCATCTCTCCGCGAACGCAGCGTATATCCCAAAGATCGCGGTTCGAAATATCCGGCACAGCGCCATAGCCGTAACCACTTCCGACAATCAGCTTGCGCTGCGTTGGCGGAAAGAGAACATCGTTCAGGACAGTTCCAACGCCAACAAGCAGAACGTCCGGATGAACATCCCGCAAACCAGGCAGCAGAAAATCCCAAAGCCATAGATTAAGGTCATCGCCGAAATTGCCGTGATGCGATTCCCAATGATAAGGTCTCATGGACTACTCCTGAATAAAAATATGAGTGGCAAGCAAGCTTATTTCGGGCGAGCGAGTTTGCCCGTTCCCAACTCGAGTGCAGCACGCAAGATCGCCGGATCACGCATCATCCATTTGAACAAAAGGCCCAATTCCGGTGCCTTGCGCTGTTTCAGCTTGCCGGCCTGGCTCCACAAGGCCTGCTTGCGGGCCGTGTTCTTGTAGGATGCGATGGACGCAACATCCGCTGGACGTTGGGCAAAGCGGCTCTGCAACGTGTCGAGCGCCACCCAGGTGTTGAACTGCTGACGCAGAAATTCCGGCGAGGTGTTGTCGATGCTATGAAAAATGTTGACGCCCATGCCACGCATGGCACCGGCATCATCACAGAGCAGCGAACGCTTGGATGCCAGAATGCAATCGCAGAAAAACAGGACGTCTTCGGCCGCAAGGCGCAAGACCGGGTCGAACCGTATCTTCTCGAAGAGCGGCCGGCCTATGACCATGCACGACAGGTGCAAAAAGCTCCAGTTGCGCAACATGACGCTGGCAAGATCCGGCAATTCGATGATTTTGGGTGACTCCGACAGGCGTTTTGCGCCTTCGTCATTCTCCAGTTCCGCAATAGCGAAGTGATAATAGAACTCGTCACTCGCCTGCATCGACGCCCAGTAGCACTCGCCGCCAAACGTATCGAGGCTGAAAGCGGCATTCTTCAAGTGGTCTGGTGTCCACATATCATCCGAATCGAGGAAAGCGACGTAGGTTGTTTCTGCAGGCACGTTGTCGAGGCCTGTGTTGCGCGCTCCCCCTGGACCAGCATTCGCCTGCTTGACAACTTTGATGCGCGCCTGTTGGTCTGCGCTGAGGTCGGCCATCTCTTTCTCAATCGGATAGGGCGATTCATCATCCACGATGACGAGATCGAAATCCTGAAGGGTCTGGGAAAAAACCGAGGCCAATGCACGGCCAAGAACGCCATGCTGTTTTTGATAATAAGGAATAACGACTGTAAATTTCGCCATTGTTTCGCCCCTTGTGTTGATCAAGAAGTGTCGGGCCCGATAAAAAGAGCGGCCCCGATGAGTGGCTAACCCCCTGCCAGCCCCCACTGGCCTCCGAATTTATAGGATGCACGCATGCCCCCTGCTCCGAGCGTCAAGACGATTACCGCAAATGTCGGCTGGAGCATATTGTCAAAAACAGGCACATTCGGGCTTAAGTTTGTCACAGTACCAATTCTTGCCCGATTGTTGACGCCTGAAGAGTTTGGCGTCGTTGCGGTCGGGCTAACCGTCGTCCAGTTCCTCACAATGATTGCCGGTGCGGGACTGACGTCGGCGCTGATCGTCGAGAAAGAAGAGGATATGGACACGATCCACACCGTCTTCTGGGCCAATCTGGCGATTTCCTGCACCATGGCAGCCATTCTTTATTTCGGAGCGGAGTTTTTCGGCGGTTTGTTGGGTGCGGTCGAAAGCGCCTATCTGCTTCGCATCATGGCTTTCCTTATTCCGTTGCAGCTGGCGGGCGACGTCGCCTATTCGCTTCTGGCGAGGCGCATGAATTTCAGCAAGGACGCCATCTGGAGCATGACGTCCGAAAGTGCCGCTGCCATCCTTGCGGTCATCCTTGCATTTTCAGGCTTCGGGGTATGGGCACTGGTCATACAGCTTTTCGCCGCAGCGCTAATTCGACTTGTCGGCCTTTATGCCGTCTCGCGCTACAAGCCAGCCTTCATCATGAAGCCAAAGCGTCTCATACCTCTCCTGGGTTTCAGCTCCGGATTGATGGGGTCAGAAATCGCCAACTTCGTCACTTTTCAATCGCCGATGGTTATCATTGCGCGCTATCTCGGCCTTGCGGATGCTGGTGCATACTCGGCATCCAACCGTTTCGCCAGCATTCCGAACCAGGTGGTTCTTTCTGCCGTCATGGGTGTCCTATTTCCCGCGTTCAGCCGCATGATGGATGACAAGAATCGTCGTCGTGAAGCGCTGATGTTCAGCACGCAGGTGCTAACCGTGTTGTTGGCGCCCATGATGTTCGGGCTCTGGGCTATTGCCGAGCCTGCGATGTTGGTGATTTTTGGACCGAACTGGGCCTACGCCTGGCCGGTGCTAGGGCTTCTGGCCCTATCGAAAGCCATTTTGACGCCGTGCAGTACCTTCATTCCTTATCTTAAGGGTGCCGGATACGGTCGTGTCCTGTTTTGGTCCGCAACGATCCGCGCAGTCGTCACCACCATTGCCGTCTGGCTGGCTGCTCTTTATGGAACACTGATCGACGCGATGGTTTGGCTGTGCATTGTCAATGCTGTCACACTTGTCGCCTATTCCTGGGCGGTATTCCGGGCAAGCGAAACTCCCCTTCTTCGGGGTATGTATGTCAGCAGCAGGCCGATGATTGCCGCATTCGTTATGGCGCTTTGCGTGCGATATGTCCTGCATGTATTCGAAGCAAGCCTGCCGCACGCCTATATGCAGGTACTGGTGGGAGCGGTCGTGGGCGGCGTGGTATACGCTGTTCTGGTCCTGCTGACCGAACGTGTCCTGCTTCAAAAGATTGTTGGTCTGGTGCGTGACCGGAAAACGAAGCAGGCAGCGGCAGGACCTGCTTGAATGACTGGGCCAAGTAGCCACAAAGCAGCCTGCTTTCAACGTAGCGCCTCAGATTCCCGCGCTAAAAGCCGGTGTGTTTTTGCATTGCAGCAACTTTAGTTGCCTTAAATTTCATCATCAACCTTAAAGACAAAAAATGCCGTTTCTGGATATTGTTTATTGGAAACAATGATTTAAAAATTTCTCTGAAATCGGGACCCGGCTAGTACACAGATTCACCTGTGATATTTCGACGGAACCTATGCCGCGTTGCCACATTTTGTCCGCAACTAGAACCGAGACTCCGTCTCTCGGACGCACGTTCGTTATGGTTGCACCGCGGCTTAGGGAGAGGCCGCTCAGTAAATAAGGGTACTGACGTGACTTTTGATCAGAACCTATCCTCCCGTATCAATCTGATGCGCATAGTCTTGATATCCGGAATTGTGTTCGTGCACGTACCGCACGATCCTGAAACCAGCCCCTTTCTGGGTGCTTACGGCTTCTTCGACTGGGTACGTGTGTTTTTAGGTGACGCATTGTTCCGCATAGGCGTTCCTTGTCTCAGCGCGATTTCTGGCTATCTGCTTTTCAGGCGCGGATTGGCGGACTTTGACTACCCAGCGACGATCAAGTCCAAGACGAGAACCGTGTTGCTACCGTTCCTGTTGTGGAACGGGCTCCTGTTTTTAGGCGTCCTTGTGATGCAGCGCTTTGGCGTCGGCGTGGGATATTTCCCGGATTTGTGGAGTGCGACCGCACGCGAAATCATGAACCATGGCGCGGCTGTTGAGGAATTTCCCCTCAACATTCCCCTGTATTTCCTCCGCGATCTCTTTGTCTGCATTCTGCTATCCCCGATCCTTGCATTTCTGGTCCAGCGTTTTCCCTGGCCGACGCTTGTGGTTCTGCTCGTGCTGACGGCACTGCCGGATCTCCCAATCTGGATCGTTCAGAAAAAATCGATCCTCTTCAGCTTTTCGCTCGGCATCGCGCTTGCGCTCCACAAGGTCGATTTAAAAACGCTCGATCCCTATGCTGGTAGAATAACGCTCGCCATCATGGTTGCAGCAACTTTGCTGGCGACAGGGCTGTATTTCACGGGGCCGGCGTTCACCTTCGAATTGAACCTGCTGAGAAACCTTCTGGCGGTTGCCGGCGCAATCGGACTGTGGGCGTTCTCCTCGATCATGATCGAAAGCCGGGCCGGGCGCCGCCTTTCGCAGACGGGCAGTCTCAGCTTCTGGATTTTTTGTGCCCACTACCCCCTGCTCGTCATCATGTGGATGATCTGGAACAAGGGAGGCCCGGACTTCTATCCAGCCTTCTATATCGGCGCCGTATTGTCGTCCTTCGTCATCCTCATCATCACAGATGCTCAGGTTCGGTCCAGGTTTCCATCGCTTTACGCCGTTCTGACGGGAAGCCGCAGCAGCAAGCAGAAAGGGCTTACGCCTTTGACTTCGACTGCCTCAGCAAGATCGCGTCCAACATCGGCAGACACAACCTACTCGCAACGACATAGGTGACACCATGACCGCATCTTTCATATTTTCTCAGTCGCGCCTGATCACGGCAGCACTGCTCGCTATGAGCCTCGGTGCACCCGCTGCAATGGCGCAGGAAGACAACGGCAAGTCATTTGTCGAAAAATTTGACAGCATGGATCGCTCCTTCTGGTACGTCTCCGACGGCTGGAACAATGGTCCGCATCAAAATTGCACCTGGTCTAAGAAGCTCGTGAAATTCGAAGGCGGGCAGTTGCAACTCGGCTATCAGGAAGGCAAGGCCGGTGACCGCAACTACTCGTGTGGGGAAATCCAGACCAAGGGTCGTTACCGTTACGGCACATATGAGGCGCGAATCAAAACGGCACCCGGATCGGGTCTGAACTCTGCATTCTTTACCTATATCGGCCCCACGGACAAGAAACCCCATGACGAAATCGATATGGAAGTTCTTGGCAAGAACAGCTCCGAGGTTCAGTTAAATCAGTATGTATCTGCCAAGGGTGGCAACGAAAAACTTGTCGATGTCGAGGGCGGAGCGGACAAGGCTTTCAACGACTACGCGTTTGTTTGGGAGCCTGCGCGCTTGCGTTATTACGTCAACGGCAAAATGGTGCACGAAGTAACGGATGCATCCAAAATTCCACAAAACCCGCAGAAGATTTTCTTCAGCCTTTGGGGCACTGACACGTTGAAAAGCTGGATGGGCAAATTCGCCTACACGGGCCCGACCGTCATGAGCGTTGAACAGATGGCGTTTACGGCACTCGGCGACAAATGCCAATTTCCTGAATCCGTTGCCTGCGCGTCAAACTAACGCGACAACGTTTCGGTAAATTGTCTCGACCACCTTTTTTCAGGACGCTTTTTATGACGCATATTCTCTATCTCGCTCACGACCTAGCCGACCCGGCCATCCGCCGGCGGGTCATGACGCTGCAGGCGGGTGGAGCAAAGGTCAGCCTCGCAGGATTTACGCGCGGTAAAAACAGCCTAGCGACCGTCGACGGCGTCACGCCCACCCTCTTGGGCGAGACAGCGGATGGGCAGTTCGTCCAGCGAATCCAGTCTGTCGTAAAATCGAGCTTTTCCCTCAAGCGCCTTCTAAAAAACGTGACGAGGCCGGATGTCATCATCGCACGTAATCTTGAGATGCTCGCTTTATCACGCCGCGCGTCGAGCATTTACGGGCGCGATGTCCCTGTGGTCTACGAGTGCCTCGATATCCACCGTCTGTTGCTGAACGAAGGCCCTGCAGGGAAGCTTGTGAACGCCGCACAACGCTATTTCGCCAAAGACGCCAAGCTGCTGATCACCAGTTCCCCGGCATTTGTGAGCCGGTATTTCGCACCGCGCTCAGGCTTGGCCTTGCCCGTGCTGTTGCAGGAAAACAAAGTTCTTCTTCTTGACGGAAACCAAGCGCAGATTTCCCCGCAGCCCCGCGCGCCAAAGGCCGGTGAACCCTGGAAAATCGGTTGGTTTGGCGCGCTGCGTTGCCGAAAATCGCTCGAGATTCTCGCGGATTTTGCAAAGCGGATGGATGGAAAAGTCGAGATCGTCCTGCGCGGTCGCCCGGCCTACTCCGAGTTCGACGATTTCGATGGTTTCGTCGCCAATGCGCCTCATCTGAATTTTAGAGGGCCATACAAGAATCCCGAAGATTTGGCCTCGATCTATCATGATGTGCATTTCACGTGGGCGATAGATTTCTTCGAAGAGGGCCAAAACTCAAGCTGGTTGCTGCCAAACAGGCTCTATGAAGGCTGTCTGTATGGCACTCTTCCCATTGCAGTGGCGGGAACAGAAACAGCGCGTTTTCTGGAGACGAGAAACATCGGACATGTTCTTCCAATTGCCAACACTGACACTCTTGCGGCACTTTTCCAGCAGATGAATGAGCCAGCCTATCTTGAATCGTTTAGAAACCTTGCATCCATCAATCGTGATCACTGGGTGACGGATCATCAGGACTGCATCCAACTCGTTCATAAACTTGCGTCATTGGCAGCGCCGCACAATGGCCGCTCCGTTGCAGCAAAACTATCAACCGCTTGACGGGGTCAACCATGAAGTTGCAAACCATTCCAGACGTAAAAACTTTGATTGTCATTCCTTGCCTCAACGAGGCACGGACGATCGATGATCTGCTGCTGAAATTTTCCAGCACGCTCAACAATTCTCAAGACCGTATCATCGTGGCAGACGGCGGAAGCACGGATGGCACACGCGACATCGTCGCCAGGTTTTCCACGCAGGATCCCAGGATCCTTCTTCTCGCCAATCCAAAGCGCATTCAGAGTGCGGGGATCAATCTTGCCGTCGATATGTTCAGCGAGGGATATGATTATCTCATTCGCATCGACGCGCATGGCGATTATCCCGACGATTATTGCCATCGCCTGCTGGAAGATGCTGTTCAAACAAACGCTGACTCGGTTGTCGTCGCGATGGATACGGTTGGGCATGGGACCTTCCAGAAAGCCACGGCCATCGCTCAGAACTCCAAACTCGGCAATGGGGGCTCGAAGCACCGCGAGGGGGCAAAGGGCCATTGGATCGACCATGGCCATCACGCACTGATGCGGATTTCCGCATTCAAGACTGTCGGCGGCTATGACGAGAGCTTTAGTCACAATGAAGATGCCGAGCTGGATTTCAGGCTTCGCAAATCCGGTTTCCGCATCTGGATGACCGACAAGACCCGCATGACCTACTATCCACGCGCAGATGTGCGACCCCTGTTCAAGCAATACATGGCCTATGGCCGGGGACGTGCAAAGAACCTATTGAAGCACCGTTCTCTACCGAAAATTCGCCAGATGATTCCACTGGCCGTCATGCCCGTTGCGCTCCTGGCTCTGCTGGGTGTTTTCCATTGGATTGCGCTCTTGCCCCTCTGCCTTTGGATCGCCGCATGCCTCGGTTACGGGCTTTGGATGGCCGTTGCTCAGAAAAACCCTTATGGTCCCCTGGCAGCCTTCGCCGCGATGGTCATGCATTTTGCATGGTCAACAGGCTTCTGGCTGGAATTGGCGGGGTCTTTTGGCACCTCGGCGCCGATGACAGGAAAGGCGATCTCATGAGCAGCACGTCACTTGCTTTGGCTTCACAACCGATCAAAGTCGATATTGGGATCTGCACCTACCGCCGCCCGGCGGTGGTCGCAACGTTGACGTCCTTATTCGATCTCACCGTTCCAAATGGTGTCACTGTTCGCCTCATCGTGGCAGATAACGATGCCGAGCCCAGCGCCGAAGCGTCAATCGACCTATTGCGTGAAACCTCGCCCTTTGAGATTACCTACGTCCATTGCCCAAAATCCAACATCTCGATTGCTCGCAACGCATGCCTGTCAACCAGCGATGGCGACTATCTGGCCTTCATCGACGACGATGAAACCGCACCTGCAGAATGGCTCGTCGAGCTTCTCGAAACCGCTGACGAGACGGGTGCCGAAGCCGTGTTGGGACCTGTGACGGCAGTCTATAAACCAACGGTTCCGGACTGGATGCGCAGAGGTGATTTCCATTCGACCCGGCCAGTCTGGGTCAATGGCCAGATCATCACTGGCTACACCTGCAACACCCTGCTTCGTATGAAGGCACCCTCACTCAGCGGTCGACGTTTTGCCTTATCGCTCGGCCAGAGCGGGGGAGAAGACACGCACTTTTTCTCACATATGCATGCAGATGGCGGACGTATCGCCTTTGCAGAAAAAGCACTGCTTTCAGAGCCCGTGCCCGACACCCGCGCCAGCTTCATGTGGCTTGCAAAACGCCGCTTTCGCTCCGGACAGACGCACGGCCGCCTGCTCGCGGAAAAAAAGCCCGGGATTTCGCGCGTTTCCCAGGGTCTGATTGCAGGCGCAAAGGTCATCGCATGCGCTGCCATGGCGGCGTTGGGCGCGTTCGATCCGGTGCGGAGGAACAGGCAATTGCTTCGTTTGGCGCTTCACCTGGGGTCTGTCAGTGGTGCCTTCGGTGTGCGTGAGATACGCCAGTACGGCGCCGTGGAGGCAACATGATGGAGGCGCTGGCACAGCCCGACGTTACCTTTATCATAGCAGCCTACAATTCGGCTGAGACCATCGTTCCCGCTATCGAGAGCGCTTTGTCTCAAGAAGACGTCTCGCTGGAAGTCATCGTCGTAGATGACAAGTCATCCGACGCGACGCGCGAAATTGTCGGCGCTCTGGGCCATAGAGATCCACGTGTGCGACTGATTGCGCTGGACCAAAATCTTGGTCCAGGCGGAGCGCGGAACGCTGGTATCGACGCTGCCAATGGTCTGTGGATCGCCGTCCTTGATTCCGACGACGCGATTGAGCCACAGCGCACGGCGCGAATGATTGCCCGCGCAGAAAACGCAAATGCCGGTATTGCAGTTGATAATCTCGATGTCGTTTACACAGATGGACGCCCAAAGGAGACGATGTTTCCCGAGGCGCTTCTGGAGGCGCGCCGCGTCTTGACGCTCGAAGACTTCATTGCCTCGAATGTATTATTCCGCTCGACTTTCAATTTCGGCTACATGAAGCCGATGTTCAGACGTGATTTTCTGAATACGCACCAATTGCGGTTTCACCCGACACTGCGGATCGGAGAGGATTATCTGCTCCTGGCATCTGCGCTTGCCGTCGGTGGTCTCTGCGTCATCGAACCACAGCCCGGCTATGTCTACAACATCCGGGAAGGCTCGATTTCCCGCGTGCTTGAGCTTCGTCATGTGGAGGCTATGATCGCCGCCGACGCAGAGTTTCTGGCCCATTATACGTTATTGCCCGCAGCAAGAGACGCCCAGAACCAACGGAGCCGAAGCCTGATCGAGGCCCGTCATTTTCTGATGCTGGTGTCGAGCATCAAGAAGCGCTCTGTCGTTGGCATCCTGAAAATCGCGTTGCGTGATCCGGTTTCACTGCGGCATCTTCGCATGCCGATCGAATTGCGGCTGAGGAAACTTCGCCAATCCATTTTTACTTCAACGATTGATCGAGACGTGAAGCGACAGGCATCCTGATGCCCGGCGCGACACGTTTGTAAAGTATTGTCCAAGGAGCATGCTGTGGACCTGAACAGGACGGTCAGAAAAGCTGTTATTCCCGTGGCCGGGAACGGAACGCGATTCCTGCCTGCTACAAAGGCCATGCCGAAGGAAATGCTGACAATTGTTGACAGGCCCGTCGTCCAATATGCCGTCGACGAAGCGATGCAGGCTGGCATCGAACACATTATCTTCGTCACCAGCCGCAACAAAACGGCGATCGAAGATTATTTCGACAGTGCCCCTGAACTGGTGAACACTTTGACGCGGGCCGGCAAGACGATGCAGGTTCTGCAACTGGAGAAAATGCTACCGCTTGCCGGAACTGTCAGCTACACCCGCCAGCAGATACCGCTTGGTCTAGGGCACGCCGTTTGGTGCGCTCGCGAGCTTGTCGGAAAGGAGCCTTTTGCGCTGCTGCTGCCCGACATGGTGTCGTATGGAGCACGCGGTTGCATCTCAGGACTGATGAAACTGTATGAAGAAGTCGGCGGTAATATTCTGGGCGTGGAAGAATGCAAGGCTGAGGACACATCGGCTTATGGCATTGTCGGCGTCGGCACGACGGTCAATCATGGTTTTCGCGTTACGGAAATGGTCGAAAAGCCTGACCCCTCTCAAGCGCCATCCCATTTTTACCTCAATGGTCGGTATATTTTGCAGCCGGAAATTTTTGATACTCTCGCCAAACAGGAACGCGGCGCGGGCAATGAGATACAGTTGACGGATGGTATGAGGCGCCTTGCCGAAACCCAGCCGTTCCATGCCCAAAAATTTATCGGGCGAACATTCGATTGCGGTAGTAAACAGGGGTTTATCGCGGCAAACGTTGCCTTCTCGTTGATGCGCTCTGACATGGAAGCCCAGGTTCTGGCTTCTATCAAGGAACTCATCTCAAACCACGAAAGCCGCATCAAAGCGGCCTGACATTCAATAATCCGATGCAGGGAGGGCAGAAAAAATCTGGCTTCCCGCTCGACATTTAAACCACAAGGTGGGTCCATGCACCACAAGACCTTTAGATCGAACATGAATTTCCAGGAACCCTCGAAGGATGCCGATACATTCATAGACCTCGACCGTCTCTGGGCGGCTGTCGTACGCCGTGCGAATATCATCGGCGCCTGTGTCATCGTCTCCATGGTTCTCGCTGGACTCTATCTCGTGTTCGCGACGCCGGTTTACACAGCGATGACACAAGTCCTGCTGGACGACAGCCTGTCGCGCTATGCCGAAGAAGAGGATCCTGTTCCGGCGGCTCAAGTCATCGACAACCGCATCGCCAGCGCTGTCGAAATTCTGAAGTCGAAGGAAATGGCCCTGACGGTCGTTGACAAGGCCAGGCTCGACGAGAATGAGGCAATCGTCAATCCGCCGATGACGCCGATGGATCTGGTCAAGTCTTCCATCAAAGGGGTCGCTGATCTGCTGACGCCAAGTTCGCCTCCGGCGTCTGAGGCGGCGATCCGCAATGGCCGTCGCGAAAAGGCGGCTGCGATCATTCAGCAAGCACTCACGGTTGAACGCGTTGGTCGAAGCTCGGTCATCGCCATATCGATTCTCTCGACTGACCGGCAACTGGCGACCCAGATCGCCAAGACATACGCCGAATCCTATCTGACCGAACAATTGAACGCGAATTTCGATGCAACTGAGCGGGCGTCCGTCTGGCTGCAGGAGCGACTGACAGACCTTAACCAGCGCTCTCAGGCTGCATCACTTGCCGTCGAAAAATACAAGGCCGCCAACAACATCGTATCATCGCGTGGTGAGTTGATGTCAGAAAGCCAACTTTCTGACTTGAACGGACAGCTGATTGCCGCCCAGGCGGATGCAGCAACTGCGTCGGCTCGTTACAATCAGTACAAGTCGATCATTGACCAAGGCCCCGACAATGCGGTCAACAATGCCATCGTATCCGCGCGCGATACTGACAACTCGGTCATCCAGGATCTGCGCAAACGCTACATCGCCATCACGGACCGTGAGCGCGGGGTTGTGCAGCAGTTTGGCAAGGATCACCCGCAGGCGATAGCGCTCGCGAGTGAAAGAGGCGACCTCTCCCGCCAGATTTATCAGGAATTGCAGCAACTCACCGGCAGCTTCAAGAACGATTTCGATGTCACGGAGTCGCGCGTGCAGTCGTTGCGCGAGAACATTGACCGTGTCGCTGGTCGAAATTCGGAAGCCAATATGACGCTCGTCAAGCTTCGAGAGCTTGAGCAGCAGGCAGCAGCCCTGAAGACGCTTTATGAATCGTATCTTGGCCGCTTTGAAGAGGCGTCTCAAAAGCAGTCGTTCCCGATTGCCAAGGCTCGTATCATCTCCGATGCGGGACTGCCGACCTCCCCGTCCAGCCCCAAAAAGACGATGACCATGGCGCTTTCCATCGTGCTGGGTCTGATGCTCGGTGGTGGTGTTGCTGCGATTCTGGAATTCCGCGACAGATACTTTCATACTGGAAACGATGTGCGCGACAATCTGCGCATGCGCTTCCTTGGTTATCTGCCATTTATCGGCGAGAGGGGCCTCGATGTCACGAAGCCAGAAACGGGCGCGGCGACGCCCGATGTCCTCGATAGCGACATTGAAGAGAACGGGCAGGTCTCGTTCCAGAAAATGTTGCGTCTCGCCGTGGACAGCCCCCGATCCAGCTTTACCGAGACCCTGCGCAACGTGAAACTGACGGCAGACGTCGTCATTCAGGAAAGACAGTGCCGTGTGATCGGCGTCATCTCCTGCCTGCCGAACGAAGGGAAATCAGTTGTTGCGCTTAACCTTGCTGGCCTCATTGCTACGACCGGCAAACGCACGCTGGTTGTCGATGCCGATATCCGTAATCCCGGTCTCAGCCGCATGTTGACCACCCGCCAATCGGCCGGTCTCGTGGAAGTCGTTCTGGATGAGGTACCGTGGACGAAGGCTGTGAAGGTCGATAGCCGCACGAAAATGGGTATTTTGCCCGTCTCGACCAGCAACCAGTTCGCTCATTCCAGCGAGTTGCTGGCATCTTCGGGCATGCGAAAATTCATGGAATCTGCGCGGGAAGCCTGTGACTACATCATCGTTGACCTTGCGCCGGTCGTTCCCGTCATCGATGCCAAGGCCTTTGCATCGCAGGTGGATGGTTTCGTCTTCGTGACCGAATGGGGCAAGACACCCATTCAGATGGTGCAGAACCTGATGAGCCACGAGCCGGAGATTGCCAACAAGACACTGGGCATCGTGCTGAACAAGACCGACATGACCGAGTTGCAGCGTTATGCCGGCCCCGGCGGTTCCGAACATTATCACGAGAAGTTCTCGGCTTACTATGGCGATGCAAAGAAGCCTGTGACCGAGCCAGCCTGAATTCAGAACAAATGCCCGCCTCATGCGGGCATTTTTTTAAACCGAGCGCTGGATTTCACGCTCGGTTTTTCGCATTGATGTCGCAAGTCAACCTGCGCAGGATCTATTCAACCATGGCCTCCCCCATCGCTTTCGTTTCCCGTACGACAGAAGCCAATGAGGCAGAGTGGATCAAAACGCTGTCCACAGCACTACCGCACGAGACGATCCTTTCGATCAAGATGCTGACGGGTGAGCAAAAGTCGCAGGTAGAAGTCGCTATCGTGGCAAATCCTGATCCAGCGGATATTGCTCAGCTGACCGGATTGAAATGGATCCACAGTCTGTGGGCAGGCGTGGAGCGCCTTGTCGCAGAGCTCGGTGCGGCATCACTGCCGATCGTTCGTCTGACGGACCCGGAACTGTCTCGGGTGATGGCCGAAGCGGTGCTTGCATGGACCTATTATCTCCAACGCGATATGCCTGCTTATCGACAGAACCAGCTCAATTCAGTCTGGCAGGAATTGGAGTACCGACACCCTAAAGACGTAACCATCGGCATCTTGGGGCTCGGTACATTGGGCGCTGCGGCAGCCGCAAGATTACGTCAAGCGGGGTTCAACATCGCAGGCTGGAGCCGTTCATCCAAAACACTGCACGGTGTCGAGACGCTGTGTGGTGACGAAGGCCTCACCACACTGTTAAAAAAAAGCGACATTCTTGTTTGCCTTGTTCCGCTGACGGCCGACACGCGGGGCCTGTTGAACAGGGACTGCCTCGGTATCATGAAAAAGAATGCCGCGATCATCAACTTCGCGCGCGGTGCGGTCATCGTTGCAGATGATCTGCTCGCCGCTCTTGATACGGGTCATCTCTCGCATGCGGTTCTGGATGTCTTCGAAGAGGAGCCACTTTCGGCGCAGTCGCCGTTCTGGTCACATCCGAAAGTCACCGTTCTGCCGCATATTTCGGCGCCTACGAACCGGCAGACGTCCGCCAGTATTGTTGCCGCAAACATCGAAAACTGGCGCAGCACGGGTGAGCTTCCAGCGACAGTGGATATGACCCGCGGCTACTGACAGCCCTAGAGTGTTTCCATGTTAAGTGGAAACGCTCTAAAAGTCTGCGCTCATCGCCTGAGTGATGGCGAAGCGAACATCGTTTTCGTCATAAGGCTTGCAAAGAAGGACAGAACCGGCCGGGGCATTCTTCGGCAAAAAGTTGTCACCGGTCGCAAACACAATACCGATTTCCGGCTTGCGTGTTTTGATGAACAAAGCAAGCTCCGAGCCGCTCATATCCGGCAAGCCGACATCCGTCACAAGCACATCGAACTCTTCGCGTTGGATGAGATCCATGGCCTGGGTAGCGTTTGCGGCTTCTATCACCGTATGTCCGCCCTCCAGAAGGATGTCGGCCGTATTCATGCGAATCAGATCGTCATCTTCGACCAGCATCACACGCATCGATGTCTTCGTCCGCAATTTGGCAAGAGTTGCCTGCTCTGAGGAACGGTCCCGGCCGGCTTCAACACGCTGCTTCTGGTTTGCTATCACGTGACGCAAACGTCTGGCCAAAGCTTCACGCGTATAGGGCTTCGACAACAGCTCGACCCCCGCATCCAGCTTGCCGCCATGCACGATGGAATTTTCGGTATAGCCGGATGTGAACAGGACCGCGAGATGCGGCAGACGCTCTTTCGCCCGTCGCGCCATCTCGCTGCTTTTCATCGGACCCGGCATCACCACATCGGTGAAGATCACATCGATGGGCACGCCGCTTTCGGCAACTGTCAAGCCTGCCTGCGCATCCCGAGCCGTCAACACCCGATAGCCCAGATCGGACAGCGTTTCGACCACGATGCTTCTCACCTCGTCATCGTCCTCGACAACCAGAACAGTTTCCGTGCCGCCAACAATTGGGCCAGTTTGCGTAACGACTTCGCGGTCCTCATCCGAATGCGAGCGCGGCAGATAAATCTTGACGGTTGTTCCCTGCCCAAGCTCGCTGTAAATCTTCACATGCCCGCCAGACTGCTTGACGAAGCCATAGACCATAGAGAGGCCAAGTCCCGTCCCTTTACCCTCGGGTTTGGTCGAGAAAAAGGGTTCAAACACCTTGTCGACGATCTCCGGCGCCATGCCGGAACCCGTATCGGACACCGCGAGCATCACATATTGGCCAGCCTCAACTTCAGCATGCGTGCGCGCATAATCCTGGTCCAGAGCTGCATTTCCAACCTCGATCGTCAGTTTGCCGGAACCTTCCATCGCGTCGCGGGCGTTAATCGCAAGGTTCAACAGGGCGTTTTCTACCTGTGTGGGGTCGGCGTAGGTATTCCACAGGCCACCAACCGTGATCACCTCGACTTCGACTGCCTCTCCGAGTGAGCGTCGCAGCAGGTCGTCCATGCCGACAACAAACTTGCCGACGTTGATGACCCGCGGCTCCAGCGCCTGCCGGCGACCGAAGGCCAACAACTGACTGGCAAGTTTCGCACCGCGACTGACACCCGCCAACGCATTGCCAACCCGCCGTTCGGCGCGTTCGTTGCCAGCGACGTCTTTGGCCAACAGCTGAAGATTCCCGGCAACGACCTGCAACAGATTGTTGAAATCGTGCGCAACTCCCCCCGTCAATTGGCCGATGGACTCCATTTTTTGCGCCTGTTGAAGCGCTCTTTCTGCCTGTCGGCGTTCACTGATTTCAGCAGCGACACGCGCTTCAAGACCTTCGTTGAGGTGGCGCAACTGATCTTCTGCCCGTATGCGGTGGCGAATTTCACGCTCAAGGTTGGCGGAATGCTCTTTCAGCTTGACTTCAGCGGTGCGTTGTTCGGTGATATCGGTGTGAACGCCAACCCACTCGATGATCGATCCCGCGCTATCGAGAATGGGAATGGCACGTATGGCGAAAGTGCGGAAAACGCCATCGTGACGGCGAACGCGATGCTCCCACACATAAGTGGACTTCATGGCGACCGCTTTGTTCCAACTGTTGATGGAGCCCTCACGATCATCGCCGTGAACGGCCTCAGCCCAGCCATAACCCTGATATTCATCGAATGTCTGGCCGGTTAGTTCGCCCCAACCGCTTTGCTCGCCAACCATCTTGCCATCCGGGCTGTTGGTCCACAGAACCCCATGAACGGCACTGACAGCAGCACGAAAACGATTGTTGCTGACCAGCAGCTCCCGCTCGGCCCGCTTGCGCGTTTCTATATCGATGATGAGAACATAGCAGCCATCGATTTGACCTTGCGAGGTATGTCGGGGGACATAGCGGATTTCGGCTGCGCGCGTGACACCATCAGCGCATGGGATCTCCGCGTCGTTGATAACAGTTTCCCCAGCAAGCGCGCGCTCGATAAACGGAAGCCGTTTCTGATAGAATATCTCGCCGATAACGTCCGACGCCTTTCGTCCCAAAACGTCTTCGGGGCGGTGGTTGAACCATTCCAGATAACCCTGATTGGCGAACTGGTAGACATGATTTTGATCGATAAATCCGACAAGAATTGGCAATGCGTTGGTTAGGCGGCTCAGTTCTTCCCGACTCGCAGCCAGTTCTGCCATGGCCCTGACCTTATCGGTATTTTCAAGGACCGTGCACAATACGCCATCAACCGTGCCAGCGTCATTGTGGATGGGCGTGTAGAAGAGATCGAAGATCACATCTTCAGGCTGCCCATGCCTTTTGAGGACAAGCGTTTGTTCGCGGAAAGACTGCACCTCGCCACGAAAACCAGCTTCCAGGATTTTCTTGTTCCAATCCCAGATTTCGGGCCAGATGTCCTCAACAGTGCCACCAAGTGCTTTCGGATGGTAGTTGCCCGCAATCTCGATATACCCGTCATTGTAGATCATGACGTGGTCCGGACCCCACATCAACACCTGGGGGATCGGGGAATTGACGACGGAATTGACCTTGTGGCGCAGATTTGCAGGCCACGATGGAATGGCACCAAGCGGCGTTTCAGACCAGTCGAATGCGCGGACCAGAGAACCGGCTTCACCGCCACCCACCGGCCATTGGCCAAATCCAGAAATATCAGTCATAAAAGATCACCAACGAGAGCACCAACCCTCATCCATCCAAAAGCTACAGTCAAACCGGACTGACAGGCCCACCCAATGCATGCGAAGAAACTTATCAAGCGTTTTTTTGACGCCGACGCAATAGGACAATGCACGATATCGTCAGCCTACAGATTTAAGCCAGTCAACCACGCCCTGCCCGGCTGCTTTTCCCGTCGCAAAACAAGCTGTTAGAAGGTATCCCCCGGTTGGGGCCTCCCAGTCGAGCATCTCGCCCGCCACAAAAACGCCAGGCATGGATTTGAGCATGTAGCGGGCGTCAATATCGTTCAGATCGATTCCCCCAGCACTGGAAATGGCTTCTTCAATCGGCCGCGTTTCCGCAATCGGAATCGATAGAGCCTTGATCTGCTCGGCAATCTGGTGGGGCTGCATGGCAGACAGGCCAGGGACACACTCGCGCAACAGGGCAACTTTGATCGGCGACAAACCTGCTGCCTTTCGCAACTTGTTCGAGAGGCTGTCTTTGCGAGAGTGTGTGGTCAATGCGCTGGAAAAGCGATCTGCAGAGCGCCCCGGTGCCAGATCAACGATCAGGCTGGGCCGTTCACCGTTCTCAAGCGCATCGCGAAGACATGCGGAGTGCGCATAGACCAGACTGCCTTCGATGCCGTATCGCGTGACGACAAACTCACCTTCGAAACGTCCCGCCCCGGAACTGGCCGCGACTGATTTGACGGGTTCTCCCGCATATCGACCGCTGAAATAGTCACTCCAGCCAACATTAAACCCGCAATTGGCGGGACGGAACCCATGAATGTCGATGCCTTTCTGTCCCAGCCACGGAACCCAGGCGGCGTTGGAACCGAGCTTCGGCCAGCTCGCACCGCCCAGAGCGAGGAGAACCGCATCGGCACTGACAACGATACCCTCACCCTGCGTATCAAATGTCAAAGCATCGCCTTCAAAACCAGTCCAGCGATGACGGGTTTTGATCACGACGCCCTGTTGCTGCAACGTCGAAAGCCATGCTCGCAAGAGCGGTGAGCCTTTCATGGAGACCGGAAAAACGCGACCAGATGTTCCGGTAAAAGTTTCCTGTCCAAGCGAAAGCGCCCAGGAACGAAGCGCGTCCGGCTTGAACGCGGCAAGCGCGGGTGCAAGCACCGCATGGGCCTTGCCAAATCGGGTGACGAAATCGCGGTAATCTTCTGCATGCGTGAGATTAAGGCCGGACTTGCCTGCCATCAGGAATTTCCGTGCAACCGTTGGCATCGCCTCATACACTGTGACCGAAAGACCTGCTGCGGACAAAATCTCCGCTGCCATCAGACCGGCTGGCCCGCCTCCAATGATGGCGACTTGCTTGTCCTGCATTGCCAAATTCCCACCGCTGTTTTCGTTACGGTCTGCCTTATAACGATTTGCCTGTCACAATACATGCGCTAATGAAGCGTCATGTTCACGCTCAATGGCCTCGAAACCTGTTCTCAGGACATCAAGAAAAGCCGGTTCATTGCATGGGCCGGCCCTGTCGCGGATGAACAGGCGGCCAAATGCTTCATCGAGGAGCGTTCGGATGCAACGGCCAGCCACAATTGCTGGGCATGGCGCATTGGCCAGGTTTATCGCTTTAACGATGATGGAGAGCCATCCGGCACCGCTGGCAAACCCATCTTGCAAGCCATCGACGGACAGTCCCTCGACTGCATCGCAGTGGTTGTCACGCGATGGTTCGGAGGCGTTCTTTTGGGCAGCGGCGGCTTGATGCGCGCGTATGGAGGTACTGCTGCAATCTGCTTGCGCAACGGCGGAAAAACACAGCTTGTTGCAACAGTCGAGACGACCCTGGACTGCGGATTTTCCGATCTTGCCTTGGTAAAGGCCAGACTTCTGGCAGTACCAAATCTCAGGATAAAAGCAGAGACATTCACCGACAGCGGTGCGAACTTATCTCTTGCGGTGCCCGTTTCACATGCGACCGAAGTTGCCCGGATGGTTTTGAACCTGACAGGTGGACGCGTGACGCTTCCGTTGCCACAAACGCCGCCATAGACCACCTCGCCATCAGCAAAATTTGTGCTATGAGGCAGCATGTCATTTGCGCTTTCAAATCCGAATTACCATCCGCCTATGGAGCCATATATCTCCGTGCTCTACCGGGATGAGGATATCGTTGTGCTCGACAAACCGAGCGGCCTTTTGTCGGTTCCAGGTCGAGACCCGGCACTTTCCGATAGCTTGGCAACGCGCGTTCAAAAACAGTTTCCCAAGGCTTTGATGATCAACCGGCTGGACAAGGATACTTCAGGCATCGTGCTCATGTCGCTGAACCGTAACGCTCATGCTACGATCGCCTCGCAGTTCGAGAACAGAACGACGCAGAAATCCTATGTCGCTGTTGTCTGGGGACATGTTGATGGCGAGGCAGGTCAAATCGACCTTCCGCTCGCAATTGATCCTGACAACAAACCGCGCCACCGCGTGGACCACGAGGCTGGCCGGGCGTCGCAAACCAGATGGAGCGTTCTTGATCGGCTACCGCTTCCGGCAACACGGCTTATGCTTTATCCCTTGACCGGGCGGACACACCAGTTGCGGGTCCACATGAAGGCCATCGGTCACCCGATATTGGGCGATGAATTTTACTCCGATGGCGACGCTTTGAAGGCATCCACGCGCTTGCTGTTGCATGCCGAGGCGTTGGGATTTCGACACCCCGACGGTCGCGATGTAACATTCAACGTTGCCTGCCCTTTTTGAGATGACAATGACGGACAAAGATCGTGACGAACGCTTTATCGTGGATTTTGTCGGCGGTGCCGTCGGGCACAGATTGCGCTCAGGTGAGGGTCGAGGCCAGACACTGGCCAAAGCGGCAGGGTTGAAAAGTGGCAAACTTCCGAAAATAGTCGATGCCACCGCAGGACTGGGACGGGATGCGTTTTTGCTCGCTTCGCTGGGAGCGGAAGTGACCCTCATTGAACGATCGCCGCAGATGCATGCCCTGCTACATGATGCGATGTTGCGCGCCAAGGCTGAAGGTGGCGCCTATGAGACTATCGTGTCGAGAATGACGCTGCTTCATGGCGATTCGCGGGACATCATTCCCACGCTATCTCCTGAAGTGATTTTGATCGACCCGATGCATCCGCCACGTCAAAACACCGCGCTGGTAAAAAAGGAAATGCGGGTCTTGCGGGAATTGGTAGGAGCCGATCCTGATCAGGCAGAACTTATGCAGATTGCGCTGGTCCACGCTCAAAAACGTGTCGTTTTGAAATGGCCACTTCGCGCCGAACCCATGCCCGGCGTCCGTAAACCATCTCATCAGTTACTTGGAAAAAGCACGCGTTATGACGTTTTCATGATTTTGAATGCAACACCGTCCATCTGATCAGCGAAACACGGCCTTTCTCTGAGCATTCATCAGGAGTTCATGGCGCGATGCGAATTCGCCGAAGAGCGTGCGCAAGCGCGACTCTTCTGTTTCATCCAGCCGATAGCGGCGGCAGAACTCCGCGACGCTCTGGATCGGCTTCACATCTGCCGTTTCCATTTCCGTGTTGACCACGATTTGCATTCTATCCTCCTTGGCATTTCAACGAAGAGAAACTGGTGGCAAATCAAAGCGTTCCAACTCAATTCTTACCCATGAAATATCAGAACGTCAGATTTACACGATGGGATCAAGTTTTGTTGAGACGGTTTGATGAAACGAAACTGCGACCCATATGTTTCCGGCCAGTCATCATAATTTGGAAGGGAGATCTATGCCGCGCGTCCATCTACTTACAACGACTGTTCTCGCCATGTGCCTCGTGGTGCCCCTGGGTAAAAATGTCCACGCTCAATCTGCCAACTCGGCTGAAGTGGGTCAGGCCAATGCGCCGGATCAGCGACCTGCGTTCCCTGGACAGACGCGCGCCCCGCAACCCGACAAAATGCCGTCACTGACCAAAACCGTCGTTGCTGATGGGCTTCCGCATCTGTGGTCAATGGAAATACTCCCAGATGGCCGCATGATTGTGGCTGCCAAGGAAGGCACGATGCATATCGTGACGGACGGCAAGGCAAGCCCCGCCCTCGAGGGTGTGCCCGAGGTGTCGTCAGCTGGCCAGGGCGGGCTTCTGGATATCGCGCTTGCGCCTGATTTCGATACATCGAAAATGATTTATTTCTCATTTTCGGAGCCGCGTGATGGTGGCAACGGCACCTCTGTCGCATCTGCCAAACTTGTTGAAAGCGACGGAAAAGCCCTACTGGAAGACACCAAGGTCATTTTCCGCCAGATGCCAACCTATGACGGAGACAAGCACTTCGGTTCGCGCCTTGTCTTCGGTCCCAATCAGGAATTGTACGTGACTGTCGGCGAACGTTCCGACAAGGAACCACGTGTTCAGGCACAGGATGTATCGAGTGGGCTGGGCAAGATTTTCCGTATCGATACCAATGGCAAAGCCTTCCAAGGCAATCCATTCATCGACAAAGACAACGCTTTACCTGAAATCTGGAGTTACGGTCATCGCAACATGCAGTCCGCAGCGCTTGATGGTCAGGGCCGTTTGTGGACCGTGGAGCATGGTCCCAAGGGTGGCGACGAACTCAACCTACCCAAGGCCGGCCTGAACTACGGGTGGCCTGTCATCACGTATGGTATCGAGTATAGCGGCGGCGCTGTTGGAGACGGAATGACGTCCAAGGACGGAATGGAACAGCCCGTCTATTACTGGGACCCAGTCATCGGTCCATCGGGCATGGCCTATTATGATTCCGACGCCATTCCGGAGTGGAAGGGCTCGATGATCATTGGCGGCCTCGTCACCAAAGGCATCGTTGTCCTGAAAATCGACAACGACAAGGTTGTCTCTGAAAGCCGCTTGCCCCTGGAAGAGCGCATCCGCGATGTGAAAGTCGGCACCGACGGCTCCATCTATGCGGTGACGGAGCAGCGCGGCGGCGGCAAGTCCCAGATCCTGAAGCTCACGCCGGGCGCTTGAAGCAACGCGGCCGGGAGCGTTGACAAACCCGCTCCCGGCCGCGTCCTTTAGCTGTTTCTGGAACACGAACGCGCTGGGCGCATTATCCTGCGTAGGATGAGGAGCCATTTGCGAACATGAACCAGTTACCAATCCGCTTACTGAAAAAAATCGGGCTCACCTATGTCAGCGATCAAGAGCCGGGCATAGCACGCGAACGCCGCGGCAGCGGGTTTTCCTACCGCCTACCCAGTGGCGAACGTCTCTCAGACAAGATCGAAATCAACCGCCTCAAATCACTTGGCGTGCCACCAGCCTACGAAAAGGTGTGGATTTGCCTCGATCCAACCGGCCATTTGCAAGCCACCGGCTATGATGCGCGTGGACGCAAACAATATCGTTATCACCCTGAATGGCATGCCTTCCGGGGCGATACGAAATTCTACCAGCTCAAGACGTTCGGCGAGGCCTTACCGTCGATCCGCAGACGCGCGGCGTCCGATATTGCAAAGCAGGAAACTGGACAGAATGCGACCCTTGCTGCCCTCGTTCTCCTTCTCGACGCAGCCCATTTACGTGTGGGCAACAAGACGTATCTGGAAACGAATGGCACCTATGGTGCAACAACACTTCTCAAGAAACACATCAAATTCGGCGAAACGATCGAGCTGCGGTTTGCAGCCAAGGGGGGACAGCGCGTGAAGCGCAAGCTGAAGCATCCTCGCCTGCAGCGAATTCTGGAGAATATCGCCGATCTTCCCGGCAGACAGTTGTTTGTCTGGCAGGACGACGCGGGTGCCGTCCACCCGGTCGATTCCAGCGCATTGAACGCCTACATCTCTCAAAGCGCTGGCGAAGGAATTTCGGCAAAAACGTTTCGCACATGGGGCGGCACTCTCGCAGCCTTCGGGCATGCCGCACGTGCGCTTGAGGGCGGTGATCGGCCGACCATCAAGAGCATGTGCGTTGCGGCATCCGAAGAGTTGTCGAACACCCCGACGATCTGCCGAAAGAGCTATGTGCATCCCGCAGTGCTGGATATCGCAACAGACGAAAAGGCAATCAAACGTCTGGAAACAGTGCTTGGCAGCGACTCGAAACAAACCTCCGGCCTTCGGGCCGACGAGCGTAAGCTCTTGGCATTTCTTCCATAGCGTCTGCCAACCGTCGCCAGGGATCGAAGCGTAAAATCACGCTGGACATGATGACGTTTATCGATAACACGTCGTTCAGTTTCATGTCAGCTCCATGACACATCCACCTTCTCAGACACCATTTTGCGTCACCGCTTTTCCTCAGCGGGTGCGTCTATGGTCTGGCTTATGGGAAGAAATGCGATGTCTTTGTCATCTACAACATTGAGAAACGGCCGTACTGAGGTCAGGCGGCCTGCCGTCGGTAGCGTCACACTCGGAGTGGTGACAGCGCTCTATGTACTGGCGTTTACAAATCACACGTTCTGGGCAAAGGTGCACACCTATCTTGCTCCTTATCCGGTCGCTATTTTCGGGCTATACGTCGCGCTGGGTGCTGCATTTTCGGCCGTCTTCATTCTGTTCACGGCAAAATATGTCACCAAGCCGATATTCGGTTTTCTCATCATCGTCGCTGCGCTCTCTTCCTGGTTCATGGACAGGTTCGGCGCAGTCATCGATAGCGATATGGTGCGAAACGCGTTTGAAACGACGCATGCCGAAGCCAACAATCTGATCACTCCGGGATTTGCCCTCCATCTCGCCATTTTTGCCGGCATCCCGATTGCCATTCTATGCGTGATCAAGATCGAGCACCGCCCGTTTTTCTCGAAACTGCTGTGGAACACACTCGCCATCATCGCATGTCTCTCTGTAACGATTGCCATCGCTGCGGCAAACTCCAAGACGTTCACGACCGCCGTGCGCCAGCACAAGGATCTCGTCAAAAGTCTGAACCCGCTGACGCCGATCTCCTCGACGATCCATTACGTGATGCAGGCGGATCAGGAGGCGAAATTGACGGTGTCCCCTACCGGGCAGGACGCCAAAATCATGCCGGCTCTGGCTGGCGTTCATAAGCCGCGCATCACCGTCATCGTCGCCGGGGAGACGGCACGTGCAGCGAACTTTTCGCTGAACGGATATGGCCGTGAGACAAATCCGAAACTCAAGGTGCAGAACGTCGTCTACTTCCCCAATACGGTGAGCTGCGGAACCGCGACTGCCATATCGCTTCCTTGCATGTTCTCCCGCTTTACCCGCTCGGAATACAGTCACAGCAAGGCGTTATCGAATGAAAATCTTGTCGATGTTCTCGTCCATGCAGGTGTCGATACCCGTTGGTGGGACAATGACACGGGCAGCAAGAACGTCGCCGACCGCATACCCTATTTCGATCTTTCCGCCACTCAGGACCCGAAATTCTGCCCGACGGGCGAATGTCGCGACGATATATTTCTGGACAGGCTCGATAGCTGGCTGGATGGCGTGACAAAGGATAGCGTGATTGTCCTTCACCAATTGGGCAGTCACGGCCCTACCTACCATCTTCGATACACGGACGAATATCGCAAATTCACGCCCGATTGCCAGACCGCCGAGCTTGGGAACTGCCAGGATTCGGAGATCGTGAACGCCTACGACAATACGATCCTTTACACCGATCACTTCCTCTCAGCCATTATCGACAAGCTCAAAGCGCGATCCAACAAGCTGGCGACGGGTATGATCTATGCGTCCGACCACGGTGAATCACTGGGTGAAAATGGAATCTATCTGCATGGTGCGCCTTATATTCTTGCCCCGGCCGAGCAGACGCATGTTCCCTTTGTTGTCTGGGTTGATAATGACTTCGCAAAATCAATGGGATTGGACAGCGCTTGCCTTGCTAAGGATGCACAGACGGGCGGGCGGTCACATGACAACTTCTTCCACAGCATTTTGGGCATGATGAACATATCGACATCCGTCTACGACCGGTCGCTTGATGTCTTCAGCAATTGCGCCCACAGACCGGCAGCTTGATCATATGCAACTTGACGAGATCAGATACGCAGAATACCCACTGTAATATTCCGGTCGTTGGGGTCGAAAGCGAGGTATTCTTGCGTGTTCTGCTTGTCGAAGACGATCATGTGCTGGGCGAAGCGCTTAGGGATCATGTTGCCGCAGCAAGCCATGCCGTCGATTGGTTCAAGACCGTCGCCGATGCGACAGCCGCAACGCACACCGTTGCCTATGGTCTCGTTCTGCTGGATCTCCGACTGCCGGATGGTGAAGGCCTTTCCATATTAAAGGGCTTGCGAAATCGCAATGATGCAACGCCTGTCATTATTTTGACCGCTCACGACCAGGTGTCTGACCGTATTGAAGGTTTGAATTCCGGCGCAGACGACTACCTCGTCAAACCTTTCAATCTGGGCGAATTGACCGCGCGCATGCTGGCCGTTTCCCGCCGTTATGAGGGCCGCTCGGCATCGGTCGTCAAACTGGCGGGCATCGAGATCAACCAGGTCGCCCGCAACATCATCGTCAACGGGCAGTCGCTGACGCTGAGCGCACGCGAGTGGGCGGTGCTGGACAAACTGGTTGAAAGACCCGGAGCCGTCGTCTCGAAGGCGCAACTGCACGAGACACTCTACGAATTCGGGGCAGAAATCGAGAGCAATACCGTGGAAGTCTATGTTAGCCGCCTTCGCAAGAAAATCGGGGCCGACAGGGTCGAAACGGTACGCGGCCTCGGCTACACGATCAGGTAACGCAATGAAACGAAAAGACAGTATGACCCGCACCATGGTGATCGCGCTCACAAGTGTGGTCGCGCTCTCCTGGATGATCGCTTCTGGTCTCGGTATCATGGTCATGCAGGATGAGTTTGCGGAAATCTTCGACAGTTCCGTGCAGGAAACCGCTGAGCGGCTGATGCCGCTGATCGCAGACGACCTAAAGGAACGTAGTCCCGAAGCCGAGCGTCGGCTCGTGCAGCCAGCCACGGGAGAGGAATATCTGACCTACCAGCTGCGTGATCGCGAGGGAGAGCTTCTGCTGCGCTCCTACGACAGCGCTGCGGAGCCGTTTGACGTGCCGGTTACGTCCGGGTTTGCCGATACGCCCACGCACCGCATCTACACGGTCGGCAACGCGGACGGCAGCCTCTATCTGCAAGTCGCGGACGCCTTTGCCAACCGCCGGGAGGCCATTGTCGAGGCAGGGACAGCGCTGGTGCTGTTTCTGCTGTTTCTGATCCCGGCAAGTATCGTCGCAGTTGTGCTCGTCGTTCGGCGCACACTTGCACCCGTGCAGACGTTAAGAGATGAGATCGGGCGCAAGGACAGTGGCAACATGGTACCTGTTGATGACCAGCATTTACCGCGAGAACTTCACCCGATCGCCAGATCCGTCAACCTTTTGCTGGAGCGTTTGCGCGCGGCTCTGGAATCCGAGAGGGCGTTCGCGTCCAATAGCGCCCATGAATTGCGAACACCCATTGCAGGTGCGCTTGCCCAGGCCCAGCGTCTGAAGGCCGATATTCCCCTCGCGTTCGCGCCGAGAGTGGACCAGATCGAGCGATCCCTTTCTCATCTCGCGCAACTTGCCGAGAAACTTCTGCAAATGTCCCGGGCGGATGCGGGGATCGGCACCTCCGACACCGATACGGATCTGCTACAGATCATAGAACTGGTCCTGGAAGACATCGAGCGCTCCGATCTCGGGGCAAACCGCATTCAACTGCACATGGCCCGCGACGGCGCGCTGGAGGGTAGAATCAATCCCGACGCTTTCGGGATCGTCGTCCGCAATCTTGTCGAAAACGCACTGATCCACAGCCCGGACGGCAGCCGTGTGGATGTTTACATCGGCAACGACAACTCGTTTCGCGTCGTCAATCAAAGTGCAGTCATCGATCCCGCACTTCTCCCTAAACTGACGACACGCTTTACCAGAGGCGCGACGCAGGCTGCGGGCTCTGGCCTGGGTCTTGCCATCGTTCAGCATTTGGTCGCTCAGATGAAGGGATCGCTTCGCGTCCTATCACCCGCCACCGGGCGCAGCGATGGGTTTGAAGTCGAAATTTCTCTCCTGAAACCATAAAACCCGGGTAAAACCAAATGAAAGTCAGTGTCGAAATTGCTTTCATATCCGGCGCATTCTATCAAAATCCATGCTTTACGATGTCACTCGACTGTCCCTCGCGACGCTGTTGATGCCGTGCGCCAAGGCGACGGAGGCCTTGGCACGTTTGGATGAGCGCATTTTACGTTCACCCATTGGTGGCGGATTTCTCGAGCGGCAGGATTTTATGGATGCGGTGTCATCCCTGTGGGTCGATGGCGAACTTGTCCATATAGAAGATCTTGTCCTGCACGACGCTCATATGGACATTCGCGCACCGACCCATGAATTGGGGGTTGCCAACCGCATCTTGCGAGCTCGCAGACAGATATCCGGCAACGAACCCCAATGGGCTCTCAGTCAATCCGGGCTTTCTCGCCTTCGCGGCAGGGATGGGGCCGATATGAGCGACATCCACGCGCGCCCGAAATCACAAAGCATAAGCCATGCCGAAACAACGGCGGACGACGACGAAACCGCACCCCTCAGGGATGAGCTGTCGGCCATCGACCAATTGATCGCGCGCAGCACCGCGACCCTTTCCTCCATAAGCACGGAGGCTGCAAAGCCATATCTGCGGGAGAACGATGTCACACGTGACCTCGATTGGGACGAGGACGAGCGGTTGAGCGAATGGAAACAGGCGTTGACAGCAACCGAGGGGTTGCCGCCGGTGCTACGCGCAGCGATCGCACTCGACGCATGGAACAAGCTCGAAGTCCTCAAGCGAAGTCCGTGGATGGGACGCCAACTGGCAGCGGCATTGCTGCGCGCGGAAGGGCTCACGGTTTCCCATCTGGCTCCGCTCAACACCGGCCTGCGCGCAGTTCCGCGTGAGCGACGAAATGCGCCTAACCAACGCGACCGGATCCGGGCATTCCTGGAGAGTATGGAGGAAGCAGCCAACATCGGTTTGAGAGAGCACGATCGTCTGCTGAATGCCAAGAGCCGGATGGACCGCAGACTGACCGGTCGTCGGTCAAACTCACGCCTGCCGGAATTGATCGCGCTGGTATTAGCCAGACCGGTTGTTTCCACGGCCATGATTGTGAAAGCCTTGGGAACGACACCTCAAGGGGCCGTGGGTCTCGCCAACCAACTCGAGCTGCGGGAAATGACCGGACGCGGGCGCTTTCGTGCATGGGGCGTGATTTAACCGACACAATTCTCTATTCGCCTGCTATCAGCCGGTTTCCTCATTATATTAGCAGACTAACGAGCATCTCGGCCCTCTTGCGCAAAAAGAGGTTGCTACGAGCGACGTAAGTGAGCAAGAAATGCTAAAGGCGATTCTCAATCGCTATAAAATGAGTTCATGGTAGGGAGGAAATTCCATGAAAGTCGTTCTCACATCAGTGACTACAGCTGCAACTGCTCTTTTGATGGCGTCCAGCGCGCTCGCCGCGACGGAAATCCAATGGTGGCACGCCATGACGGGTGCAAACAACGAAGTTGTCGAGCAGCTTTCAAAAGAATTCAACGAAAGCCAATCCAACTACAAGATCCTGCCTGTCTTCAAAGGCACCTACCCTGAAACGCTCAATGCAGGCATCGCGGCGTTCCGTGCCAAGCAACCGCCAGCCATCATTCAGGTTTTCGATGCGGGCAGTGGTGTGATGATGGGTGCGCAGGGCGCCATCGTGCCGGTGGCCGATGTCTTGGAAAAGGGCGGTTTCAAATTCAATAAAGCCGACTATCTGCCCGGCATCGTTTCTTATTATTCAAAGCCGGACGGCACGATGCTGTCGTTCCCTTACAATTCCTCCTCTCCGATCATGTACTACAACAAGGACACCTTCAAGAAGGCCGGACTGGATGCTGAAAATCCACCCAAGACCTGGGCAGAGGTTTTCGATGCCGCCAAGAAGATCAAGTCGAGCGGCGCTGCTCCTTGCGGCTTCACATCCACATGGCTGACATGGATTCAGACCGAAAACTTTGCGGCATGGAACAACCTTTCCTACGGCAGCAATGAAAACGGCCTTGCCGGCACCGACGTGAAGCTGGCCTTCAACTCAGAGCCTTTCGTCAAGCATTTTCAAGCGATTGCCGATCTCGCCAAGGACGGCACGTTCCGTTACGGCGGTCGCACATCCGAGGCCAAGCAGCTTTTCACGTCCAGCGAATGCGGCATCCTGACCGAGTCTTCCGGAGGCCTTGGCGATATCGTCAAGAGCGGCATGAATTACGGCATCGGCCAGTTGCCCTATGACGAGGGTGACGGTCGCCCGCAAAACACTATCCCTGGTGGCGCCAGCCTCTGGGTCTTCGGCGGCAAGTCCGATGACGAATACAAGGGCACCGCAGAATTCTTCCACTTCCTGTCCCAGACCAAAATTCAGTCGCGTCTGCATCAGGTGTCCGGCTATATGCC
Source organism: Rhizobium skierniewicense (assembly GCF_014196515.1). Classification (GTDB taxonomy): domain Bacteria; phylum Pseudomonadota; class Alphaproteobacteria; order Rhizobiales; family Rhizobiaceae; genus Agrobacterium; species Agrobacterium skierniewicense. The sequence goes on along the minus strand of NZ_JACIDV010000003.1, from coordinate 331,197 downwards.
GGTAACGCTTGCGGCCTATGAGGACACCAAGAAGTCTGGCTTCTATGAAAAGAATCCAGCGCGCGAAACGCCTCTGCTGCAGATGATGGGCAAGCCTCCGACAGAAAACTCCAAGGGTGTACGTCTGGTCAATCTCCCGCAGGTTCGCGACATCATGAATGAAGAGTTCGAAACGATGCTCGCTGGCAAGCAGGATGCAAAAGCCGCCCTCGACAAGGCGGTCGAACGCGGCAACGCAGCCATCCAGCAGGCAATCGGCAGATAAATTTTGTTTCTGGCCCGTTTTAGAACGGTGACTGGGGAACAAGAGAACGGCGCAGAACACATATTCCGCGCCGTTCCAAACGTTCCATAGTCTACAAAACCATCTGCCCGACACTCCAAAGGAGCCCGCTTTTGCAAAGCGTCGTCTTTCCAAACAAAATTCTTCCGTACTTTCTGGTTGCTCCACAGATCGTATTGACAGTCGTGTTCTTTTTCTGGCCGGCGAGCCAGGCGCTCTACCAGTCCGCGATGCGGGAGGATCCGTTCGGCCTTCAGAGTACCTTCGTCGGCTTTGCAAACTTTTCAGCCATTCTGTCCGACCCCAACTACTTGCATGCGCTTCAGGTCACCGTCGTTTTCAGCATCGCAACGGCGCTGCTTTCGATGGCGGCTGCCCTTCTGCTGGCAACGGCTGCCGATCTGGTGGTGCGCGGCAAGGGCTTCTATCGCACGATGATGATCATCCCCTACGCCGTCGCGCCCGCCGTGGCCGGTATGCTGTGGCTGTTCATGTTCAACCCGGCCATGGGCACGCTCGCCTATCTTCTGCGCCGCAATGGCATCGCCTGGGATCCTCTGCTGGATGGCAATCAGGCCATGACGCTGGTTGTCGCTGCTGCTGCCTGGAAGCAGATCAGCTACAATTTCCTGTTTTTTGTTGCGGGTCTTCAGGCCATACCCAAGTCCCTGCTGGAAGCCGCAGCAATCGATGGTGCACGGGGAGCCCGGCGTTTCTGGACGATCATATTCCCGCTTCTGGCACCGACCACCTTCTTCCTGTTGGTCGTCAACACCGTCTACGCCTTCTTCGATACATTCGGCATCATTCACTCCGTCACCGGCGGCGGCCCGGCCAAGGCCACGGAAACGCTGGTCTACAAGGTGTACAATGACGGCTTCGTCAATCTCAACCTCGGCTCATCCGCCGCTCAATCGGTGGTCCTGATGGTCATCGTCATTGCGCTCACGGCATTCCAGTTCCGCTTCGTCGAGCGGCGCGTGCATTACGGTTGAGGAAAGCATCATGATCCAGAACCGTCCCATCGCAACGTTCATGGCCCATCTGATGCTGGTTATTGGCATCATCATCGTGGCATTTCCGATCTACTACACATTCATCGCGTCTTCGGCGACATCGACGGACATCCTGCGTCCGCCCATGTCGCTGCTGCCAGCAGGCCATCTGGTAGAAAATTACCACGAGGCGATTTCCGGCGGTGTGGAACGTGTCGTGGGCGTCAGTCTCGAGCGGCTTTTGTTCAACAGCTTCGTCGTGGCGGTCGCGATTGCCATAGGCAAGATCGTCATCTCGTTCCTCTCGGCGTTTGCCATCGTCTTCTTCCGGTTCCCCTTCCGCATGGGGTTCTTCTGGATGATTTTCGTGACGCTGATGTTGCCGGTGGAAGTCCGCATTTTGCCAACCTACAAGGTGATCGTAGACCTCGGCCTGTTGAACACCTATGCGGGCCTGACACTTCCCTTGATGGCGTCTGCGACAGCAACATTCCTGTTTCGCCAGTTCTTCCTGACGATACCCGGCGAACTGGTTGAGGCGGCGCGCATCGACAATGCGGGGCCGTTCCGCTTTATGCGCGATATTCTGCTGCCGCTTTCGACAACGAATATCGCCGCCCTTTTCGTGATCCTCTTCATCTATGGCTGGACGCAATATTTGTGGCCGTTGCTGGTAACGGATCGCGCCGAAATGAACACAATCATAATTGGCCTGCGCCGCATGGTGGATTTCACCGATGCTTCGACACCGTGGAATTACGTGATGGTGACAGCGATCCTGGCGATCATCCCTCCCGTTCTTGTCGTCGTCTTCATGCAGCGCTGGTTTGTCAAAGGCTTGGTGGAGACTGAAAAGTAATGGCGACAATCGAACTCAAGGACGTCCGCAAACTCTATGGCGGCAACATCGAGGCGATCAAGGGCGTCTCGCTGGACATTCAGGACGGTGAAATGATCGTGCTGGTCGGACCGTCGGGGTGTGGAAAGTCGACGCTTCTGCGCATGGTTGCCGGGTTGGAGAGCATCAGCTCCGGCAGCATCGACATCGCGGGCAAGCGCGTCAACGATCTCGAACCTGCCGAGCGCGACATTGCCATGGTTTTCCAGAACTATGCGCTTTACCCGCACATGACGGTGCGCCAGAACCTCGCTTACGGCCTGAAGAACCGCAACACACCGATGGACGAAATCGACCGCCGGATAACGGATGCGGCAAAAGCTCTGGAAATCGAACAATATCTGGAGCGCAAGCCGCGCCAACTGTCAGGTGGCCAGCGTCAACGCGTTGCCATGGGCCGTGCTATCGTGCGCAAACCGTCTGCGTTCCTGTTCGATGAGCCCCTGTCCAATCTCGACGCAAAGCTGCGCGTGCAGATGCGTGTCGAAATCCGGCGGTTGCAACGCTCTCTCGCCACGACCAGCATCTATGTGACCCACGACCAGATGGAAGCGATGACGCTTGCGGATCGCCTCGTGGTCCTGAATGCGGGACGTATCGAGCAGGTTGGCACGCCTATCGAACTTTACGAAAAGCCAGCGACGAGTTTCGTCGCCACCTTCATCGGTTCTCCGTCGATGAACCTGCTGCCACTCAACGGCTCCGTCTGGAACGTCCCTGAAAATGGAAGCATTCCCTCCAATGCGGTGACAATCGGGGTTCGCCCGGAAAACCTCATTATTGCGGACACGGATTCCAACGCCGCATTCAAGCTGCCAGTTCAAGTCGCGGCGGTAGAACTGGTCGGTGCGGAGAGCTATGTTCACGGCGAAATGTCGGATGGCGGTAGCATCGTCTTTCGCGTTCCCGGTCGATCGGCAATGGAAATCGGCCAGACTGTGACGATCACGGCGGATCCAGCCCATTTCCATCTTTTCGATGCCGCTGGTTCGCGCATTTAGAGCGTTTCCTTGTTAAATGGAAACGTTCTAACGCAAAGATGGGGAACGACCGCGCGCAAAGATCGCGGTCGTTCACACTCTCAAGCCTTTCAGCCAGCCAGTCGCTGCTCGGCAAGCTTCACCCAGTAGGACACACCATAGGCGATCGCCTCATCGTTGAAGTCGTAGCCCGGATTGTGCAGCCCGGCACTCTCCCCATTGCCGAGAAATATAAAGGCCCCGGGGCGTTCGTTGAGCATGTAGGAAAAATCCTCTCCCGCCATGGATGGGTCCACATCGGGATCGACATTCTTGTCGCCGACGATATCGCGGGCGATGCGGATAGCGTGCTCGGTTTCAGCGGCATGGTTGACCGTCACGGGACAATGCCGCTCGTAAACCACTTCCGCCTCAGCATCGTTGGCTGTCGCAATGCCCTCAGCAATCTGCTTGATGCGTTCCTGTGCCACGTCGCGCACGCCCTCATCCAGCGTGCGGACCGTGCCTGCGATCACCGCCTCGTTGGGAATGATGTTATGGCTGGAACCCGCCTGAAAACGCGTAACTGACACGACGATCGAGCGGATGGGATCGGTGTTGCGCGACGCAATCAGCTGGAGATTGGTCACGATCTGCGCCCCGATTGAGATCGGGTCTGTCGTACGATGCGGCTGAGCCGCATGGCCACCACGACCTTTGACAATAATGGAGAACTTGTCCGGCGCTGCCATGATCCCACCCTTGCGGATGGCAAATGATCCCAGAGGTATACCCGGCATATTGTGCATGCCGTAGACTTCATCGATCTTGAAGCGCGTCATCAGGCCATCTTCGACCATGGCAAGCGCACCAGCGCCACCCTCCTCCGCTGGCTGGAAGATCACAGCGACCGAGCCTGTGAAATTGCGTGTTTCCGCCAGATGTTTTGCCGCACCCAACAGCATGGCCATATGGCCATCGTGACCACAGGCATGCATCTTGCCGGGTGCCTTCGACGTCCAGGGCTTGCCGGTCTCTTCCATGATCGGCAAAGCGTCCATATCGGATCTGAGCCCGACAGTGCGCCCCTGTCCATGCCGACCATGGATGATACCGACCACGCCGGTGCGGCCAATACCTGTCACGATCTCGTCAACACCGAAAGATTCGAGCTTGCCTGCAATGAACGCGGCGGTTTCGTGAACGTCGTAAAGGAGTTCAGGATTTTCATGGAGACTGCGTCGCCACTCGCTTGCTTCTGCTTGCAATTCGGCGGCTCTGTTCAAAACTGGCATACTGTTATTCCCGATTTCCCATTCTCGACATCTGCAAAACACACGTTCGCTGCGAATATTGCGCCGCATAATTGACGCAATCAATGTACTTTGCCATTGCAAGGACATATATGGTGAATATTGCAAATCCCGGAACAAAGACGGGAATTCGAGGATACGCCTTGCAAGAAAAATCCAGACCAAACCGTGCCGCAGGGCGGCTTGTGAAAACCTTTGCCGCGATCTCCGCCAGTGTTCTGGCTTTGGCATCGGTTGCCCATGCCAATCCCAAAATGGTGATTGATGTGCGCACTGGCAAGGTCATTTCGCATCAGGAAGCCTTCCGCAAATGGTATCCCGCATCCCTCACGAAACTTATGACGGCCTATATCGCCTTTAGCGCCATGAAATCCGGCAAGCTGAGCCCCACCACAGAAGTGGTGATGAGCAAGAAAGCCGCCGATCAGCCGGCCAGCAAGATGTACTTCAAACCGGGCTCCAAGCTGACGCTGGATAGCGCGTTGAAACTGTTGCTGATCAAATCCGCCAACGACGTGGCCGTCGCGATTGCCGAAACGGTTGGCGGCACCACAGAAAATTTTGTGGCGCAGATGAATGCGCAGGCTGCTCGCCTCGGCATGTCCTCCACGCACTACGTCAACCCGAACGGTCTGCCGGGCAAAGGGCAATACACAACCGCGCGTGATCTCGCCGTTCTCGCCCTCATTTTGAAGCGTGAGTTTCCAGAATATGCGGGATATTTCGCGCTGGAAGGCGTCAGCACCGGCAAGAAAAATTACGCCAATTACAATATGCTCGTCGGTCGCTTCGAGGGTGCCGACGGCATGAAGACCGGCTTCATCTGCGCATCCGGCTTCAATCAGGTATCTTCTGCCACACGCAATGGCAGGCAGGTCATCAGCGTTGTTCTCGGCGCCGATAGTCTTGCGGGCCGCACCGACCAATCAGCGGACCTCCTGCAAATGGGGCTGACGGCACCAACCAGCCAGGGCGTATCCATCGCATCACTTGCGCCCTACGGTGAAACGCAATTCGTCAATGACGTCAGTGCCGATATCTGCAATCCGAAAGCTGCAAAAGTGCGCAGCGAAAGTCGCGACGACGCCGGACGAATGATCATCAAGTCGCCATTCGTTCAGGAAATGACGCGCCCACCTGTCTATTCCTATGCGGGACTGATCCCCGGCAGCGAGACGCTAGCGGCCAACACGACCGCCAAGGATAACACGGCGAATGTGCCGATCCCGATCCCCCGCCCTACATTCTGACGCCTTTTTTGAAACGGTTCATTCCCTGCAATGGGCCGTTTGTCCTTTTGTAGATCGACGCTATCGCATACGGTATTTCTTGTTATAAGACGTGGCGTCAAATGTAATGTTCTAACGCTACAGGTCGTCTATGGCACTCGATCGCATTCCAGTCTCCATCATCACGGGTTTTCTCGGTGCGGGAAAATCAACGCTGCTCAATCAGCTTCTCAAAGACCCTGCAATGCAGGATGCCGCCATCATCATCAATGAGTTCGGCGATGTCAGCATCGATCACCTTCTGGTGGAACGGTCCGGTGATGGCATCATCGAGCTTGCAGAAGGCTGCCTGTGCTGCACGGTGCGCGGTGAACTGGTGGATACGCTTGCGGAGTTGATGGACGGCATCCAGACCGGTAAATTGAAGCCGGTCAATCGGATCGTCATCGAAACCACAGGCCTTGCAGACCCAGCTCCGGTGATGCAGTCCATCATCGGCAATCCTGTGATCGCGCAGAACGTCTCGCTCAATGGTGTCGTGACAGTCGTCGATGCCGTCAACGGAGCCTCAACGCTCGACCAGCATGAGGAAGCGCGCAAGCAGATTGCCGTTGCAGATCGGCTCATCGTCACAAAGCAGACGATGACGGATGAAGCACACGTCGCCGCCCTCATCACCCACATCAAAACGCTCAATCCACGCGCACCCATCGAGAATGGTGATCGTCAGGACTGGTCTGCAGTCGCACTTCTGGAAAACGGCCTTTATGACGCGGCGGCAAAAGTGGGAGATGTCAGCCGCTGGCTGGGTGAGGAGGCGGAACACGATCACGACCATCACGATGATCACAATGATCACGCCGGACATCACCACCACCACGACGTTAATCGACACAACGCATCGATCCGCTCATTTTCGATTGTCCACGACGGACCAATCGACCCGATCGCGCTTGAAATGTTCGTCGATCTTCTCCGGTCTGCGCATGGGGAGAAGCTTTTGCGCATGAAGGCCATCGTTCAACTGTCGGATAATCTTGACCGTCCCCTCGTGCTACATGGGGTCCAGTCGATCTTTCATGCGCCACAACGGCTGGCTGCCTGGCCTGACCCATCCGACAAGCGGACCCGTATGGTGCTCATCACAAAGGATTTGCCCGAGGCTTTCGTGAAAGACCTGTTCGGAGCCTTTACGGGCGCCGCCAAGATCGACACGCCGGATCGACAGGCGGTGACGGACAATCCTCTCGCCGTGCCGGGCATGCGCTTCTGACGGCACGCCTGTACGCTCAACATCCAGCCACCCACTGAAGCGGGCTGGCTGGATGTGCAAGAACGATCAACCCTTCGTCAGCATCTGCCGAAAAGCGTGGTAGCTATCTTTGGGCTTGCGGTCCCGGGTGGCTGCGTCCATTCCGACAATGCCGAATTTCGGGCCATAGCCTTCAGCCCATTCGAAATTGTCGATCAAGGTCCATGCGATGTAGCCCCTGATATCGGCACCTTGGTGTTGGGCTTCGATGATTGCGGCAAAGTGTTTGTCAAAGAAATCGATCCGCTTTGCTTCATCGGTTTCAGACATGCCGTTTTCAGTGACATAGATCGGCAGTCCCGGATAGTCTTTCGACGCCCGCACCAGAAACTCTGTCAGGGCCTGCGGATAGATTTCCCAGCCGATATTGCTCTTCTCCAGATCACCGCGTGATTGGGTAAAGGGGAAAACAGGCACGCTTTCATCATATTTATAAAGCGAACGGGTGTAGTAGTTGATGCCAATCCAGTCGACGGGAGGGCTCAACGTCGCCATGTCGTCCTGCCATCCGGCAGGCAGATAGGGCTCCAGGATTTTCACGACACGCTGCGGATATGTCCCTTTGATGACGCCATCCAGAAAGAAGCGATTGAAAATGTCGTCGCCGAGTGCTGCCGCTTCCACATCCTCTGCGTTCTGGCTGGCCGGTTCTGTCTTTTCCATATTCACGACGATGCCGAGCTTTGCCTTCACACGCGCGTCCCGCATTGCGGTGATCCCGAGTCCATGGGCGAGCAGCACGTGATGCATGGCGCGCGCGGTCGCTCTGACATCGCGGTAGCCCGGCGCGTGCATGCCCATGAAATGACTGAGCACGGTCACGCACCATGGCTCATTGAACGTTGCAATACTTTCCAACCGGTCACCGAAATGGCGCGCCGCTTCTCCGGCATAGTCGGCGAAAGCATAGGCCGTATCGCGGTTCATCCAGCCGCCACGATCCTGCAATGCACTTGGCAAATCCCAATGGTAAAGTGTCGCGAGGGGCTTGATGCCACGCTCCAGCATGCCATCGATCAGGCGGTCATAGAAATCAAACCCCGCCTGGTTGCGCGCACCGGTCCCCTCGGGAATGAGCCTTGGCCATGCGAAGGAAAACCGGTAGGCATCAAAGCCCGCATCCCTGATGAGATCAAGATCTTCAGGCCAGCGGTTGTAGTGGTCGCAGGCAATCTGTCCCGTATCCGCGTTCTTCGTATTCCCCGGCGTGGCAGCGAAAGTATCCCAGATGGAAGAGCCTCTCCCGTCCGTCTGCCCGCCCTCGATCTGGTGCGCCGCCATGGCAATGCCAAACAAAAAATCTGGTCCGAAATCAGTCCTGTCGTGTGAAAACATTATCGCATTCCTGTAGCCGAAAATGGCCTTCTTCTGTGTGCTTTTACGCGCGATGACGCGATGACCGTCTATCAGTGAAACAACCTCACGACCTGAGCAAGGCGTTCGGCTTTAAGCGGGATAAATTCCTTTAATTTCCTGATGACATACGAATCCCTGGATTTTGAGCTTACTTTAACGTTACAGATTGGTACAAGGCAATGCGTTCGCAATTTGATTTACGGGAGGAAATCATATGAAGACGGTCGGTATCGGCATCATTGGCTGCGGAAACATCTCCAGCGCCTATCTCAAAGCCATGGTATCTTTCCCCATTCTCGACATCCGGGGGCTTGCGGATATGAACCCTGAGGCCGCCAGGACGCGGGCCGGTGAATTCGGTCTCGCAGCAAGATCAATCGAGGATTTGCTGGATGATCCCGAAATGGAGATCATCGTCAATCTCACCATTCCCAAGGCGCATGTCGAGGTGGGTTTGCGCGCATTGAACGCTGGCAAACACACCTATTCGGAAAAGCCGTTGGGTATCAATTTCGCCGAAGGCAAAACGCTCGTGGATGCTGCGAAAGCCAAGGGCCTGCGTGTCGGATCGGCACCGGACACTTTTCTCGGCGGTGGCCACCAGACGGCACGCACGCTCATCGATCAGGGTGTTCTTGGCATCCCCGTTGGCGGCACAGCCACTTTCATGTGTCCCGGTCATGAGCGCTGGCACCCCAACCCCGGCTTCTATTACGAGGTTGGTGGAGGGCCGATGCTGGACATGGGGCCTTACTACATCACTGATCTCGTCAACCTGCTGGGGCCAATTGCAAAGGTGGCAGGCTTTGCCTTCTCTCCTCGCAACGAGCGGCTCATCACCAGCGAACCCAAGAAGGGTGAAACGATACCGGTTCATGTCGCAACCCACGTGTCTGGCATGATGGCATTCGAAAACGGCGCAGTCGTTCAGATTGGCATGAGCTTCGATGTCGCTGGACACAAACACGTCCCGCTGGAAATCTACGGCACGGAAGGCACAATGATCGTGCCGGACCCGAACTATTTCGGTGGTGAAATCGAGCTTTTGCGCAAGGGCGGGGATTTTGAGCCGCAGGCACTGACCGCACCCTATAGTGACGGCAACTATCGTTCCATCGGTGTCGCCGATATGGCCTACGCCATCAGACAGAACCGTCCGCACCGGGCAAACGGTGATCTGGCGTTGCACGTGCTGGAGGTGATGGAGGCTTTCCAGACAGCATCCGACACCGGCACGACAATATCCATCACAACCAAGGTGGAGCGTCCCGCTCCGCTGGCACAATCGCTGGTCGATGGCCAGCTTGGACGTTAAAATTCTGAGGAGGAAAGATATGCCGGAAGCACTGATCGTCTGGGGTGGCTGGAGCGGACACGAACCGGAGCAATGCGCCGATGTCATCAAGACCATGCTGGAAGCGGATGGTTTCACGGTTCGCGTTGAAAGCTCGACGGAAGCCTTTGCCGATCCGTCGGTCCACAAGCTGAGCCTCGTGGTGCCCATCATCACCATGTCGAAAATAGAGAAGGAAGAGATCAAGAACCTGGCGAAAGCTGTCGAAAACGGTGTGGGGCTTGCCGGTTTTCACGGTCAGGCGGGCGACAGCTTTCGCGAATGCGTCGAGTATCAGTTCATGATCGGCGGACAATGGGTGGCTCACCCGGGCGATATCATCGACTACCGCGTCAACATCACACGTTCCGATGATCCGCTGATGCAGGGAATTTCTGATTTCCCCTACACCTCGGAACAATATTACATGCATGTGGATCCGTCCAACGAAGTGTTGGCCACCACCACGTTTACGGGCGATCACGCATGGTGGATCGATGGCGTCGTCATGCCCGTGGTCTGGAAGCGAAATTACGGAAAGGGCCGCGTGTTCTTCTCGGCCCTTGGGCATCAGGCAAAGGAGTTTTCTGTGCCCGAAATGAGAACCATCTTCAACCGTGGTGCAAACTGGGCGGCGCGCATGTAAAGAAGACCCGAAAACGATCTCCTGGCAGGACGTGCTCCTGTCACGAGATCCTCCGATTCGCCAGAAAATCAAAGCCAAGGACGGCGGCACCGACGAGGCCGGGCTCTACCATGCATTGCGCCTGCACCACGAGTGGGCGGGCGAAACGCCGCAGAATGCGGAGGCGAACAGCCTGATCGATGGCTTCGATCAATGCCGCCGATTTGGAAAGCCCTCCACCAACCGGGACGACGGTCGCGCCTGTGACATTGACAACCATTGCCAGCGGGCCGGACAGCATGTCGATATAGACATCGATCGTGCGGACGGCATCCGCATCACCGGTTTGCCAGTCGCCGATGATCTCCTCCGCAGTCAGTGCTTTTCCAGAAATATGCTTGTGGAGTTTTTCCATGCCACGCGCGCTGCAAACGGCATCCAGGCAACCCTCCAGTCCGCAGCCGCAGGCAAAGCGAGGAAGATCGAGCGGTGGGTTTCCTGCGCGCGTGGCGGCCACCGGCCCGTGGCCCCATTCACCGGCAAAGCCACCCGTGCTGTTGATCAGCTTTCCATCGATGACGAGACCACCACCGACACCGGTCCCGAGGATGGCACCGAAGACGACGTGATGACCCCGCGCTGCCCCGACACCGTATTCTGCCAGAACGCAGCAATCCGCATCATTTGCCAGCAAAACGGGAAGACCGAGCGCCGCTTCGAGATCCGACTTCAGCAGCCTGCCATGCGCGCACGGAATGTTGGCGATAATGGCCTTGTCCGTATCGGGATCGATGACGCCTGTAATAGAAAAAGAAACGCAATCCGGCACTGCGCCGATATCCGAAATCGCCGTTTTCAAAACACCGACGAAGGCATCGAAATCATGAACGGGCGTCTGCTGGCGTGGTAACGGCCTGATATCATTCACAGCCCAAGCCCCTGCACCCTTGATGGCCGTTCCGCCGATGTCAAAACAGATAATCACGCGCCAGCCTTTCGTCGCTGCATATCCAAAAGCATCCGAACACCTTGACGCGTCTGCCTTGCTTGCGTCTTCCTGTATCAGACCGAACTTGGTGCAATCCAGAACTTTTATGCTTGGCGACCGCTGTATTCCGGGATAGGCACGAACGTCGTAAAACACAGCATCTTTTGGGGGAAGCAATCATCGTGATGGCGAGCAATCGAGCAAGTGGCAGGGGATGCGCTCTGCGTTTGCGGTCTCCAAAGGAGCGACCAACATCATGGGCGTGATGACCGATTGCCTGTCCACACCACCCGTCACACCCTTGCCGGCTTGCGAGGATCGCGAATGGGCGCGCCGCGCAATCGGCATCCTTCAGGGGGATGGTCGCCGCTCGGCCGATACGCATCTGGTCAAGCCGGTCTTCAAGGGCTTGAAGGGTATTTCGATCTACCTCAAGGACGAATCGACCCACCCGACCGGCAGTCTCAAGCATCGACTGGCGCGTTCGCTGTTTCTCTACGGCATTTGCAACGGCAAGATTGCCCAAGGCACCACGCTGGTCGAGGCATCTTCGGGATCGACTGCGGTCAGCGAAGCCTATTTCGCGCATCTTCTCGATCTGCCGTTCATCGCCGTGATGCCGCATTCCACCAGCCGCCAGAAGGTTGAGGCCATCGAGCGCTTTGGCGGCACCTGTCATTTCGTTGACCGACCTTCAGAGGTCTACACCGTCGCCGAACGATTGGCAGCCGAAACCGGTGGTCATTATCTCGATCAGTTCACCTATGCCGAACGCGCAACGGACTGGCGCGGCAACAACAACATTGCCGATTCCATATTCGAGCAGATGAGAAGCGAAGAACACCCGGAGCCCGAATGGGTGGTCATGAGCGCGGGAACAGGTGGCACCTCAGCGACCATCGGTCGCTATATCCGCTACCGTAATCTGTCCACGCGGCTGTGCGTTGTCGATGTTGAACATTCGGCATTCTATGCGTCCTATATGTCCGGCGACAGCCATGTGACCTGTTCGACCCCTTCCCGCATCGAAGGCATAGGGCGTCCACGCGTCGAGCCCTCGTTCATTCCAGGTGTTATCGATCACATGATCAAGGTACCGGATGCGGCCTCCATCGCTGCGATGCACGTTTTGTCGGAACGTCTGTTCCGGCGCGTCGGGGGTTCCAGCGGCACCAACTTCTTCGGCCTATGCTGGATCGCGGCAGCAATGATGAAGGACGGCAAGCAGGGATCATTGGTGTCACTGATCTGCGATAGTGGCGACCGGTATGCCGCGACCTATTACAATCCCGATTGGCTCGTGGCGAACAAGATCGACATCGCACCTTATAGAGAGATGCTCGAAACCTTCATCGACAGTGGCACATTCGAAAACTTCGGGACCAAGGTGTAAGACGAAAAACTGAGCCATGCATAACTTGGGGTATATGCGTCAGGCCTGATTTATTCATTTTACATTACCGTTTTGCCCTGCCTATGATCGTTACGGTCGCGGCTACCTGTCGCCCTGGTGCGGGAGTGCGCCATTGATCTGGGAGGATTTATGAAACGGTTCGTTCTAGCCGCGCTAGCGGCAATCACCATGAGCAGCGCGGCTTATGCCGATACCATCAAGGTCGGTGTCGTCGGGCCGTTTTCCGGGCCGTTCGCTTTGCAGGGCAAGAATTTCAAGGCCGGAATAGACGCCTATATCGCGACCAACGGCAACAAGGTCGGAGACAACACCGTCGAGATCATCTATCGCGATCTGCCCGCGGCAGATCCTGCGCAGTCCAAGGCGCTCGCGCAGGAACTCGTTGTCAAAGAAAAGGTGCAATATCTCGCCGGCTTCTATTTCACCCCTGATGCCATGGCTGTCACGCCTATCTTGAAGCAGGCGAATACGCCGCTCGTCATCATGAACGCGGCAACATCGGCCATCGTCACCAAAAGTCCGCTTGTCGTTCGCACGTCGTTCACTACGTGGCAGACCTCGACGCCAATCGCAAAAGTCGCGCATGACGCTGGTGTCACGAAAGCCATCTCGGTCGTCAGCGACTATGGTCCCGGCGTGGATGCCGAGAACGCGTTCAAGGCGGCGTTCGAAAAGGAGGGTGGGCAGGTCGTAGAGGCGATCCGCATGCCGCTTTCCACCAACGACTTCAGCCCCATCATGCAGCGCATCAAGGATTCTGGCGCTCAGGGCGTTTTCGCCTTTCTGCCGTCAGGCCCCACGACCCTCGGCTTCGTGAAGGCCTATAACGAAAACGGACTGAAATCCGGTGGAATCAAGTTCTTTGCCCCCGGTGACCTGACGCAGGAATCCGACCTGCCGGCGCTCGGAGAAGCAGCGCTCGGGATACAGACGACGTTCCACTATGCCGTTTCGCATGATTCTCCCGAAAACAAGGCTTTCGTCGAAGCAGCGTCCAAGGCCATTGGCAACAAGGCGGAGCTTTCGTTTCCTTCTGTGGGCGCCTATGATGGCATGCACGTGATCTACAAGATGATCGAGGCGACCGGCGGCAAGCAGGACGCTGCAAAAGCCGTCGAGGCCGTAAAGGGGTTATCGTGGGTCAGCCCACGCGGACCGGTCTCAATAGACCAGGAAAGCCGCCACATCACGCAAAACATCTATCTGCGCGAGGTCACCAAGGCGCAGGACGGGACCTATTTCAACAAGGAAATTCAGACCTTTGAGAAGCAGGGAGATCCCGGCCTTTCCGCCGCCAAGTAGCGGTCGCACCATGGCCTAACCCCTCGGCAGACCACGGACCAGAAAAGCAAGGTCCGTGGCCTCCCACTCGTCCGTAGCGCATCGGGATCACCTCATGCAGACAGTTTTCAGTATCGCCGTCGATGCGCTCGCCTACAGCATGGTCTTGTTCGTCATTTCCATCGGCCTGTCCGTCACCATGGGTCTGATGCGTGTCGTCAATCTGGCGCATGGCGCCTTTGCGATGATTGGCGGTTATATCGCGTCCTATGCGGTGCGCGACCTTGGGCTCGGATATGGGATCGGCGTTCTTGCCGCTATCATCGGTACGATCATCATTGCACTTCCCATCGAGCGCTTTCTCTATCGTCGTATTTATGGCGCGCCGGAACTGACCCAGGTTCTGATGACGATTGGCATCACCTTCTGCATCATCGGGATCGCCAATTATGTTTTCGGGCCGACATTGAAAACCATCCCGCTGCCCCCAGCCTTGCAGGGATCGGCAGATTTGGGCTTTCGCACCATTCCCATACACAGGCTTTTTGCCATCGCCTGCGGGCTTGCTGTCGCCATAGGCCTCTGGTTTGCCATCGAGCGAACGAGCTTCGGTGTCAAATTGCGAGCCTCCGTGGATAATGCGTCCATGGCTGCGGCTCTTGGCGTTCGAACCGAGATCATCTACGCCTTGAGTTTTGCTGTCGCCGTCGGCCTTGCCGCGATGGGTGGCGTGGTCGGTGCCGAACTTCTCCCTGTGGAGCCTTATTATGCTCTGCGCTATATGGTCACGTTCCTCGTGGTCGTCTCGGTGGGCGGCGCAGGCTCAATTTCAGGCGCCTTGATTGCCTGCCTCGTGCTGGGCAGTATCGACACGACCGGACGCTACCTCATGCCTGAATTCGGCGAGTTCTTCTTCTATCTCGCCGTCGTCGCGATCATCTGCGTCTTTCCGCGCGGTTTTGCCGGGAGGGCACGTTGAGATGGTGACACTCACCAACCCAAAACAACAAGGGGCCGCAAGGCTGCGCCGCTCGATCCTAAGGGACGTGGGCGGCATCGCCGCGATCATCGTCTTCGCCGTTATCGGCTATGTCCTCTTTCCCGATAATCTCGCTCTGCTCACACGCATCATTGCAGTCGCACTTCTGGTCTTATCGCTCGATCTGGTCACGGGATATTGTGGTGTTGCCACGCTGGGGCATGCCGCACTCTTTGGATCCGGCGCTTATGCGGCGGGCATCGTTTCGGCGCATTACGGCGTCAACGACCCGTTGCTGATGACGCTTGCCGGTATCGGCGGTGGCGCACTGGCTGGGCTCTTGAGCGGCATCATCCTTCTGCGCGGACACGGGCTGCCGCAACTTGTTTTGTCCATTGCACTCATTCATCTGTTCCACGAATTTGCCAACAAGGCATCCAGTTGGACCGGCGGCAGCGATGGCCTGTCTGGCATATCGCCCGACCCTATTTTCGGGCTGTTCGAATTCGATCTCTATGGACACACGGCCTATGCGTTTTCCATGGCGCTTCTCCTGGTCGTGTTCATCATACTGCGCTTCATCGTCCGCTCGCCATTCGGCATGCTGTGCCGCGGCATCAAGGAAGACCCTGTGCGCGTGCGTGCCATGGGCGGATCACCCAAAACCGCCATCATCAAAATGTTCGTGATCTCGGGCGCTGTTGCCGGTATTGGCGGCGCGTTGAATGCGATCACCACCCAGGTCGTGGGCCTCGATAGCCTGTCGTTTACAATGTCTGCCGAAGCGCTGGTCATGGTCGTTCTCGGCGGCACCGGTTCGCTGTTTGGCGCCTTGATGGGAACGGTCGTTTTCATGCTGTTTGAAGACTATGTTTCGGCCGCAAACCCCTTCCACTGGTTGACGATGGTCGGCGCGCTGCTGATCGTCGTCGTCTTTTTCGCCCCCAAGGGACTATACGGAACGGCGGCGACATGGCTTGCCCGCAAACGTCAGGTGCGCCCATGAGTGCTGTGTTTGAAGTCGCCAACCTTCAGAAATCGTTTGGCGGGCTTTCGGTGACAAACAACGTTTCGCTGTCGATGGCACCGGGAGACAGGGTTGCCCTCATCGGCCCAAACGGTGCCGGCAAGACCACCTTCGTCAACCTCGTCACCGGCAACCTTCATCCCGATTCCGGGGATGTCAGGCTCAACGGAGAGACGGTGACGAAAATCGACGCCAACGGTCGCGTCAAACGCGGCCTCGTTCGTTCGTTTCAGGTCACACGCCTGTTTCTGGACATGACCCCGGCCGAACATATCGCTCTGGCGGTTTTGCAGCGCCAGGGGAAAACCGGACGCATGTTCGGAAGCTATCTCGGCATGCGCGATGTCATGGCTGAAGTCGATGCATTGCTGAACACGCTTGGTCTGATGGACCTCATGCATCGCAGCGTCAGAGAGATTGCCTACGGCCAACAGCGGCTGCTGGAACTGGCGGTCGCCATGGCGCTCAAACCGAAAGTTCTCCTGCTCGACGAGCCGGCAGCAGGCGTTCCACAAAGCGACACGGGTCGCATCGAGCAGGCCCTTGCCGATCTACCGCAAGACCTTGCCGTCCTGATGATCGAACACGATATGGACCTCGTTTTTCGCTTCGCGAAACGCGTGGTCGTACTGGCTGCCGGCACCATTATTTTCGACGGCTCACCTGCCGATGTCACACAGGATGCCCGCGTTCGCGAGGCCTATCTGGGGAGCTACGCCAATGCAAGCCATGCCGCTTGATGTCGCCGGACTGTCGGCCGGCTACGGACCGACGCGGATTCTGGAAGACATCTCCTTCTCCGTTCCATCCGGCGGGCGGCTGGCTCTGCTGGGACGCAATGGAATGGGCAAGACAACGTTGCTGTCGACGCTTGCGGGACAGACGAAACGCTACGGCGGCACGATCCATATCGGGTCTGTCGATGTCACGCCTATGGCCAGTGCCGCACGCGCACATGCGGGTCTCGGCTACGTGCCACAGGCCCGGTGCATCTTTCCAAGCCTGTCGGTGGAGGAAAACCTGTCCGTTGGCCTTAAATCCCGCCCTAAAAGCGCGATGGAAGAAGCCTACACGATGTTTCCGCGTCTGAAAGAGCGACGCCGAAACCTGGGTAGCCAGTTGTCCGGTGGGGAGCAGCAGATGCTGTCCACCGCGCGCACCATCCTCGGTCGCCCCTCTGTCCTTCTTCTCGACGAACCTCTCGAAGGCCTCGCACCCGTCATCTGCGAAGAGCTGATGGTGGTCTTTTCGGAATTGGCCAAGACAGGAAACATGACGATCGTTCTGGTGGAGCAACGTATTCAAAGCGCGCTCGATTTTGCAGATACCGTCATCGTCCTCGAGCGCGGTCGCGTGGCATGGACGGGAACGCCGATCCAACTGTCCGATGACAAGGCTGCGGTCGAACGGCTGCTGGGTGTCGGCGGGTTGCACTGATGGTAGCGAAGAAGACGCTATCCTTCGATATGTTCAACCTTGCATAAGCGTCTTTCAGCTCATAATGATTTTTATAGGAGCTCTGGGTTTATAAATATCGATAATTTGTAGAGGGACATATCGCCGTGTCACGCCTGTGTATTGCTGCCTTGTCCGCCGTCATGGCCATGTCGGCTCCGGCCACGGGGATGTCTCAAGATGCCGTTGCTCCGATCGAGACACCCTCGCCAGCAACTCCGCCCAAGATTGCGACCATGCGTGAGGGCTTCGATCTCAAGATGCTGGAGCCCGTCAACGGGATCGATTTCAGAAAATACGGTCACATAACCTACGCCATATTTCTCGACCCCAATGGCAACCACGAAGCGATTTACCAGAAATTCGGCACCGACAAGGCTAACTTCGATGCCGCAAGCGCGGCGTTTGGCCAGCGGATGAAGGTTGATCCGACCTTTGCCATGGTGGAAATCTTTGGTGCCTATTTTGCGGAAAATGCGCAAGGCACCTATGCCGCGTTCGGTCAGGATGTTGCGCAATCGGTGCTCAATCAGGCACCACTGACGCAAAGCGAGCCGATGCCGGAGGAGGCGTTTCGTGAAATCCAGGTCTATTACTCCCGGAAAGCGTCGGTGGCTGGCACGTCGTTGGGAGAACAGGATGAAGTTCTGAAACCCTACCACATCACGTTCAACGATTTTAACATTCTGGGCGCTTGGTTTTCGAGACGACTGGCCCTCCAGACCATGGACCTCTCGTCTCCTCAGGCTCGCTCGGACGGCGCTGCCGTTGAAGCCCCGACGGAGCGGCCTGAATGGGGTGGTCTCTGGCGCTTCACATGGAAAACGCTGCAACGGACCGAGACCGAGATGAAGGTCGTCGAAACGTCTAGGGATATCTGCGTCAAGGACGACATGACAGCCGACACTCTGCCACTGATGCCAAAACCTGAAGGCGTGAAATGCGTTCTGATTGATAAAGTTCATTTTTACGACAGCGGCGTGCAGATGCGCGCGGAGTGTGACCTTGGTGGCATCGGAGCGTCATGGGGCATGTACCTCCAGCCCGAAAAGGATGGCGAGAGTTTTACCGGCCAGATTTCCTACAACGAGACCTACGAAGGCGATATGGACATGCCGCAACCTACGACCGATGTCGTTGTCAAACGGATGGGAGAATGCAAGTGATGAAGACAATCTCCCTCGTCCGACTTTCGGTTCCCCTTGCTCTTTCCCTGCTGGCGACACCCGGTCTGGCGCAGGAAACCGGCCTTCCAACGGGTTTATGGCAGGTGCGTCTCTTCACCCCCATTCCGACACCAGAGCTTAAGAACGATGAGCAGGTCTTTCAAATCTGCTACAATGAAGCCGCCGCAAAGGCCCACATGAACCCGGTTCTTCCCAAGGCGCAAGCGAGCAAATGTGATCTGGATTTCACCGACATGGGTGATCTGGCCTATGATGCATCCTGCAAGGATGGCGACCACAGGCTTCGGATTTCCAAAGCCGCAGAGGGTCTCTGGCGTGGAACCTACAGGTTTGTCGGCAAGGCTCCCGACACGATGCTGGAA
Organism: Rhizobium skierniewicense; assembly: GCF_014196515.1. GTDB lineage: Bacteria > Pseudomonadota > Alphaproteobacteria > Rhizobiales > Rhizobiaceae > Agrobacterium > Agrobacterium skierniewicense. The sequence goes on along the minus strand of NZ_JACIDV010000003.1, from coordinate 312,201 downwards.
CCTGCCGTCGAACTCAAAAAAATCGCGGACACCTGCCAGTAGTCCTGAACGACGCTCAACGCGATTGGGCCCTTGAACTGTTCATCACTCGAAGGATCGGATGCGACCATCTGCATGATGGATAGATACAGATGCGAACCTTTGAAGATAAAGGACGCATTTTCGGCGTGAAGTCAGTACACCTAGCGAAGTCGAGATGAGATCAGTTTTCATCAATCGAGAGGGCGCCGACATGACCACGAAATACCCGCAGATCGTTCTGGTTCGTCACGGCGAAACGGACTGGACGCTTTCGGGCCGCCATACCGGGCGCAGCGATATTCCGTTAACTCCAAATGGAGAGGCCGCAGCAAGGCTTGTGGGAAAGCGCTTACCAGCGATCGTTTTCGATGCCGTTCTCTCCAGCCCGTCGCAACGCGCGCAGAAAACCTGTGATCTGGCGGGCTTCGGCGCGAGAGCCGAGATCGAGAGCAATCTCGCGGAGTGGAACTACGGTCGTTACGAAGGCCTGACGACAAAAGAGATACAAACGCAGACGCCGGACTGGAATGTTTTTCGACACGGCTGCCCGGACGGAGAAAGCGTTCAGGATATCAGCGATAGAGCTGATGCAGCCGTTGCAAAAATCAGAGCAATCGGCGGCAATGTCCTCATCTTCTCGAGCTCGCATTTTCTGCGGGTTTTGGGTGCCCGGTGGCTGGGCTTGGACGCAGCCGCGGGCGCCTGCTTCATTCTGGACACCGCCAGCATCAGTGTCTTGGGATATGAACACAATCTTGACGAACCGGTGGTGCGAAGCTGGAACCAGACATAATCCGGTCTGAAGCATGCACTAAAGCCTGTCTCTGTGAATAGGATACACTGCGACATGCTTTAGCTCTTGTTTTGTCGCATGTCCGTTATCGTTTCATTGAGGACAATGAAGCGCGACATGCTTTAGCTTTGCCCTGATCAACCGAACGTCTCAGTCTTTCGCGAATGTGGAGATATCATTTTGGACGCTGCCCCTGCTCCTCCGGTTGCCCTCGTCATCTTCGGCGCTACGGGCGATCTCACCCGCCGCCTCCTCATCCCGTCCCTCATCAACCTCACTCGCAGCGGATTGGTCGGTGACGACCTTCACATACTGGGTGTGGGTATCGAACCGGGTGACGATGCCATGCTGGTGGAAAGGCTGGACAGCTTTTTGTCCGGGCTGGGCGGCGCGGAGCCGGTTTCGGCGGATCAGGCCTGGCTTCGCCTGAAGCAGCGCATTTCCTACATCAGTGGAGACTTTACCAAGGACGAAATCTACGCCGAGATCGCCAGCCGTCTTGCTGGCACCGCGGTTGGAAATGCAGCCTTTTATCTGGCTGTCCCACCTCAGTTTTTCGGAACGATCGTCGAAAAACTGGGCCAGCATGGGTTGGTCGAAGAAACAGACACGGAGTTCAGGCGGGTTGCGATTGAAAAACCCTTTGGGACGGATCTCGCCTCTGCACGGGCGCTGAATGCGCGGATTTTGAATACGATTTCAGAAAAGCAGGTTTATCGGCTCGACCACTTCCTTGGCAAGGAAACCGTCCAGAACATCATGACGGCGCGTTTTGCCAATATGATGATAGAAGCCCTTTGGAACAACAATTACATTGATCATGTGCAGATAACGGCTGCGGAAATCGTCGATGTGGGTTCGCGCGGCAAATTCTACGATGCGACAGGCGCGCTGCGTGACATGGTGCCCAATCATCTGTTTCAGCTTCTGGCCATGGTCGCCATGGAGCCGCCAAACAGCTTCAACGCCGAAGCCATCCGCAACGAAAAGAGCAAGGTGCTGCAGGCGTTGCGCGTCTACACGGCCGAGGAAGCACAGAGCCATTCTGCCCGTGGTGCCTATTGTGCCGGAACGTCGAACGGTGCCGCCATTCCCGCATACAGGGATACGAAAGACATCTCACCGCAATCGAACACCGAGACATTCGTTGCCTTGAAGCTTTATGCGGACACATGGCGTTGGGCTGGCGTGCCGTTTTACCTTCGTACCGGCAAGGCAATGGTGGCCCGGGATACAGAGATCGTCGTGACTTTCAAGCAGGTTCCGTTTGCGCAATTTCGTCAAACCGATGTCACACCTGACCTCCCCCCCAACAGGCTCGTCATTCAGGTGCAGCCGGATGAGGGTCTGAGCATGGAACTGTCGATCAAATCGCCCGGCCAGTCGGTCGATACCGTGCCGGTGGCGCTTGATTTCCGCTATGCGGACCGGTTCGATATCAGCAAAACGACAGGCTACGAATCTCTTCTCTACGAGCTTTTCGTAGGAGATCAGACGCTCTTTCAACGTGCAGACGGCATCGAAGCCGGGTGGGCCGCTGTGCAGCCGTTTCTGGATCTTTGGGCAAAAGGCGGAACGCCCGAGCCTTATGAACCTGGAAGTATGGGCCCAAAATCTGCGCAGGATCTCATCGAGCGTGATGGACGCCAATGGCGTGAACTCGGCGCGCCGGGTCGACACAAGCAAACATAAACATTTTTTTGAACACGGTTCCCGCTGGATTTGCAGACAGCGAGGCCGATTGGATATGAGAGCAAAAACTGCTTGCGTTTGGCGACCACTTGGTTGCTAGATCGTAAGACCAACCAAGGAGGCATTCAATGGCCAAGGGTCAAGTCCGCAGCAACAAAGAAGTCAGAAAACCAAAAAAAGACAAGGCCGCAGCGGCTCCAGCACCCACACTGGGATCGCAGGTAAAAGCGAGCGAGAGCACGACGAAAAAGAAGTGACACGACCTTGATGACAGACTTGCGGCGCTCAGTCTCTGAACGCCGCAACCGTTTCCCGTCGGAGACAAGCATGGCATATGGATTTCTGGACATCGCGATAACACCCAGTGTTCGGGCCGCGCAAGCCGAGATGGGTGCGGATAGCCTGTGGGCTGATTTCAGCGGACACCGCGAGTTTGACCGTTTTACCGAAAACGAAAAAGCGTTTATTCACAGTCGCGATACATTTTATATGGCGTCCGTTTCTGAAACGGGCTGGCCCTATGTCCAGCATCGGGGCGGGCCGCCTGGATTTCTTAAAGTGGTCGACGACCGCTCACTTGCATTTGCTGATTACCGTGGCAATCGCCAGTATATCAGCACGGGGAATTTCGCGGCGAACGACCGCGCCTGCTTGATCCTGATGGATTATCCCAACCGCAGCCGCCTGAAAATCTATGTCCATGTCGAGAAGCTTTCGCTGGACGATGAGCCCGCGCTCACAGAACTCGTTAGTGATCGCGGATATAAAGCGAAACTGGAGCGCGTTTTCCGGCTGAAATTGGTCAGCTTCGACTGGAACTGCCAACAGCATATCACGCCGCGTTTCACCCAGCCAGAGATCGCAGCCGCCATCGAGCCGCGACGCGTCCGCCTCGACCAGCTTGAGGCAGAGAATGCAGAACTGAAAGCGCGTCTGGGTTGACCTGCTCCTCACCGTCATTGCGAAACAGAACGGTCAGCTTTGCAGGTTCATGTAATAGAGCCCAAAATTGACGGCGAGCATGAACAGCAGAATTATCAGTGACGCCGCGATGAAATATCCCAACCTTTTCAGAAAGCTCCAAGGTTTGTTCTTTCTGCTGAACGCTGCATATCCAGCAGCGCCGAAGGAAATACCGATAATAGCGGGGAGTGAGAGCATTTTCATTTACCTTACATGATGTCCGGCGTATCCAGACCAACATAGGCCCTTGGAGCGCGATGGAATGCTCATTTCTGAGCACCTGGCCTGACATTTCTCAATCGAACGAGCCGCTGATGTGAGCAACCAACGACCGGCACCTTATGATTTTCAATCACGTTTCAATCAATAGCTTTTCAAAAAAATATCCGCAGCTGAGGATTGTTATCTGAAGCATTCATTGCAGCCATTTTGACGACCGCGTTCAACTGCCGGCGAGAGCATCTGAATAAAAGGCCAGAGCGGCCGCGCCGACAAGACCAGAGTTCTGTCCCAGCGCCGCCTGAACGACCGGCACTTCCCTGAAGGCGGGCATCGCCCATTGGCTGATATAAGCTTGGATGCCCGGCTTGAGCCGTGCGAACTCATGTGAAAGACCACCGCCCATGATGACGACATCGGGGCTGAATAGGTGGATCAGACTGGTAAAGCCTCTTCCAAGAATTTCAGCTTCTTCCTCGATGAGCTTGTTGGCCAGGTGGTCGCCACCTCTTGCGGCAGCAAAGATCGCGGCTCCGTCAATGACAGCACCGTCTTTGCCAAGGCTCGTTTCCGAACACTGGAAAGCGCTTTCGATCGCACGCAATGCAAAAGCTGTTCCCGATCCATAAGCTTCAAAGCAACCATGGTTTCCACATGGGCAAAGCGCACCGTTTGCCTGAACCGACATATGGCCGACGTGACCCGCCATACCTTTTCGTCCCCTAAGCACCCGATTATCAAGAATAATGCCCCCGCCTATCCCCGTACTAACCGTAACATAGACCAGATTTTCGAGCCCCATTCCCGCACCAAACTGCCACTCTCCGATTGCGGCAGCAATTCCGTCATTCTCCAGGCTTAATGGGCAGGAGAAACGCTTTTGCAGCTCAGCGCGCAAGGGAAAATCCACAAATCCTGCAAGCGTCGGCGTGTAGGTTGCAATTCCCGCCACCGTGTCGAGTGGGCCGGGTGCCGATACGCCGATGCCAACGACAGTGAGAGGATCAACTTCTGCAAGCAGACCATCCGCCAGCGCCTTAATCTGCTGCAAAACCTGTTCCGGGCCGGCCCCTGCGTTCGTGCTATCCTCTGTGCGGGCGAGAACGTGGCCGCGCCGATCCACAAGAGCGGCACGAACCGTAGTCCCGCCCAGATCTATTCCGATGGCGATTTTCTTCATTCACATGACCACGGGTCAGAGAGCGTGGAGCCACGTCATTCGCTCAGGAAGCGATGGCGCGTTGAATGCGAGGGAGCCGAGAACCACGGTTTGCGCACCCGCAGCCCGAAGTACAGGCATGGTATGTTCGCGAATACCGCCATCGGCGGCCAGCACGATGCGATGCTCGGCGCCGGACGTCTCGATGATCTGCCGCGCTTGTCCGAGGCGCTCGCCAGCCTTCTCATCAAGACCCTGGCCCTTCACGCCGATGGCCGTGCCGAGTAGGGTCAGGAAATCGAGACGGGCGGCGTATTTACGCACACGCTCGACAGGGGTTTCAACGCGCAGCACCATGCCCGCGGCAACACCACGGCGTTCCAGCAGATCGAGCGCCTCATCAGCCACCGCATCGTTTTCGACATGCAGGCTGATAAGATCGCTGCCCGCATCCGCAAATTGCTCGATCTGCGAGAGAACGATGCTGTCGGCAATCATCAGATGAACATGGATGGGCTTTTTCGTGAGCTTGCGCACCCCCGCCACGAGATCGGGGAAGAACAGCATGGCGGGCGCGAAATGGCCATCGGCAACATCGATATGCAGAATATCGACATGTTCATCGACGCGAGCAAGATCGTCGGCCAGGTGCACAAGATCTGCCGACCACACGGAAAATTCCGCGATAAGCCGGTCTTTGGGGAGATCGTTGATCCAGGTTTTATGGGGCATGATTTCAAAGTTCCTTCAGAAAATTGCCGATAGCGAGATGGAAATCCGCGATATATTGCGTGCGGCTGACGGTTTTGGGGGTGATCTGCGCAAGACGCGCACCGTGGATCATGGACGCCAGCGCCTGCGCATGGGCGAGTGGATGGACGACATCCTCCTCGTGACCGATGACCAGGGTCGGCACACGGAGATTGCCAAGATCGGCTTGCCTGACACCGGGTCCATCGTCGGAAATTGCGGTGAGCAAGGCAGCCGTGACGTCATGCGGCTGGCGCGTGAAAAAGCCGGAGAGCGAGGCCAGATTGTCCGGCGCCTCAAGCGCCAGACGTTGACTGGTTTCACCTGCCAGAAAGGTGGCTTTTGCTTTCTCAGCCGGCATGGTCTTCAGTAGACGTCCGACCTCAGCATTGGGCGCCATATTGGCGGGCGCCGCATTGATCACCCATGCAGGCCGTGCAAGGATGAGGGCTTTCACCAGATCGGGATGCGTGACTGCAAGGCGCAGGGCAATGGCTGCCCCCATGGAAATGCCGCCGACAACCACCGGAGCAGTCAGGTGATTCATGATATAGAGAGCCAGATCGTCGGTGAATGTGGCGATGGACAGACGAGCAAGATCGCCAGGCTCCGAACGCCCGTGGCCTCGCGCTTCAACGGTAACACGCCGGAAACCGTTGCCAAGCGGAAACGCCTCTGAGGTTTGTCCAGCATCGCCGCACAAGCCATGCTGGAACACCACAGGTGTGCCCTCACCAGACGTATCGACGTTCAGACACGTACCATCGCCTGTTTTGAATGGCTCTCCGTGGCGCATCATACGAGCTCCGCAAGTTGCCGTTTGAGGAAGGCAGAAACGCCGGGGGCTTCAGCGGCCGTCAGTCCATGGGTGATCAAGCTGCCCCCAAAGCCGATAGCTTTCAATCTGCCAAGATAATGCCGGTAATCGAGAACACCCTTGCCCGCGGTTGCGAAACGTCCATCGCGGTTGCGGTCCTTGGCATGGGCCATCGCGATGCGGTCTCCCAGGAGATCGATCGCTTTTGACACGATATCTCGCTGTTGCGGAAGCGCAGCGATCTCGAACAGATTGGCCGGGTCAAGAACGATTTTGATGCGCGGGCTTTTCAGCTCAGCAATCAGACTATGGGCCTTTTCAGCGGAGTTGATGACATTGGCAAGTTCCGGCTCGATACCGAGATCGATGTTGTAGCGATCGGCAATACCGATGGCGGTCTCCATGGCTTGTAACAGATCGCGCCAAGCCTCCGGCGTATCGTTATCGGGGTGCTCTTTCCACTGGTCGTGGGGGTCGCGGGTGCCGGTGCACAGCGTAATCAGGTTCGTTTGCATGTCAGCGCAGCGTGCGGCAAGGGTTTCCAGCCTGCGGTGTCCCGCCTCGCGCTCAACCAGATCGGGATGGATCATGTTGTAGGTGCCGGATACCGCAACGATCGCGATACCCGTCTTTCTGGCCGCGTCGGCCACGGTGCCGGCCTGTTCCGCGCTGATCGCATCCGCCATCGAGGGCAAACCGGAGCATGCCATATTATACTGGGTGCAATCGAAGCCCGCAGCAGCCACCGAAGACAGCACCGTTTGCGGCGTGGTTCCCTCGAAAGTCTTGGCGAAAATTCCGAGCTTCATCACACGCCACCTGCGACATCGCCGAGCTTCACCGGCTTGCCGGTTTCGACCGAGCGGGCAATGGCCACCATGGCCTGCACCGAGGCGAGCCCATCATGAATATCGGCGCCTTCCATCGGTGTGCCGTCAAGAATGGTGCGGGCAAAGCCCTCTACCTGGCGGCGATAGAAGTGGCCATCAGCACCGAGAACACGGTGGGTCGCGCCATCGGCCTCACGGAAAATATCGACCTCGCTGCTCTTGTAATACCACGGGTTATAGGTCTTGCCGAGAATGCTGCCGTTCTTACCGTAGATCTGGAAACCTTCGTGCCAGTCCATGCGGACCTGAACGGTGAGATCGAGATGACCGAGCGTACCGGAGGCGAATTCCAGATCGACAAACCAGCACCAGATCCCGGCGCGCTCTGAAAGCCGGGCCTGCACTGAGATGATGTCGCCCGCAAAATAACGAGCCGTATCAATGAGGTGGCACCCATGAGCCAGCATATAGTATCGCCGCAGATCGGCCTTGGGGTTGGCAGATGGCTTTCTGGCATTGGCGCTGGTAACGATCAATGGCTGCACGGCATCGGTCATGGGATAGCGATGAGTGCTATCGCAGTACCACGCCTTGAGCGCCACCAGATCGCCCATCTCGTCCTGGATGAAGGACTTTGCCGCCTGAAGACCGGCATCGAAGCGCTTCATGTGGCCGACCTGAAACACTTTACCGGATTTTTCCACGGCAGAGCGCAGTTCCAGGCACTCCTCAACCGTCAGCCCGACAGGCTTTTCGCACAGCACATGCTTGCCAGCTTCAAGCGCCCGGATGGAGGCAGGAACGTGGAAGGCATCGGCTGTGGCGATGATCACTGCATCGATATCGGGATCGGCCAGCATGCGGTCATAGTCGTTGTAACCCTTTGCTGCGCCATGCGTGATCATCATGCGCTCGCGCAGATCGTCGGCCACATCGCAGATGGCATGGAGATCGGCATTGGCGGCCTTGGTGCAGCTTTCGAAATGGGCCGCCTGGGCAATTTGCCCCGCGCCTAGCACGCCGACCCGGAGTCGGTTTTCCTGTTTTGCTGGCATTTTATAAGTTCCTGAATTCACGATTTGAACGGGTAGAGAACGGCTGGCCGTTCAGCTGATGGGCCGATCCTTGCTCAGCGCAAGACCGCTTTCGGCATCGAACAGCACAGCCTTTGAAAGGTCGATGGAAAAGGCTGCCTTCTGTCCAGTGCGCACCGGTGTTCCGGTGGGCAGGCGAGCCATGATTTCCTGTTCGCCAGCTCGCAATGCCACGAAGACGTCAGGACCGGTCGGCTCGATGACATCGACCTCCATATCGATCCGCGCCAGCGTGTTTCCCGCATCTGTGACCAGCGAAAGCCATTCGGGGCGCAGGCCGAGCAGAACTTGTTGTCCGGTCGAAAGTGCTGGCACCGGAACCGGCAGCGTCACGCCGGTGCCCTCTAGCCGGAGCTGCAATCCGCCCTCCCCCTCCACCACGGTTGCGGGCAAAAGGTTCATGGCCGGAGACCCCATGAAGGTGGCGACGAAGACATTGGCGGGCCGGTCATAGATCTCTTCCGGGGTGCCGAATTGCTGGAGAATACCATCTTTCATCACTGCAATGCGGCTGGCCATGGTCATGGCCTCGATCTGGTCATGGGTGACATAAACGATGGTCGAGCCGAGGCGCTGGTGCAGCTTCTTGATTTCGGTGCGCATCTCCACACGCAGTTGGGCATCGAGGTTCGATAGCGGCTCATCGAACAGAAAAATTTTCGGTTCGCGCACAAGCGCCCGGCCCATGGCCACACGCTGGCGCTGGCCGCCCGAAAGTTGCCCCGGCTTACGCTTCAGAAGGTGCGTGATCTGCAAAAGTTCCGCCACCTTGTTGACGCGCTCGGTTCGCTCTGGCTTTGGCATCTTGCTCATTTCAAGCGAGAAGCCGATATTCTGCTCCACCGTCATGGCGGGATAGAGCGCGTAGGACTGGAAAACCATGGCGATATCGCGCTCTTTCGGCTCCAGACCCTCCACAGACTTGCCGTCGATGGTGATGGTTCCCGATGTGTGGCTGTCGAGACCGGCAATGATCGCCAGCAGCGTCGATTTTCCGCAGCCGGACGGACCGACAAGAACCAGAAACTCTCCATCCTCTATCGAGATATTGATGTCCTTGAGGACTTCGAGACTGCCGAAACTCTTTGTGACGTGGTTGATTGCGAGATTGGCCACAATGGTTATCCTTTGACTGCGCCGGCCATCAGGCCACGAAGGAAATAGCGGCCCGCCGCCACATAAATGAGGATGGTCGGCAGGGCAGCGATCATCGCAGCAGCCATATCCTCATTATAGGCTTTGGTTCCGGTCGACGTATTGACAAGATTGTTGAGAGCAACCGTCACGGGCTGGTTGGAACCAGCCGCAAACGACACGCCAAAGAGGAAGTCGTTCCAAATGCCGGTGAATTGCCAGATGATCGAAACCATGACGATGGGCCAGGAAATCGGCAGCAATATGCGGAAAAAGACTGCCCAGAAGCCCGCGCCATCGATGCGCGCTGCCTTGAAGATTTCGGCAGGCACGGTCACGAAGTAATTGCGAAAAAACATCGTGGTGAAGCACACACCATAGATGACATGGACGAGAACCAGACCGGAAATCGTGCCTGCCAGGTTGAACGTGCCGAGCAGGCCGGCCATAGGAATAAGAACGATCTGAAACGGGATGAAACAACCAAACAGGATAAGCCCGAACAGGACATTGTCGCCTTTGAACCGCCAGTTGGCGAAGACATAGCCATTCAGCGCGCCGAGACCTACAGACAGCAGCGTGGCCGGAATGACGATGAGAAACGAGTTGCCGAAATAGCCCTTCAGTCCTGTGCAGGTCACGCCGATACACGCGGCATTCCATACGGTCTTCCAAGCCTCAACCGTAGGCGCCATGGGAACGGACAAAAGATTGCCGGAGCGGATTTCCTCCATGCCCTTGAGTGAGGTAAACAGCATGGACACGAGCGGCGCCAGAAAGGCTGCGGCGAGAATGGTCAGGCAGGCATAGATGAAGACACGCCCGGCCACTTTTGAAACGCGCAGCTTTCCTGCCATGTTGCCTTTAGGCTGTGCGGTCATTGCCAAGCTCCGAATAGAGATAGGGTACGATGATGCTCGCAAGGCTGACCAGCATAACGGTGGCGCTGGCGGCACCCACACCAAGCTCGTTGCGGGTAAAGGTCATCGAATACATGAAGGTCGAGGGCAGTTCGGTGGAAACACCCGGGCCGCCCTTGGTCAGTGACACCACCAGATCGTAGCTCTTGATGGCAAGATGTGCCTCGATGACGAAGACGGTGAGAAAAACCGGGCGCAAGGCGGGAATGATGATGCGCGTGTAGACTTTGTGAATCGGCGCGCCATCAATGCGGGCAGCGCGAAGGATTTCGGTGTCGATGCCGCGCAGACCGGCCAGAAACAGCGCCATGACGAAGCCAGTAACCTGCCACACCCCGGCGATGACGATGGTGTAAATCGCCATATCGGGATCGACAAGCCATTGAAAGGTGAAGCTTTCCCAGCCGAGGCTACGCATCATATGCTCAAGGCCAACCCCGGGATTGAGCAGCCATTGCCAGATGACCCCTGTTACAACAAAAGACAGCGCCATGGGGTAGAGAAAGATCGCCCGGAACACGCCCTCCATACGGATTTTCTGATCGATCAAAATGGCGATGAACAGTCCGAGGCAGGTTGCGCCAACAACATAAAGACCGCCGAAAATAGCCATGTTTTCGATGGCAGTGATCCAGCGCGGATTGTCGAAAAGGCGTTCATATTGCCGCCAGCCGACGAAATCGAAACGCGCGAACATCTTCGATCCGGTAAAAGACAGCAGTGCAGTATAGGCGATGAAACCGTAAACGCAGACCGTTATCGCCGCGACAGATGGCGACAAGACAATCGCAGGCAATGCGCCTCTGACACGTTTTGAGAAAGACATGAGTTGTCCACCTGTTTTGCCCTGAACTCTGGGCCGGATCACATGCACCGCCACATCCAAAGATGTGACGGTGTTGTCCGCGAGAGATCATTATTTGGCTGCGTTGACCGATTTGATCAGGGCGGCCACGGCATCCTTCGACGACATGTCAGAGTTGAAATGCTGGGTAACGACATCAAACATGGCACGCTGAATACCGGATGGTTCGGCATGACCGTGTGCAAGCGAACCCAGCAGTGTGCCAGCAGCCTCGGCCGTTTTCAGATCGGCCATGGACTTCTGTCCGCAAGCATCGAATTTGGTGCCGGAAACATCTGTTCTGGCCGGGATTGACCCCTTCACCAGGTTGAATGCTTCCTGGAAGCTCGGCGACATGACGCTGGTTGCCAGCTTGTTCTGAGCATCAACCTTGTCTTTTCCGACCGGGAACATCGCGAAAAAGTCAGTGTTGAAAAGGAAGGAACCTTCGGTACCAGGCGCGGTAACACATAGAATATCGACACCTGGCTTCAATCCGGCTTTGACGATCTCGCCCTTGGCCCAGTCACCCATGAGCTGCATCGCGGCTTCGCCCTTAAGAACCATGCCGGTTGCCAGATTCCAGTCGCGGCCTGAGAAATTAGGATCAACGAAACCACGAATTTTGCGCATCTGGTCAAAAACCTTGACCATGGTATCCGAGCCGAGCGCTGTTTCATCGAGTTGAAGAATAGCTTTTCTATAAAAATCCGGACCACCGAGGCCAAGCACAACATCGTCGAAAATGGTCGTGTCCTGCCAAGGCTGACCGCCATGCGCCAGCGCTACGATACCCTTGGCCTTCAACTTTTCGGCGACCGTATTGAATTCATCCCAGTTTGTCGGAGGCTGAAGGCCGTTATCCTTGAAAACCTTGGCATTGATCCATAGCCAGTTTGGTCGGTGAATATTGACAGGAACCGCTTCCCACTTGCCATCATGGACGGCAAAGGCTTTGATCGCGCCGGGAACGACTTTATCCCAGCCTTCCTTTGTGGCGACAGGCGTCAGGTCGCCGAGAAGGCCCTCTTCAGACCATTCATTGACTGCCATGCCAAGCAATTGGGCCGCGGTTGGCGGATTTCCCGATGCGACACGGGCTTTCAACGCGGTCGTCGCGGCTTCTCCACCGCCACCGGCAACCGGCATATCCTGCCACGACACGCCCTGTTTCTGAAGGTCTTCCTTCAGCACGCCGACAGCGGCAGCTTCACCGCCCGACGTCCACCAGTGCAATACCTCAACGCTCTCCTGAGCGAAGGCATAGCCTGATACAGATGCACCAAGGACGGCCGCTAGGGCCATCTTTTTAAAGGTAGAACGCATATTATCCTCCCACAGACCGGCCCGATGCCGTCCCTCCAAAACAAACGATGCTCCTCCCGTTTGTTTGGGTTGAAAACAAACATATTGATCGTTTAGTGTCAACATACATATTGTTGGAGCTAGACGATGCTGACGGGAATAACGACCATTCTGCTTTTTCAACTGATTGGCGAGATTATCGCTTATTTTTCGGGCAACGTCGTTCCGGGTCCCGTTATCGGAATGGCTTTGATTGCGGTTTTTCTAAAAGGACTGACGGCGCGCAATTGGCTCCCGGACCTGGAAAACAACGCCGTCAACGCGTCGAAGGCATTGCTGGCCAATCTTGGAATTCTGTTTGTGCCGGCGGGAGTGGGTATCATTCAGCATTTAGACCTTCTCGCGAACAGAGGCATCGCGCTGCTGATGATCGTCTTCATCTCCACGGTCTTAACTCTTCTGGTGACCGTTTTCGTTTTCATATCGGTAAAGCGCCTCACGGGAGGAGAGAGACATGACTGACGGCCTGTGGGTCTATCTGTCGACCTCATCGCTTCTCTGGCTGGTGGGAACTCTGGCAATATGGCAGATTTCACTGCGTGTGTGCGATCTGCGTCCGGCTAATCCTTTCATGAACCCCGTCATGATGAGCGTCTGCCTCATGGTGGGAATCCTGCAACTTGCAAGCATCGATTACACGACGTATTTCGAAGGCGCGCAATTCATACACTTCCTTTTGGGGCCGGCCACGGTCGCACTCGGTATTCCGCTCTACCGGCAGATCTCGCTCGTAAAAGCGAACCTGTTTCCTATCCTGTGTGCATCGCTTGTCGGCAGTGTAACTGCGGTGAGTTCGACGATTTTCCTGTCTCAGCTCTTCGATTTCGATCAGACAGTAGTTGCGTCACTGGCACCGAAATCCACGACTGCCGCAGTAGCAATGGCTATCTCGGAAGGATCGAACGGAGACCCTGCATTAACGGCGGCTGTCGTTATTATGACCGGAATTTGCGGCGCAATCATCGTCACTCCACTGATGAATGCCTTGAAAATCCGTGATTATAGCGCGAGGGGATTTGCGGTAGGACTTTCATCCCACGGTATCGGCACGGCACGCGCTTACTCCGTTGATCCGGTCGCAGGACTTTTTTCCGGTATTGCCATGGGCCTGAATGCGATCCTGACGTCCCTGATTGTCCCTCTTTTACTTTAGAATGCCAAAGGCCAGAAAATCGATGTCCATGCCACGCGCCGTAAGGCACATCAACGAAATACGGGTTCTGGAGGTCGTTTTCCGCGCGGGAAAGGTCAGCCGGGCAAATATCGCCCGTGAACTCGGTCTGACAAGATCGACGGCCAGCAGTCTTGTCGCGGGACTGGCTGATGAAGGTCTGCTGCTAGAGGATACCTCGGGTGAAGATAAGGGGGCTGGCACCGGAAGACCTGGCACGTTTCTGCGCCTCAACCCGAAACACGGTCTTTTCCTGGGAGCGGATATTGGGGTCGGGCATATCACGATCATCGCACTTGATTTTGCCGGATCGATTATTGCCAATCGTAATTTCCAATTTGAAACCGACAGGAAAGACTTTGAAAAGCTCACCAGCCAACTCGCTCGTTGCGTCAGCAAAGTGGTGCGGAGTATCGGACCAGGCTACATTCTGCGCGGTTTAAGCGTGATCGTGCCGGGCGTCATCGACAGGTCAGGCACGGTTTTGCGTGCACCCTTCCTGGGGTGGAGGCGCGTTCCACTGTTGGAGCGAATGTCTGCCCTCTTGCCGGAAATGCCTGTTGTCGTTGCCGAAAATGACGCCAATGCTTTCGCACTTGCCGACGGATACAGATCTCAGATCGACCAGAACGATACCAGTATTTATATCCTTCTTGACGCAGGCGTGGGTGGGGCTGTCGTGACCTCTGGCCAATTGCTCCGTGGTCACGATGGCTATGCAGGCGAATTCGGCCACATCATTCTTGGAGAACAAGGCTTCGTCGAACTCGCCACACCCAGCGGGTCATTCGAAAGTTTTGTCGGCCACGATGCCGTTCTTGCGCGCCATCGCCATTATGGAGGAACCTGCAAGACCGTTGACGCGCTCATGAAAGCTGCACAAAATGCGGAACCGGCTGCACTCAAAACGATCAAAGACTGGTCGTTCTATCTCGGGCGCGGATTAGCGCTCATCAGCAGTATTTTCAATCCGTCACGAATTGTTCTGGGCGGGCGCGTGGCTGCACTTTACCACCTGTGCGTCGAACATACGCAACTGAACATCAGGGGCAATTTGCTGGACGATCATCCGCTGCCAATTGTAAATCTGTCGCGTACAGGGTTAGAGGGACCGGCTCTCGGAGGTGCGTCAATGCTGCATCGACAAATGTTCTCGGTCGATAAGAACCTGGTGTTTCGAATCGATTTACAGACCTAGCAACTGTGTTTAAATCTGGCTTTGATGGCTCCATGTGGAGCCGCTTTTAAAGACCGCGTATGTGTTGGTTACCAACCTTCTTGCGACAGCGACGATAACGAACTTGTGGGGTCTACCGCGCCCCCTTCGCTGTGCGGCTGATTTCAAAACAGTTTTGTGATACGCAGGAAACCGCCACCAACTCATGGTAGCGGTTTTAGCCTTGGAGCGTTTTCTTGTTCAATCGCAGCGTTCTAATCTAGAGCGTTTCCTTGTTAAATGGAACCGCTCTAGGAACGCTACCAAGTCTGACGAAGCGTTGCGTAAATCGCGCGGCCTGGATTGTAATAAATCCCACCGCTGTCCTGGCTTGCGACATGTTTTTCGTCAAAAATGTTGCTGGCATTCAGCTGCAGCGTCGTATTTTCCTTGATCTTGTAAGTAAGGGCGGCATCGAACACGATCGCACTTTCAGACGCTATCGTGTTCTGGATGTTCGTGAAGTAGCTATCGGAATACCGGGCCCCAACGCCAAAGGTCGTATCGCCGCGTGCGCCCTCACCTTCCAGTGTATAGGTTGTCCAAATTGATGCGACATGCTTGGGGACGCGCATAAGGCGGTTGCCGTCATTCGCGCCGCCCGGCTCTTCGATCTTGGAGTCGATATAGCTGTAGGCCGCGATCAGATTGATGCTGTTCGTCAGCTCGGCTTTGGCTTCAAGTTCAATCCCGCGGTGGCGAACCTTTTCGACGGAATCCGGCAGATACGTCACGCTGTCATAGACCGTAATATTTCCCTTTGTCAGATCATAGAGCGAGGCGGTGAAAAGAGCGGGAAAAGCCTCCGGCTGATACTTTATGCCAACTTCATATTGCTTGCCGGTCGTTGGCTCTGTCCCGACGCCCGGGGCGGCTGCCGACTCGGCGTAGCTTGCAAAGGCCGCAAATTCCTCTGTAATTTTATAGCTAATGCCTAGCTTTTTGCTGAGTTCGCTATGGTCATCCGACGTCGAAGCACCAGACGATAAAGTGGTCTGGCTGAGATCAAGCCAATCGTTTCGCAGACCGAGGCTAACCGTCAACCTGTCCTGGTAAGTGACATCCTGCTGAAGATAGATTGCCTTGGTTGTCTGATCGTTTCCATTTCCAGGTGTGAGCCCGACGTTCGGGCCACCTGTATAGACCGGATTTGCAGAATCAATCGGTGGCGGTCCGTTGGGCACATACAGACTGGCCTCTTCGGATTTGAAATTATTGTATTCGACGCCAAGAAGCGTGCGGCTCTCGATGTCGTCGAAGGTCCGCTCATAGACAAGGTTGGCGTCGATGACGAACTGTTCGGAGGATTTGTCGCTACCAAAAAAGTAACGATCCGTCAGGTTTGGAAATCCGGCTGTCGGGTTCTGCAGATATGCACTCCCAAATCCTGTATTCGTCTTGCTATATCGCGCCTTTGAGCCAAAGCTCAGACCATCTCCAAAGTCATGATCGAACATCAGACTGTATGTGTTGCGGTTGGTGTTGTTGAAATAATAGTCCGGCTCACCGAAGAATTTGCTTCTGTCGAAATCCGAACCAAAAGGATGGCCGCCGCTGCCCGGTACGCCATCCTTGTTCAGGTGATCGAAGACAAAAGACAAGTTCGTTACGTCCGTGGGACGCCATGTCAGTCCGCCCATGAGGAATTTCTCGTTATCCTTCGAATAGTCGTACTCGGCATCCGCGTTCTGGAACTTGCCCGTCAAGCGATAGGAAAGCGTATCGTCTTGCGTGATGTTGTCGCCAAAATCCAACCCAAGTTCCTTGTGGTCAAACGAACCACCAGTTACGTAAGCCTCGCCGAAACGATCGCTTTTCGGCAATTTGGTGACATAATTTACCGCACCACCAGGTTCGGCCGATCCGAAGCTGCTCGAACTTGTCCCCTTGAGAACTTCGATACGCTCGAAAGCATAGGGTTCTTCGCGAACGCCACCGAACGTCCTGCCAATGGCCAGTCCATCACGATAGGTATAGGGCGTAAAACCGCGGATATCGAAAAAATCCCAACGATCATCCGAACCATAGAAATCAGTGACCACGCCGGCTGTGTACTGTACAACCTGCTCGACGCTGGTCGCGGCGCGCTCTTTGATTTCCTTTGCCGTGATGACGGAGACCGAAGCCGGTGTTGTCAGGACTTCGCTTGGCATCTTCCCAGCGCCCGTCGTGCGTCTGGCTATGATTGATTTTTCGTTGTCGTCGCCACCTGATCCATCCACAACGATTGTTTCAAGAACCGTGGCGCCTGAAGCGCCCGCGTCCTGCGCGATGAGCCGCGTCGGAGAAAATGCGGCAAGTGCCGTGCATCCCAACAGGATCGCGTTGTAATAGCGATGCCATTGCTGGCCCAAGTTCCCGCTTTTTGTCTCAGTCTTCATGATCAAATTCCAGAAGTGGTGTTGCTGTCGCTGGCAATCTCGGCAGAACACCGGAGCTCCATGGCAAGGGGAATAACTTGAGAGAGTTTATCCGGTATTGTACAATTCCACGGTTTTGGAAAAAACCACGGAAACTTCCTCGCTGCCTGTTGCGTCACCACCACATCAACCTTGACCGGAGACTATGAAGCTGAGAAACGAACTCAACTTTAATTTCGGAGAGTATCGCCCATGCTGCGCGTTACCCGCGCTTTCGCGCCCATCATTGCCATCATCATGTCTTTCGCCACCGCATCAGGAGCACAGACTGTGGACGCAACGGTCTATCCCCTCGTCATCAAGCACGCATTGGGGACGACCACGATTGACAAGAAGCCTGAACGTATTGCGACGGTCGCCTGGGCCAATCATGAAGTGCCCCTGGCTCTCGGCATCGTGCCGGTTGGTTTTGCTGCGGCAAATTTCGGTGACGATGACGGGGATGGCCTGTTGCCCTGGGTGGCAGAAAGGCTAAAAGCATTGGGTGCCCAGACGCCTGTCCTGTTTGATGAGGGAGACGGCATCGATTTCGAAGCTGTCGCCTCTACAAAACCGGACGTCATCCTGGCTGCCTATTCCGGTCTGAGCCAAGCGGATTACGATACGCTGAGCCAAATCGCACCTGTGATAGCCTACCCGCAATCGTCCTGGGCCACAGACTGGCGCGAGACGATCCGCTTCAACAGCGCAGGTCTCGGCATGGCCGCAGAGGGCGAGGCGTTGATCGAACGCACCGAAGGTGAGATTGCTCAAGCGGTCGCCGGCTATCCGCAACTAAAAGGCAAATCGGCCATGTTTGTGACGCATCTGGACGCCACAAACCTCAGCACCATCAATTTCTACACCGCAAACGATACGCGCGTGAAATTCTTTGCGGACCTCGGTCTGACATCACCAAAAAGCGTCAGAGAGGCTTCAAAGCCTGGACAATTCGCGTCCAGCCTGAGTGCCGAGCGCGTTGATGCCTTTGACGATGTCGACATCATCGTGACCTATGGCGGGCAGCCATTGCTTGACGCGGTGGAGGCCGACCCGCTCCTGTCAAAAATGCCTGCGGTTCTTCACAAATCCACCGTCATGCTGGGACGAAACCCTCTCGGCACGGCGGCGAACCCCACACCTCTGTCCATCTCGTGGGTCTTGAAAGATTATGTAGCTTTGCTGGCCGCCGCAGCAGAAAAGTCGACTGGACGGCAATAATGACGTTTCGACGCTTCAAGCACAATGCGCCGATCGGTGTTATGGGGCGTTCCAACACGAGCCGTTCGCTCTGGCTCGTCGTCGTGATGGCGATCCTGGCGTTGTTGTGCACGCTTTCCGTCGCCATCGGCACGAGAGAGGTCGCGTGGACCGATATCCTCGCGGCTTTCGGCGGACATAGCGACAATATCGGTCAGGCTGCCGTTCTCGTTCGCATACCCCGGACCCTGCTGGCATTGATTGCAGGTGCGGCACTGGGTCTGTCCGGCGCCATCATGCAGGGTGTCACGCGCAATCCCTTGGCAGACCCCGGGATACTCGGCGTCAATATGGGTGCTTCGCTGGCGGTGGTATGTGCCATTGCGTGGTTCAACATTGCCTCGGCCAATGCCTTTATCTGGACGGCAATCGCGGGTGCGGGGTGTTCTGCCGTGTTCGTTTACACAATCGGTTCACTGGGCCGTGGAGGTGCCACGCCTCTCAAGCTGGCGCTGGCAGGCGCTGCAACCTCCGTCGCATTTTCGTCGTTGGTCATTGCTGTCGTCTTGCCTAGGAATGACATTGCGGGGGGTATTCGGTCCTGGCAGATTGGCGGCGTTGGCGGCGCGACCTTTGATCGCATTTCGCAAGTCCTGCCGTTTCTCGCCATCGGCTTTCTCATCAGCATGCTTTCGGCACGAAGGCTCAATTTGCTGGCACTGGGGGATGAACTGGCGGCAGGCCTTGGTGAGCGTGTGGCAGTTGCCCGCGCCTTTTCGGCACTTGGTGCGATCCTCCTCTGCGGCGCGACCACGGCGGTTTGTGGACCCATCGGCTTTCTGGGGCTTGTCGTGCCGCATCTCTGTCGGCTGCTGGTCGGGGTCGATCACCGCTGGCTCCTACCGTTTTCTGCACTGGGGGGAGCCAGCCTGTTGCTGGCTGCAGACATTACCGGGCGCATCATCGCGCGCCCGGCTGAGCTCGACGTGGGCATTGTAACTGCGCTGATCGGTGCGCCGTTTTTCATTTGGGTCGTCAGGCGCCAGCGGGTGCGCGAACTATGACGATGCTGCCTTCGATCATTCGTTCCATCACCGAAAGCCGCGCGAAACATGCGCGCAGACATCTGCGGGTCATGACTGCCCTCATCGTCCTCCTGTTTGCGCTCTTCGTGCTCACTCTTGTGCTCGGTCAATCCTTTACGTCGCCAGCAGATGTCATGCGCGTGTTGCTGGGCGAGGACGTCGCTGGCGCAAGCTTTACGGTCGGACAGTTGCGATTGCCGCGCGCTTTGATGTCCGTTCTGGCGGGCCTCAGCTTCGGGCTCGGCGGCGTGGCTTTCCAGATCATGCTGCGCAATCCTCTCGCAAGCCCCGATATTATCGGCATCAGTTCCGGTGCGAGCGCGGCAGCGGTCTTTGCAATCGTCATCCTGTCGCTGAAAGGTCCCATCGTTTCGGTCTTTGCCGTGGTGGCAGGCCTTGGCGTCGCCTTGTCAGTTTATGGCCTGTCGTCTCGAAACGGTGTTGCCGGAACGCGGCTCATCCTTGTCGGCATTGGTGTCTCTGCCATGCTGGAGAGCATGATCGCCTATATTCTTTCGACCGCCCCGGCCTGGAACCTGCAGGAAGCCATGCGATGGCTGACGGGCAGCGTCAACGGCGCGCAGCTCTCGCAGGTCCTGCCGCTTCTGCTGGGGCTTTTTGTCTTCGCGACACTGCTCCTTGGCCGCCAGCGCGATCTTCAGGCGCTGAGGTTGGGGGATGACACGGCCGCCGCATTGGGCGTGCGCGTCGGCGTTACCCGCGTCATCGTCATCATCGCGTCCGTCGGCATGATTGCCTGCGCAACGGCCATCACGGGGCCAATTGCCTTCGTGGCATTTCTTTCAGGTCCGATTGCGCAGCGCATCGTCGGCCCTCATGGCTCAGTGCTCGTTCCCGCAGGCTTGATCGGAGCCGTGTTGGTGCTTGCAGGGGATTACGCTGGGCAGTTCCTGCTGCCAAGTCGCTATCCGGTGGGGGTGATCACCGGAGCGCTCGGCGCACCCTATCTGATTTTCTTGATCATACGCGTCAACCGGAGCGGAGGCTCGCTTTGACAACTCATTCTCTTCAGGCACGCCAATTGTCCGCAGGTTACGGCGACAATCTGATTTTGGAAAACCTTGATCTTACCGTACCGTCGGGGAAGATCACCGTCATCGTCGGGGCCAATGCCTGTGGTAAATCCACGCTGTTGCGCACCATGTCCCGTCTTCTTTCCCCGAAAACAGGACATGTTTTGCTGGACGGACAATCAATCCACGCCATCGCGTCCAAAAAGCTGGCGAGGACACTGGGCCTGCTTCCGCAATCCCCCATAGCACCTGAGGGCATCACGGTAGCAGATCTCGTCAGTCGCGGGAGGCACCCGCATCAAGGCTTTCTTTCCAGGTGGACCAATGAGGATGACCAGGCGGTTGCCACTGCACTGGAAGCAACGAAGACCTTCGAACTTGCAGAACGGGCGGTGGACGAGCTTTCGGGCGGGCAACGGCAACGGGTCTGGATCGCCATGGCACTCGCGCAACAGACGGAACTCCTGCTTCTCGATGAGCCGACAACATTTCTGGACATCAGCCATCAGATTGAGGTGCTTGATCTCCTGACCGACCTCAATCACAGTCGCGGCACGACCATCGTCATGGTCCTTCACGATCTTAATCTGGCAGCACGCTACGCCGATTATCTCGTCGCCATGGCGGATGGGCGTCTGCACGTCATGGGAACGCCTGAACAGGTTTTGACGGAAGATAACATCCGAGCCGTCTTCGGCCTGGAGAGCTGCATCATCGCAGACCCGACGTCGGGTCGACCAATCATGCTTCCTATCGGTCGTCATCGCATGACATCAAATCCCTCGTTTTTGGTGGGCGAATAACCGAGCTTACCGCCCACTAAGGCGTCGGCTCTAAAAAGCGAGCGCCTCTTCACAATGATCGCGACTTGCGCTAGAAGCCGCAACCATAAATCCGGTCGCAGCCCACCCGGTCAAAACAAGGGATCTCAACATGAAGACTATCGTCATCTGCTCTGGCGGATTGGACTCGGTTTCGCTTGCGCATAAAATTGCAGCTGAACATGAACTACTCGCACTCGTATCGTTCGACTACGGACAGCGACACAAGAAGGAGCTGGACTTCGCAGCGCGTTGCGCAACACGTCTTGGCGTTGCCCATCATATGATCGACATCCGCACCATCGGCGCGCATCTGACGGGCTCGGCCCTGACAGACGATGTCGAAGTTCCCGACGGCCATTATGCGGAAGACACGATGCGCTCCACCGTCGTTCCCAACCGCAATGCCATTATGCTCACAATCGCCTTCGGGCTGGCAGCAGCCCAACAGGCGGATGCCGTTGCCATTGCCGTTCATGGCGGCGACCATTTCATCTACCCCGACTGCCGTCCCGGCTTCATCGACAGTTTCAACGATATGCAGCGCCACGCCCTCGAAGGCTATGCCAGGGTCAAGCTCCACGCGCCCTATGTCACAGGCTCCAAAGCCGATATCGTGACAGATGGCGCCAGGCACGAGACGCCGTTTGCTGAAACATGGTCCTGTTACAAGGGTGGTACACGCCACTGCGGGCGCTGTGGCACCTGTGTGGAACGACGTGAAGCCTTTCACCTAGCACGTGTCGAGGACCCGACAGATTACGAAGACCCGGATTTCTGGATCGCAGCCACCAGTGCCTATGCAGCGCAGGAGGTGAAGTGATGTACCGGATCACAAAGGAATTCCACTTCTCTGCCTCCCATCAGCTCAAAAGCCTGCCCGCAGACCACCAATGTGCAAGGCTGCACGGACACAATTACATCGTTGAAGTGGAACTTTCAGGCCAAGAACTCAACGGCCATGGTTTTGTGCGTGATTATCAGGAGCTTACGCCGCTCAAGCGTTACATCGATGACCATTTCGATCACCGCCACCTCAACGATGTCATGGGGCATGACAGCGTCACCGCTGAATGCCTTGCAAAGCACTTCTATGACTGGTGCAAAGAGCGCCTGCCGGAAACGAGCGCTGTTCGCGTCAGCGAAACAGCAAAAACATGGGCCGAGTATCGCCCTCAGCCAAAGCCATGATCACGCAAAAAGAAGCGCTTGTTCGTGTCAGCGAGATTTTTGGCCCGACCATCCAAGGCGAAGGCCCCCTTATCGGCCTTCCCACCGTCTTCGTTCGCACCGGTGGATGCGATTATCGCTGTGCATGGTGCGATACGCTCCATGCTGTCGATAGCAAGTATCGTGACGACTGGCAGCCCATGTCGGCGGATGCCATCTGGCAGCAGGTCACGCAGCTATCGGGTGGAAAACCTCTGGTAGTCTCCCTATCTGGCGGAAATCCAGCCATTCAGCCGCTTGGCCCGCTCATTAACAGAGGTCATGGGGAAGGTTACCGCTTTGCTCTGGAAACCCAGGGAAGCCTTGCGAAAGACTGGTTCGCAGACCTCGACTATCTGGTTCTCAGTCCCAAGCCGCCATCCAGTGGCATGCAGACGGACTGGGCTCTATTCGAGCGCTGTCTCATAGCAGCAGGCAGCGGCCCGCAACTTGCGCTGAAAATCGTGGTGTTTGACGATGCAGACTTTGCATATGCCAGAGACGCCCACCAGCGCTATCCCCACCTTCCGGTTTATCTTCAGCCCGGCAACCACACACCACCACCGCCCGACGACGATCATGCGACCGTCGATATCGACGGTGTCATGGACCGGATGTTGTCGCTTGTGGAGAAAGTGAGCGCCGACCAGTGGTTCGACGTGCGCGTTCTTCCGCAGCTGCATGTGCTGCTCTGGGGCAACAAGCGCGGCGTCTAGACGCCATCGGTCAAAGCCATTTACCGCTTGCGGATCAAGAACCGATGGCCTGTTGGCATCGCAACCGTTTCCAAAAGACTATGGCCGTCTTCGTTGCACATATGGGCGATATCGAGCACGGCGAGATCGTCTGTGGTTTCCACCCACAGCGTCTCACCCGCGACCATCGTCGATAGTTTCTTTCGACTTTTCAAAACAGGAAGGGGGCATTTCAGCCCCCTTAAATCATAAACCAGGGGAACGGTGTCCGTCATTCCTTGGACCAGAACTTCCAGAACGGCTTCTTCTGGGCATCCTCAACTGGCGATGGCGCGGAGAAAGCCAGAGGATTGACAGCGGGAACCGGAACAGCTTGCGCAACAGCCGTCTGCTGGGCGGGAGCAGCAGGTGTCGCCGCAACCATGACAGTTGGCGCCACGCGGCCAGCGTCGTTCTGCGGCCTACCAAGCGTCGCGGCAGTGGTTGCACCCGGGTTGGATGCTGAAGCCATAGCGGTCGCGGCCTGCCCAGAAATGCCCTTGGAAGCCTTCTTTTCCATGAGCGCGACGAATTCGGTTTCCTTCATCAATCGTCCGGCCTTGAGAGCAGAACCAGTCGGCGCATAAGCAGGCTCACGGCCCTTGCGCTTTGCTGCTACAATCGCTTTACGCTCGGCCTCGCTCGGGTCGTACCAAACCATCCCGTCAAGCTTCTTCGTCGCTTTGGCGTAGGCAACATCATAGGTCTTGGCATAGCTTTGAAGGGCACTGGCAAGAGCGGGTGGTGTGCTCATTTTCGGGCAGGCAGCGGAAGCATTGAACTGTCCGCCTTCGGCCTGCTGGTTGAACACGTATTTCTTTTCACAGACATTGACTTCGGGCGGGCGCTTGGTGACTTCGAAATTGTCGTAGCCGACCTTCAGCATCTTCCAGAATTCGTAGTGCTCGCTGTTGCGATGACGCGCCATGTTTTCCGCCGTCATACGGAATGGCAACGCCTGAAGCTGCACGGTCTTCTGGCCGCCCTTGAAGGCGTCGCGTGCGAAACCGTAGATTTCAAGAACCTGCGCATCGGTCATCGAATAACACCCCGACGACGAACACGCGCCGTGGATCATAAGATTGGTGCCGTTGCGGCCGTTTGCCTGATCATAGCGGTTGGGAAAACCGGTATTGATGGCAAGGTAATAGTTGGAATTCGGGTTCAGGTGCGCTGGCGTCAGATTGTAAAAACCTTCCGGCGCCTGACGGTCGCCTTCCTTGACCTTGGGCCCAAGCTTTCCCGACCATGCACAAATATCGTAGGACGCGATCACCTCGAAACGGTTGTCGCGTCGCGCTTTCCAGATTTCAAGCTTACCCTCTTCCTTGAAAATACGCATCAGGATCGGCGCATTGCGATCCATATTCTTCTTGTCGATTTCAGCGAGAATGGACGGAGAGAGCGGGTAATCAACCTTGTTCTTGACATGCGACACGTCCCGCTCGACTGTTTCAAGCGTTTCGTTACAGCCAGTCAGCATCAGAGCCGTACAGGCGAGAAGCAGAATATGTCTCAAACGCATGGCGTTACACCGATTTGCAGAAGGTAAAACGGTGGTAAAATAAATCCAGCCTGAATACAAGTCTGAGGGCTTGTCATTGGCCCTCGCGTTGCCACGGAGATGTCTGTACCAGCGTTCATGATTTCGTCGGATTTAGTGAATTATCTTCGACATTTATAGCTTACAAAGCCTTAAAATATCCCTACCCGGCTTTATGTGACCCGCCTTGCGGCCAAGCCGAACTCCTCTATATTCCTCGACATGATCGAACTTGTCACGACCTACTGGCCCCATATTCTGGCAACCTTGTCTGTCATCATGGGCGCAACGGCCGCTATCCACGCGACGATGACAAAGCAAGAGGTCCGCACGGCGCTGGGCTGGGTCGGCGTGATCGTTCTTTCCCCTGTGATTGGCGCAGTCATCTACGCGATCGCCGGGATCAACCGTATCCGTCGCAGTTCACTGGGCCAACAGCGGTCCCTGATGCACGGTACGATAATGGATCGCGTTGCGCGTTTCGATGCCAGTGATGACATCGTCATTGCACGTTTTGGACGACGTTTTTCGGCCATGAAAACCGTGGGAGACCGGGTGACACGCAACGCGCTGACCACCGGCAATACGATAGAGCCCCTAGGAAGCGGCGATATCGCTTACGCGGCCATGCTGGAAGCCATCGCCAACGCAAGACGCTCGATCATTCTCGAAACCTATATTTTCGATCAGGATAGAATAGGAACCCGCTTCGTTGACGCCTTGACCCAGGCACAAAACCGGGGCGTCGAGGTTCGTGTGCTCATCGATGCGGTGGGAGCCCGCTATTCCGTACCAAGCATCCTGCCAGGCCTCAAAGACGCAGGCATCAACGC
Organism: Rhizobium skierniewicense; assembly: GCF_014196515.1. Taxonomy (GTDB): domain Bacteria; phylum Pseudomonadota; class Alphaproteobacteria; order Rhizobiales; family Rhizobiaceae; genus Agrobacterium; species Agrobacterium skierniewicense. The sequence continues at coordinate 286,355 of NZ_JACIDV010000003.1, read as the reverse complement.
CAGCGTCTTCAACGGCAACGTCATTATGGGGCTGCGTCTGCCCTATGCGAATTTGAGAACCCACCGCAAAATCCTTGTCGTAGACGGACGAATGGCATTCACCGGCGGGATGAATATTCGCGAAGGGTTTGCCGCAGAGTTTTCGGGCGATGACCAATCGCGCGACACCCATTTCAAGGTCAAAGGTCCGCTCGTTGCGGATCTTTTTACCGTCGCCGCTGAAGACTGGCGATTTACAACCGGGGAACTGCTGGATGGACCCATGTGGGACATCACTCTTCCGCAAGGAAAACCCGGATCACCCGTGCTCGCACGCGTTGTGGCATCTGGGCCTGACAACAGTATCGAAACCAGTCACAAACTGCTAACGGGCGCGTTTTCCATCGCTCGATCGTCCATTCGCATCATGTCGCCCTATTTTCTACCAGATAGAGAGCTCATATCGGCGCTGACAACGGCCGCCAGGCGAGGAGTGCAAGTCGATATCATCGTGCCCGCCAACAACAATCTGATGCTGGTCGATAGAGCGATGACAGCGCAATTCGATCAGATGTTGAAAAGCTATTGCCGTATCTGGCGCGCAACCGGCCCCTTCAACCACTCCAAACTGCTGGTGATCGATGACCGGTGGTCCTATGTCGGGTCGTCAAATCTCGACCCGCGCTCATTGAGATTGAACTTTGAGGTGGACATAGAAGTTATCGACGAGGGCTTCGCGAGAGCGGTATCGTCACGGATAAATGACGCGATGCTGAACGCTCAACCCGTGGAGCTCGATGCGTTGCGGGCAAGGCCTTTTGCGCTGCGGCTTGTCGAACGCATTTTATGGTTGGCCTCTCCGTATCTTTAGGGGGCCACATGCTAGGCGCGGCAGAACGTTCTTTTGAGATCGAGGAAATGGATGTCACTGGTGCCAGATAAAAAGTCGATACGGGCAAAGCCGGAGAGTCTTCCCTCTTTCATTGTCACCTCGTTTCGCAATCGCAAGAATGGCGCTGGCAAAACAAACGTTTGCGGCGATGCCAAACTTCCAGTTATCGCATCCTACAATGTTCACAAATGCGTGGGACGGGACCGCAAATTCGACCCAGATCGCATTAGCCACGTCATCCAGGAGATTGGAGCAGACATCATCGCCTTGCAGGAGGCCGACAGCCGTTTTGGAGAGCGAACCGGGCTGTTGGATCTCATCCGGCTGGAGCGGGAATGCGGGCTGCTGCCGGTTCCGATCACGGCGGGTGCCAAGGCCCATGGCTGGCATGGTAATGTCGTGCTCTTCAAGGAAGGCGCTGTGCGGGACGTCCACCCGCTGAAACTACCAGGGCTGGAGCCGCGTGGGGCGCTGGTGGTCGAACTTGAAATGAAGCAGGGCGGAACCCTGCGCATCATTGCCGCCCATTTCGGCCTCCTGAGACATTCCCGTGCGCAGCAGGCAAAAGCCTTGGTCGATCTGCTGAACACCAGAGATGAACAGCCAACGGTTCTTCTTGGTGACCTCAACGAATGGCGGCTTGGAAACGGGTCTTCGCTCAACACCTTCCGCGAAGCCTTTGGAAATCTGCCACCCGCTGTACCAAGTTTTCCGTCCGGCCTGCCGGTTCTGGCGCTTGATCGTATCATCTCGAACCGTGAGGGGCTGATCGAGAATGTAACAGCGCATGAGAGCGCCCTGTCACGCGTCGCGTCCGATCACCTACCGTTGAAAGCCACGATCCGCACGGACATCCTGATCGCGTGACAAAAAGCGGATGCTGTGAGCACCCGCCTTTTCTCCATCAACGCAGCAAAGAGCGTGCCTCTTCGATGCCAAGCGCGGCTGGTTGGGTGCAGGTGGTCGTAAGCTCGATGAAGCGACCTTCTTCCCCGGATTTCAAAATCGACGTCATGACATCGATCCCGTGCAACGACCGATCCAGCGAGCAACGTGCATCGCGGCCTTCGGTCAGGGCGATGGCCATATCGGCAAGTCCTGCGGTACGATAATTGGCACGGGCACCCTGTGGACTTTCCTGATTGGCAATGCCAAACGGATGGTCCCAGGTCTCAAGCGGCTTGATATCCTTGTCGCGACCACTGGCATCGACGACACCCCCAAAGAAGTTCGGATCCGGCACATAGATCGAGCCTTCCGTGCCATAGAGCTCCATATTGGCATGACGGTGTGACCACACGTCCCAGCTCGCCGACAGGGTGATTGTCGCGCCATTCACGAACTCAAGAAGTGCGTGGATATTTGTTGGCGTTTCAACCGGAATGACCTGCCCGTTCAAGGGCTGGCTCGTCACGGTCCGAGTGGGGTTTGCCATGGATGTCAACGCACCCACACGTTTGACCGGGCCGATCAGATTGATGAGGTTGGCGACGTAATACGGACCAAGATCAAGGATGGGGCCGCCGCCTTCAAGGAAGAAGAAGCCGGGATTTGGATGCCACATTTCCATGCCGGGGCTCATGACATGGCATGTACCAGAGGTAATCCGCCCGACTTTGCCATCATCGATGTATTGACGCGCCAACTGGTGCGAACCGCCCAGAAACGTGTCGGGTGCGCAGCCGACAGACAGGTTTTTAGCCTGTGCCAGACGCCGCAGCTCTTCGCCTTCCTGAAGCGTCAGCACGAGCGGCTTTTCCGAGTAGACATGCTTGCCCGCTTCGAGAATGGACTTCGAAACGGAAAAATGCGCTGCCGGGATGGTGAGGTTCACCACCACATCGATCTCGTCGTTTTGAAGCAGCTCCTCGATGGATTGCGCTTTGACCCCGTATTCTTCCGCTCTCAATTCAGCAGCACTGCGGTTGAGATCGGCGCAGGCCAGAACTTTCAGACCCCTGAATAGGGGTGAGAGAGAGAAGTAGGTCGTTGAAATATTGCCGCATCCAATGATGCCGACGCCAAGGTCCTTGGCCATATCAGTAACTCCAGCTTTGTCGCTATTAATAGGTGTTGAAGGATGCGATGGATCGCGTGATCAGTCTGTCGGCGTCCTTCGGGTTGTCGTGCTCGACAACATAATATTTGACAGCCGTCTTCTTGAGGACGTCCACCAATCCCTTCCAGTCGACGGTACCGTGGCCGACATCTGCCCAGCCGTCCTCATCGGCATTCTCGCCCGCCGGCGCAATATCTTTGACATGCACGGCCGTGATGCGACTTGCGTAGCGCTCGATCCATTCGAATGGATCAGCTTTACCGCGGATGATCCAGGCAATATCCGCTTCCCACTCCAGTTCTGGTCCACCGGTGAAGATCTGCTCCTGTGGGGTGGAGCCGTCCTCGAGCTTGACGAACTCGAAATCGTGGTTGTGCCAGCCAAAGGAAAGTCCGGCGTCGCGGAACGGCTTTGCGGCATCCTGAAGACGCTTGCCAAAGGCGAGCCATCCGGCTGCATCGCTAGGGCGCTGATCGGGTAGAAGATAAGGGCAATAGATTGCCTGAACGCCAAGGATTTTGGCAATGTTCAGTGCTGCCTGCGGTTCCTTCTCCAACATATCCAAACCAAAATGGCCGGTCGGCATCGTCAGATTGTTGGCATCGAGATCGCTCCGCAAGGCTTTGAGCGCCGCGTCATCCATCGTGCCGTAAATACCGCCGAAACCTTCGACATGGCTGTAGCCTGCGGCTGATAGCTTCTTCAAGACATCGGAAAGCGGCGGGAAATTGCGCGCGCTGTAGAGCTGAAAACCGAGTTTCGTCATCTGTCTCTCCTGACATTGGGACTGTGTCTGGTGGGTGGTTGAGGGTGGCTAGATACGATCTTCCGTCGTCGCATCGAAAAGGGAGGCCATGGACATATCGAAGGCCAGCTTGACCTTCGTTCCAGGCGAGAACCGCCGGTGTCCACCGACGCGTACCGAGAGCGTGTGCCCGGCGAGCTTGAGCCATATGAGGTTATCTGCACCCATCGGCTCTTCGATATCAACGACGGCGTCGTGGATTTCACCGCTGGTGATATCGCTATCGACACGCACATGCTCAGGCCGAACGCCTAGAACCGCAGGCGTACCCGGCGTGAGTGCGGCTGATGTGTCGTATCCGTCCAGCGTGAAGCTGACGCCATGTGTCGTAAACACCACCTTGCCGTCTTTCGCTTCCAGTTCACCACGCAGGAAGTTCATCGACGGCGAACCGATGAAGCCTGCGACGAAGAGATTTTTCGGCTTGTTATAAATCGAAATCGGATCATCCAGTTGCTGGATCACGCCGCCTTTCATGATCGCGATGCGATCCGCCAGCGTCAACGCCTCGATCTGGTCGTGCGTTACATAGATCATCGTGTTCTTCAGCGATTGGTGCAGTCGTTTGATTTCCACACGCAGTTCCGAGCGCAGCTTGGCATCGAGGTTGGAGAGCGGTTCATCGAACAGGAACACGTCCACATCGCGCACCAGCGCACGTCCGATGGCCACGCGCTGCCGCTGGCCGCCGGAAAGCTCTGCCGGCTTGCGTTTCAACAATGGTTCGATCTGAAGGATGCCAGCGGCGCGTTTAACGCGCTTATCGATTTCCTCCCTCGGAACTTTGGCGACCTGCAAGCCGAAAGACAGGTTTTTTTCGACCGTCATCTGTGGGTAGAGCGCATAGGACTGGAACACCATGCCGATACCGCGATCCTTCGGCTCTTCCCAGGTCACGTTGCGATCCTTGATGAAAATCTGCCCTTCAGTCGGCTCGAGAAGCCCGGCGATGCAGTTCAGCAATGTGGATTTTCCGCAGCCTGATGATCCCAGAAGAACGAGAAACTCGCCTTCGTAAATATCCAAGTTGAGGTCGGACAATACGGTCACCGCACCAAAGGACAGGGACAGTTCGCGAATGGAGACGCTTTTATTCATGAAGCTTAACCTTTGACTGCGCCTGCGGCGATGCCGCGGACAAAAAGTCTGCCTGAAACGAAATAGACGAACAGCGGAACGGCACCGGTCAGAAGGGTTGCAGCCATATTGACGTTGTATTCCTTCACGCCTTGTACCGAGTTGACGATATTGTTGAGCTGAACCGTCATCGGATAATATTCCGGTCTGGTGAACACGACCCCGAAGAGGAAATCGTTCCAGATGCCGGTAACCTGCAGGATCATTGCCACCACGAAAATGGGCAACGACATCGGGGCCATGATGCGGAAATAGATTTGCCAGAAATTCGCACCATCGATGCGTGCTGCCTTGAACAACTCTTCCGGCAACCCGGCGAAATAGTTGCGAAAGAGCAGAGTCAGGATCGGCATACCGAAGATCGTGTGCACGATGACCAGCCCCGTAAGCGTGCCGTAAATGCCCATCTCACGAAGAACGATGACGATTGGATAGATCATCACCTGATACGGAATGAACGCACCGATGATGAGAATGGAGAAGAAGAACTCCGAACCTTTGAACTTCCAGTTTGCCAGCGCATAGCCGCTGACGGACGCGATGACGATGGACACGATTGTGGACGGGATCATGATCCGCACGGAGTTCCAGAACCCGCGCGACAGACCATCGCAGTTGAGGCCCGTACATGCGTTCGACCATGCTTTCACCCAGGGCTCAAACGTGATTTCGAGCGGCGGGGCAAAGATGTTGCCCATGCGGATTTCCGGCATGCCTTTCAGCGATGTCACGATCATCACGTAGAGTGGCAGGAGATAATAGAGCGCAGCGACGAAGAGGCTGCCATAGAGAATGATATTGCGCCGTGATATCCGCTTTTTCGGCTTGCGACCGCGCGGTCCATCAAGTTTGGAGGTGACAGGGTCGCTCCCTGCCGCGACTGTGTTGAGCGTCGAGATGTCAGCCACGTTTGCGCCCTCCGAATTCGAGATAGGCCCATGGGACAACGATGATGGCGACCGTGAGCAGCATCATGGTCGAGGCGGCAAAGCCCTGCCCCAGATTCTGTGCCTGGAACATGTAGTCGTAGACATATTTGGCTGGCACTTCCGATGCGATGCCGGGGCCACCGCTGGTTTGCGCCACCACGAGGTCGTAAACCTTGACGATGCCACTGGCGATGATGACGAGCGTGGTGATGAAGACCGGGCGCATCATGGGGATGACGATGAGGATATAGGTCTTCCACATGGGAATACCGTCCACCCGCGAAGCCTTCCAGATATCCTCGTCGATCCCGCGCAGGCCTGCCAGCATCAGGCACATGACGAGGCCAGTGCCCTGCCACAGAGCGGCAATCAGGATGCCATAGATCACGAAATCCGAGTTATAGAGCGGGTCGAACGTGAAGCTCTCCCACCCGATCGACCGAACAACGGCTTGAATGCCAAATTCGGGATTGAGAAGCCATTGCCAAACGAGACCGGTGACGATGAAAGACAGGGCAAAGGGATAAAGAAAGATGGTTCGAAATGTATTCTCGAAACGTATCTTCTGATCCATCAGTGCAGCCAACACAAAGCCGATCACGAGACTGAAGATCAACGACAGAATGCCGTAGATCGCGAGATTCTGGATCGAGATGATCCAGCGTGGCGCGTCCCATAGGCGCTCATACTGATCAAAACCGACAAACGTCGCGCGGGGCAACAATTTCGAGTTGGTAAAGGAATAAACGACTGTCCAGATCGTTCCACCCAGGAAAATGACCATCGCGGTCAGGATCATGGGTATCGATGCAATCTTTGAATTCAGATTGCGGAATAGCTGGTTGGGACGACCAGAATGGCTTTTAACCGCCATGCACCACTCCTCATCAATCATATAGGTTGATTATGCAGCGGGTAGCTTCAGAGCATATCCCGCCGCAAATTTTCCAGGCGCGAACACGTGAAGCGCTTGGCAAGGAGGCGTCTGAAACCAGCAGATTTTCTAAGTACCGGTTACAGACGACGAAGGTCAGTCTGCTGAGGAAATGATGTCAGCAAAGCGCTTCTGTGCAGCCTCTGCAGTCAAAGACGCATTGGCGAAAAATTCGGACATCAAATCCTCTTTTTGCTTTTGCGTATCGGCCGAGATGAGCTGATCCGTGCTTGTCAGGGCGTTGCCCTTTTCAATGATGGCCAGACCCTTTTTCATGCAGTCATTGGCAGCCGAGAGATCGACGTCACCCCTGATGGGAAGCGAGCCTTTCTTCAGGTTGAACGCAACCTGCGTTTTCGGATCGACGATCACCTCAGCCAGAACTTCCTGGGCCTTGGACTTCGCTTCGTCTTTCAGCAAAGGAAAATAGAAAGCGTCGCCACCCGTCGTTATATAATCGCTAAGGCCGAGACCCGGCAGGCAGCTATAATCCGTTCCGGCTTTCATATCGGCAAGCTGGAACTCGCCCTGTGCCCAGTCGCCCATCACCTGGCCAGCGGCCTTTCCGGTGATGACCATATTGGTGGCCTGGTTCCAGTCTTGAACGTTTGAACCCTTTGCAAGCTTTCTTGCTTCGTCGGCTGCCGCAAAGATTTTCTGCATCTCTGGCCCGGCAGCTACGTCTGCGTCCTTGTCCTTGAAAACCTTTTCATAGAGGTCTTTTCCACCCATCGACAACACCAGCGTATCGAACAGGCCATTGGCCTGCCAAGCCTGGCCACCCAGCGCGAGTGGCTGGATGCCGGCCTTCTGAAGGGCAGGACCCGCCGCGATGAATTCCGTCCAGTTTTTGGGAACGTCAACCCCAGCTTTCTTGAAGGCTGCATTGGAAAGCCACAGCCACTGCCAGGAGTGGATGTTCACAGGCGCGCAGTAAATCTTGCCGTCGATCGTGCAGCTGTCGAGCAGGCTGGACGGTTTGATGATGTCTTTCCAGTTGCCTTTTTCCGCAACATCGGTGAGATCGCGCATCAACCCGGACTGCGCAAGCTCCTCAGCTTGGCGGCCATGATTGAATTGGGTGGCTCCCATTGGATCGCCACCGGTAATGCGGCTAATCATAATTGGACGCGCGGTACCGCCAGAACCAGCAATAGCACCATCCACCCACTTATTTCCGGTTGCATCAAATGCCTTGGCCAGTTCCCCAACCGCAGCAGCTTCGCTGCCCGATGTCCACCAGTGCGTTACTTCGAGATCAGTGGCCCCGGCAATCCCTACCGGCAACATGACACTGGCCGCCAGAGCAGCCAAAATAGAACGTATGCGCATGAGTCTCCTCCCTCACTGAAACGTTGCCGTAAAAACCTATGCGAAACATCAGACTTCCGCAACAGCAAGCGTAATAAAAAATTAAAACAATAATAAACATTTATAATCAATTACTTAATATTTTTTTCTTAGGGCGTGATTATAGATCGGGGATAAAAAACGTCGGAAGAGGCAACACCTCCGATCAAAAAAAGCGCCGCGAATGAAAAGTCGTTTTCTCACCCTTTGCTTTTGAAGTCTTCCGCTTCCCCTTCAAAACGCAATTATCACTTCCCGTTTCGCCGCGAAAAATTAATCTGTTATATTCCAAGAATTTCCGCCAAACGAGCCATGTATATCCAGGGTAGCAAAAAGTGGTTTTCACCCGATACTTTGCAAAATCACGTGAAATTGCCGCAACCATTAAGAGATTGACCAACAATCGCAACCCCACTTAACCGCTAATTAACCAGTGTCGAATAGAAATTAGCCGATATGTTAAGCGAGTAAATCACAGGGCGTCTCCGGTCGCACGTGTCGCTTTTGCAACGGACTGCATGAAGCCAGCCCGCAATCCAAAATGTAACTGTCTGGACGCTTTCCCCTTTGCCCGGGATCGCGAAGTCGTGCCTGTTCGCAAGTGATTTCGGAGTAAATCGTGAAAAACCTGCCGGTGGAAGAAGAACGCCAGTCACCTCTGGCTGCGCTCCAACTGTGTCGTGTTCACACACACAGCAATTTCTCGATAACGCGCTCACGAAACTCCCGTGCTGCACCGGCTGAGACCGTCAACTTCGGCGTGGAAGCCCGCAAAGCACATCCACACGTCCTTCGCAGCATTTAAGGCAATCAAAATAATCTAGGGAAATTTGGATGGTACCGGAAATACTAACATTGCCTTCTAGCCTTTCCATACGCGGCATCACAGCTGCTCACGAAAGCCTGCTCGATGCACTGAAGACCAACAAAGCCGTCACAATCGATATCCCCGCCGATGCGCATGCGGACTTAAGCTTCATCCAGCTCATCGAGGCGTCAAGGGTCTACGCCCGGACAGAGGGAAAATACGTCACACTTATGAAGCCAGCCTCCCAAAGCGTACTGGATACGCTTCGTCGCGGCGGTTTCCTCAACGACATGGATGAGGCTTCGCGCCTCTTCTGGCTGCATGGAAAGGAAATTCAATGAGCGCCAATATTCTGACAGTCGATGATTCTGCCAGCATCAGAATGACGACGAAAATTGCCCTGACGAACGCGGGATACCAGATTACCGAAGCCGTGGATGGCGCAGACGGCCTGACGAAAGCAAAGGCCGGGTCTTTCGACCTCATCGTCACCGATCTGAACATGCCCAACATGAACGGCCTGGAAATGATCGAGGCATTGCGCCAATCGCCTGCCCACACGGGCATTCCGATCATCTTCCTCACGACCGAGTCTGACGCGGACATGAAGACACGGGCAAAGGCAGCAGGCGCTACGGGTTGGGTGACCAAGCCGTTCGACCCTGAGAATCTCGTCAAGATCGTCAAGAAGGTTCTCGGTAGATGACCATATTGGACCCCATTCAGGTTTTCAGAACGGAAGCGGGCGAGCTTTTCGAGCAGATCGAAAGCGGCCTTCTCGACCTGTTGCATGACCTGTCCAACCAAGGACAGATCGACGCCGTGTTTCGCGGTCTGCACACCCTCAAGGGGTCCGGTGCCATGTTTGGCTTCGAAGCGTTGGCTGCTTTCACGCACCATTGCGAAACAGCCTTCGACCGCGTTCGAAAGGGCGAAGTCCCTGCCAGCAGCGAATTGATCGCCGCTGTTCTCGAGGCGCAGGATCACATGCGCCAATTGGTCGATAATCCGGCAATTGCACTGCCGGAAACGGGTGATCGTCTTCTGGCCAAGCTGCAAGCAGCGGTGGGTAGCGGAGCGACATCAGCACCCCACCACACACAGCCCACACCGGGCGCAAAAGCTGCCCAAACCGCGATGGCAACATGGCAGATCGATTTCAGCCTACCGGCAAATGCCATGGCGAACGGCACCAATCCGTTGGGCCTTCTCGATGAATTGGCAGAGCTCGGCGACTGTCTGATCGTTGCCAAAACCGCCACCATTCCGGCACTCGATGTCATTGATCCGACCAATCTCTACCTATCGTGGTCCGTTACGCTGACGACTGACAAGCCACGGTCGGATATCGACGACGTCTTCATCTTCGTCATGGACGATATGGAGATCAACGTCAGACAAATATCAGCCTCACCGGCGCCGGTCGTTGAAATCGTGCCGCCGCCCGCCCCCGTCGAAGATGCGGCCAAAGCGAACCCTGCCGCAGCGCAGGCCAATGATGGCAAGCAGAACAAGGCTGCCGAGAACGTCCGCGTACCCGCAGAACGGCTGGACGAGTTGATGGACCGTGTCGGCGAACTCGTGATTGCGCAATCGCGCCTTTCTCAGCTGGCCAACACCAGCGTCGATATCCAGCTTCGGTCCGTATCCGAAGATGTAGAGCGCCTTTCCGGTGAACTTCGCGATACGATGATGGTCCTGCGAATGGTGCCGATCGCCCAACTCTTTGGTCGGTTCCGTCGCCTGATCCATGATCTGGCGCGGGAAACAGGCAAGCAGATCGAACTTGTGACCGAAGGTGAGAGCACCGAAGTCGACAAGGCCGTCATCGAACGCCTCGCTGACCCTCTGGTCCACCTCGTTCGCAACTCCTGCGACCATGGCCTCGAAACACCGGATGAACGCATTGCGGCAGGTAAATCTGCTGTTGGCCGTATCACACTCATTGCCCGCCAATCCGGCGGCGAGGTCACGATCACCATTCGTGACGACGGTCGTGGCATTGACCGTCAACGCGTGCGTGCCAAGGCTGAATCCTCGGGCATCATCGCAGCCAATGCGACACTGTCGGATCAGGAGCTTTTGCAGCTCATCTTTGAACCGGGATTTTCGACTGCGGCACAAATTACCAATCTTTCCGGCCGTGGCGTCGGCATGGATGTGGTCAAGAAATCGGTTGAAGCGCTGCGTGGTCTCATCAACATCACCAGCACGCCCGGCGCCGGTTCGGAAGTCTCTCTCGCGATTCCGCTGACGCTTGCCATCATCGACGGCTTGCTGGTGCGCGTTGGAACGGGTTGCTACGTCATTCCGCTGTCTGCCGTCGAAGAATGTCTCGAGCTTTCCCCCGACGCCGACGTCAAGTCCCGTGGCCGCTCGTTCATCTCGCTGCGTGAAAGTCTGGTGCCGTTCATCCGTCTCAGAGAACTGTTCAACACCGGTACCAAGCCCGACCAGTTCCAGAAGGTCGTCGTCATCTCGACGGGATCCGAGCGCGTCGGGCTCGTTGTCGATCAGATCATCGGCGATCATCAGACCGTCATCAAGGCCATGTCGAAACTGCATCATGATGTCGCGACCTTCTCCGGTGCGACTATTCTGGGCGATGGCAGCGTCGCCCTCATTCTCGATGTCGGCCACCTCGTGACGTCAGGCCAGCAGCAGGAGGCGCAATTGCGTATCGCCGGATGAACCAGCCTCTCATGAAACAGTCGGAAGACCTGTGGGCCGACCGCGACGATCTGGAAGTCCTTACCTTCAGCATCGAAGGCGAAACCTTCGCAATCGAGGCCATCAAGGTTCAGGAAATACTCGACCTTCTGCCGGAAACGGCTGTGCCCGGTAGCAAGCCCTACGTGGCAAGCGTCATCAATTTTCGTGGCAAGGTCATACCATTGGCAGATATTCGCCTGGCCTTTGGGATGGGGGCTGCGGAAAAAACCATCGATAGCCGCATCATCGTCATCGAGCTTCCGATCGAAGGTGAACGCACCCTGGTCGGCTTGCGCACAGACAAGGTTTACGAGGTGACCACCTTCTCCAAAACCGCAAGCGAACAGCCGCCGAGCGTCGGCATGCGATGGCGGCCGGACTACATCAACTGCCTTATCAGGCGCGGCAGCGAATTTGTCATCATTCCGAACCTCACCGCCATCTTCACCTCGCAGCCGGAAGCGTCACTCAGGGGTGCTTCTCGCAACAACGTCATCGAACTCTCAAAGGAATTCTAGGATGCGATTTACCATCAAAATGAAGCTCGCCGTCGCATTTGGATTTCTGATCGCGATGCTGGCTGGTACTGCCGGATATAGTGTCTACAGCCTCAGTCTAGCGAAGGACTCGATGAACCGGGTCGTCGAAGGCACTGTCGTGCGTCTCGACAAGGTTCATCAGATCAATGCACTATCGCTCGTCACCGTGCGTTCGCAGAAGAACATGATTCTTTCAACGACGCCGGGAGAACTGCAGCAGCACAAGGAAACCGGCAATGAGAGTCGCGCACAACTAACCAGGCTCATCAATGAAATGGCGTCCACGGCGGCGCCTGAAATGCAGTCGACCTGGGCGTCGATTGTTGCGGCATACCAGAAATTTGAAGCCAGCGACGACCGCGTCCGCCAACTTATGGCAGAAGGCAATAATGCCGCAGCAATAGCGTACTCCTCCGGCGATGGCCGCGTTGCGGCCACCGAGCTTACGCACAAACTTGATGAGTCCGTCAAATTTAACCGTGGCCGGCTTGAGACAGCAAAACAGGTGGCTACCACCGACTATGAACAGACCCGCATGCTGATGATCGGGATCTCCATAGCGGCAATCGTTATCGCCATTGTGACAGCACTCTGGATCGCGCTTGGTATTACGAAGGGCCTGCGCAAGATCATGGATGTCGCTGAAGCAGTTGCCGTCGGCGATCTTGATCGGGATGTCGAGATCAAGTCAAACGACGAGATCAGAGATCTTGTGGACCGGATCAATGTGATGACGGGCAATCTGCGCAACACCGCAAGCGTGGCCAATGAAATCGCAGACGGCAACCTCACAGTGACGCCAAAGCCGCTTTCTGAGAAGGATACGCTTGGCGTCTCCCTCCAGCGCATGGTCGAGCGCCTGCGTGGCGTGGTTGCCGATGCGCTTGCAGCAGCCGACAACGTCTCGTCCGGCAGCCAGGAACTGTCTGCAAGCTCCGAGCAGCTTTCGCAAGGAGCGACCGAACAGGCGTCCTCTGCCGAGGAAGCGTCTGCCTCGATGGAGCAGATGGCAGCCAACATCAAACAGAATGCCGACAACGCGGCCCAGACGGAAAAGATTGCCCGCCAGTCTTCCAAGGATGCCGAAGCCAGTGGTGAGGCCGTAGGGCGGGCCGTAACCGCGATGCGCACAATTGCCGAAAAGATTTCCATCGTTCAGGAAATCGCGCGTCAGACCGACCTTCTTGCGCTCAACGCGGCCGTTGAGGCAGCCCGTGCTGGCGAACATGGCAAAGGCTTTGCCGTCGTCGCTTCCGAAGTCCGCAAGCTTGCAGAACGCAGTCAGGCCGCAGCCGCTGAAATCAGCTCCCTTTCCGGGACTACGGTTCAGGTTGCGACCGAAGCCGGCGACATGCTGAACCGCCTGGTCCCGGATATCCGCAAGACGGCCGAACTGGTGTCTGAAATCTCGGCAGCCTGCCGCGAACAGGACATCGGTGCCAGCCAGATCAATGAAGCTATCCAGCAACTCGATAAGGTCACGCAACTCAACTCCGGTGCGTCCGAGGAAATGTCTGCAACATCGGAAGAGTTGGCTGCACAAGCCGAAGAGCTCCAGGCCAGCATCGCATTCTTCAAGGTTGATCGCTCTGATGCCGGTCCTTCCTCGGCAAATCTTCGCGCAGCGATCCGTCCAGCACAGGCGCCTGCCACACGGGTGGCACCGAAAGCAGCACCTGTTCGCAGACCGGACAATTCCATTGTCAGCCAACAGGCACGTGCCAAGGGTTTTGCACTGGACATGTCGATGGGCGGACCGGACTCGGCTGACTCGGATTTCCGTGAAAGCGCATAAAGCCAGATGAGGAATGGGCTCGAGATCCATCTTCGAGCCCTCCGGTGCAACGATGACTATCGTACATTCTATCGAGAGGTGTGAATGCATTCGTTACAACGCAAGCTGATATTGCGGGTGACAATGCATCTCTGACGCCAATCATTCAAAGCGTCGACTAAGAGGACTAGCTATGCGGTTTACCATCAAATTAAAACTTGGCCTGATATTCGGGCTACTCGTCCTCCTGATGGCAGCTTGTGCTGCTTTCGGTATCAACGGCCTAAGGGAAATGGATGCACTGAAGGACGGCATGATCAGCGGCCCTATCCATCAGGACGACGTCGCCAATGACATTGCGAGCGCATTCGATGGTCTCGGCTTGGCCGAAAGCGACCTCCTTCTTTCGACATCGTCGGAACGCGTCCAAAACGCGCTCAATATGATTGCGACCGAACGCAAAAACTTCAATGAGGCCCTTGCTGCTGGCGAACAGAGTGCTCCAGAAGATTTCAAAGCAAAATGGGCGGAAATTCGAGACTTCTGGGGTGATTTTATCGCCCTGCAGGACCGCGTCATCAATCTGGTCAAATCCAATAACCGCGATCAGGCTCTGGAATTGAACCAGACGGAGGGAACGATCGCTTCCGACAAACTGGATGCGATGACTGAAGCGCTGTCAGAATCGACAGAAGCTGGTATCGCGACCTCTGACAAGCTGAGTGAAACAGTTTACAACACCACATTCACAACGCTTGCAGCCCTTGCTCTTGGAGCTGCCATACTCTCAATCATTTCTGCGATCCTCATCTCGATCTCCATTAGCCGCGGTCTTAACAAAGCAATTGTTTCGGTGCGAAACGTATCCGAAGGCGACCTCACAAATATGGCCGTCATCACCACACGCGATGAAATCGGCACGTTGCTGGAACACGTCAATACGATGATCGAGCGTTTGCGCGGCGTCGTTTCCGACTCCATTTCCGCAGCCGAAAACGTCTCATCAGGAAGCCAGGAGCTTTCTGCCAGCTCGGAACAGGTTTCACAGGGCGCGACAGAACAGGCATCTTCAACGGAAGAGGCCTCCGCGTCGATGGAAGAAATGGCTGCCAATATTCGCCAGAATGCAGAAAATGCCGCGCAGACGGAAAAGATTGCCCGTCAGTCTTCTACGGACGCGGAAGCCAGCGGTGCTGCTGTTGGCCGTGCTGTCGTCGCCATGCGCACGATTGCCGAAAAGATTTCCATCGTTCAGGAAATTGCACGTCAAACCGACCTCCTCGCACTCAATGCCGCTGTCGAAGCCGCGCGTGCGGGCGAGCATGGCAAGGGCTTTGCCGTTGTTGCCTCGGAAGTTCGCAAGCTGGCCGAACGCAGCCAGTCTGCAGCCGCTGAAATTAGCGCCATGTCTAGCGACACGGTCAAGGCAGCGGCCGATGCGGGTGAGATGCTGAACCGCCTCGTACCTGATATCCGTAAAACGGCGGAACTCGTCGCTGAAATTTCAGCAGCCTGCCGTGAGCAGGACATCGGCGCCAACCAGATCAATGAAGCCATCCAGCAACTGGACAAGGTCACCCAGCAAAACACCAGCGCATCCGAAGAGATGTCTGCCACCTCTGAAGAATTGGCAGCTCAGGCCGAAGAACTTCAGACGAGCATCGCATTCTTCAAGGTGGACAATGGTGAGGCACGCCGTGCTTCACCTGCGCAAAAACAGGCGGCATTCAAGCAGAAAAAGCCTCACCAACCCATGCCGGCTCGCAAGGCGACATATGACCAATCGGTCAGAACACAGCAGGCGCGCGCCAAGGGTTTCGCACTGGATATGTCTCAGGGCGGTCCAGATGCGAACGACGCAGATTTCCGGGAAAGCGCTTAAATCATGGCCAGCACATCATCTGATACCCAGTATGTCACATTCAGTCTCGGCGAAGAGGTCTTCGCCGTTCCTGTTGACGTCGTTCGCGAAATTCTTGATCATGAGGACGCTTTCAAAATCCCCCATGGGCCGGATTACCTGCTGGGGCTCAGGGATGTGCGTGGCCAGGGCGTACCCGTCATCGACCTGCGATTGCGTCTTGGCATGAGCGGAACGGTCAAGACCCAGAACACCCGTATGTTGGTGCTGGATATTCCGATCGGTGAAAAGCTCCTCGCACTTGGTCTGGTGGCAGACAAGGTGTTCGAAGTCACACCGTTCAGCCGGGATGTCATCGAAACAGCGCCCGATATCGGCATTCGCTGGAACTCGAACTACATTGCTGGTGTCGTTCGTCGTGAGGGTGATTTTGTCGTCATTATCGACCTCGCGCAACTCTTCTCCGGCGAGGCCAGCGGCCTTACCCAGGCCGCCAACGGACCCGTTCGCGCCGCATAATGGAGTCCAAACGTTGAGTGCACCTGCTTACACGAACTTCGACGACAGCCTGAACAGCAGCGATTTTCGTAAACTTTCGGAATTCATCTACAATTACTGCGGCATCAAGATGCCCGATACGAAGCGGTCAATGCTGGAAGGACGGCTACGCAAACGCTTAAGAGCGACGGGACATGCAACCTTCGTGGAATATTGCGATTTCCTGTTTCGCCATGGAGGCATGGAAACTGAAAGCATTTTTCTGATCGATGTTGTCACGACCAACAAGACGGATTTTTTTCGGGAGCCCAACCACTTCGATTTCATGGAGAAAATTGCCCTGCCTGCTTTGTCTGCGAAGGGCCACAAACGCATCCGAACATGGAGTTCGGCATGCTCCACCGGTGCCGAGCCGTATACCATGGCGATGGTACTGGCCGAAGCCATCGAGAAACGGGTCATCGGGGATTTCAGTATCCTTGCCACGGACTTATCCACTGAAGTGCTTCAGAAAGCGCACTCCGGCATTTACACGAGAGACTTGGTTGCGCCCGTCCCGGCAGATCTTGCACGAAAATACATCATGCAGCCCCGCGACAAGCAGCGTAACGAAGTGCGCATTACGCCTAAGCTTCGTGCAAAGGTCGGCTATGCACGGCTTAATCTGATGAACCCGACCTACGAGGTCGGCGACGCCTATCAGATCATTTTCTGCCGCAATGTGCTCATCTACTTCGACAAGAAAACGCAATCACATGTGTTGACGCAATTGTGCAACTGCCTGTCGCCGGGTGGTTATCTCCTGATCGGTCACTCAGAAAGCATCACGGGTATAAACCTCCCCGTTAAACAGGTTGCCAACACAGTGTTCATAAAGCAGTAGCAGACGGCCATGGTGAAAAAGACGCGCGTACTGATCGTCGACGACTCAGCCAGTGTCCGCCAGACACTGACCGCAGTGCTTGAATCCGATCCAGACATCGAAGTGATCGGCGCCGCGTCCGATCCCTTCATGGCAGCCAAGAAGATACAGGAAGATCTGCCCGACGTCATAACGCTCGATGTCGAAATGCCGCGCATGGACGGAATCACATTTTTGCGTAAGATCATGTCGCAGCACCCCATCCCCGTGGTGATGTGCTCATCTCTCACCGAAGCTGGGTCCGAGACGTTGCTGCAGGCACTGGAGGCAGGTGCGGTCGACATCATCCTGAAGCCGCGTATCGGTGCTGCCGATCATCTGGCGGATTCAGCGTTGCGCATCTGTGAGGTCGTCAAAAGTGCCGCCCACGCCCGCGTGAGAGGGACAAAAACGTCGCCCCGGCACGGGTCGACACACGGAATCCAGGCCAAGTTGACGGCTGACGCGGTGCTGCCGCCACCATCTGGAAAAGCGATGGCGCGGACGACCGAAATGGTGGTCTGCATCGGCGCGTCCACAGGCGGTACAGAGGCATTGCGTGAGATGTTGGAAAGACTGCCAGCAAATGCACCTGGTATCGTGATCGTCCAACACATGCCGGAAAAGTTCACGGCAGCTTTCGCCAGACGTCTCAACTCCCTATGCGAGGTCGAGATCAAGGAAGCAGAAGACGGCGATGCGGTTCTGCGCGGACATGTGCTGATCGCGCCAGGCGACAAGCACATGCTTTTAGAGCGGCAGGGCGCGCGGTATCACGTGTCGGTGCGCACCGGCCCGCTCGTTTCCCGTCACCGGCCATCGGTGGATGTGTTGTTTCGTTCCGCTGCACGCTCGGCAGGCGGCAACGCCATGGGTGTAATCATGACCGGAATGGGTGATGACGGTGCACGCGGTATGCTGGAAATGCATCAGGCTGGTGCCCACACCTTGGCACAGGACGAAGCGTCGTCTGTCGTGTTCGGCATGCCGAAAGAGGCCATAGCACATGGCGGTGTCAACAAAATCGTCGCGCTGGAGCATATCGCTCGCGAAATCCTGGCCGAAGACAGGCGTCGGTAACTGAATCCTCAATACGTCTTTAGATGCTGTTAACCATAATGCTGAATGATCGGATGGCACCATGATTCTGGTGCTCCAAGTGAGCGATGATCGCCCGCGAGCATTCACCGGATCTGGTCATGGCGGTCATTACTTTCGCGAACACAAAGGGCGGCGCTGGCAAAACGACAGCAGTGTTGTTGCTTGCCTCACAACTTGCGCGACGTGGTTTGAAAATCTGCGTTATTGACACAGATCCCCAGCGTTGGCTCTCCAAATGGCGGGAGGCGGCGGACAGCCGTGTCGATCTTTCCGTCATAACCTATGTTTCCGCATCCAGCCTTCAACAGCACGTGCTGGACAACCGCCGTAAGTTCGATCACGTCATCATCGACCTTCCCGGCGCCCAGTCTCCGCTTCTTGCGACAGCTGTGGGTCTGTCCAACCATGTCATCATTCCCGTGCAGGGCAGCACGATGGATGCACAGGGCGGCGCGCAGGTGCTCGAATTACTCCGTTATCTCGATGATCGCGCGTCCATCAAGATACCGCACTCCGTTGTGCTGTCTCGCGTCAATTCCATGGTCACGACGCGCGCGCTTTTGGCTGCCAAAGCGCTTCTCGCCAACCGAAACGTGCATGTTCTGGACACGCCGATCATCGAACGCGCAGCGTTTCGTGATATGTTTGAGTTCGGCGGCTATCTCCACATGATGAACGCATCGCAAGTCAGCAATCTGGATAAGGCACTGCAAAACGCCAAGGCTTTCGCAGACGAGGTCACGCGCCTCTTACCTACCCAATCTGCGACGAGACTGGTGTCTGCTGCCTAAACTTTCAGCCCGCTTCGCTGGGCTGACCGTCTTTGTTGACAAGACTTCCCAAAACCAAGTCCAGGTGGGCCTCGATATAGGCAGAAATATCAAGCTCTCGTCTACCATCGTGAATGAGCGTTTCAAAGATCATGGCTAGAATGGGCGCGAAGACCAGTTGTGCTTCAGCTCTAGGGCCTGCGACGAACTCGCCGGATGCTATACCATCGTTCAGGATTGTCTGGACGCGCATCAGGAGTGGGTCCACAAGGTCATCGCGGTGTGAATCGATAACCTTTGGAAATCGTCGCCCCTCGGAAATTACGAATCTCAAGAGCTCACGAACCTCCCGCTGATCGACACTGATTTTGTAAAACAGTTTCATCATCGCGGTTAGCCTTTCCACGCAGGTTCCTGTTAGGGCTTGCGTGTCAGCAATCATTTTTTGAATGGGTACGGAGATGTGCTCGATCATCGCTGCGAACAAGTCTTCCTTTGTCGGAAAATAGACGTAGACAGTGCCTTTCGTCACACCGACACGATCGGCAATATCCTCTACTCGTGCTGCGGAAAATCCGTGTTCCACAAATTCCTCGAAGGCTGCATCGAGAATCTGTGTGGGCCTAAGCGCCTTTTGTTGAGCGCGTGTCAGCCTTTTCATTCATCATCCTAACCTGCCGCGACTCAAAAGTTGTGCCGCAAAACAATTTCATTGACTATCTGGTAAGTCAAATGTATCACGTATTCATCATGGTTCAAGAGGCAATGTATGAGACGCGTAGCTACGATCGCCAGCATGGCGATATCACTGGTAAGCCTTGCCGCCTGTGCTCCCGAGGGAGGTAGTCAGGAAAAGCCGGTTCGGGAGGTCAAAACGGTTCAGGTCGCGTCGTTGGACGTGGCCACCGCCATTGCAACGACTGGTCAGATCAGTGCCCGGGTTCAATCGGACCTTTCGTTCCGTGTCAGCGGCCGCATCACGGAGCGTCTTGTGGATGTCGGCGACCGCGTCAAATCGGGCCAGATCCTTGCGCGCATAGATCCACAGGAACAACAGGCTGATCTCCAGGTCGCCATTGCCAGCCTTGAGTCTGCAAAAGCGCAACAGACCCAGGCGCAGCAAGCCTATGACAGACAGCAAAGCCTTTTGGCCACAGGCGTTACCACACGCGCAGCCCTTGATTCCGCTCAAGAATCTCTTCTGACCGCACGCGGCTCCGCTGACTCGGCACAAGCGCAGGTCGACAGCGCGCGCGATGCCCTGGGACAAACCGAACTCAAATCGGATGCCGACGGTATTATCACGGCGCGGAATGCGGAAGTCGGGCAAGTGGCGCAGGCGGCACAGACGGTCTTCACCCTGGCCCATGACGGCCCACGCGACGCGGTCATCAATGCCGACGAATCTCTTCTGCTTGGCGGCGAAATCCAGGATGACGTTGAGGTCAGAATGCTGTCAGGCGGGCCGTCGATCAAGGCGAAAGTTCGGGAAGTATCGCCAACCATCGACACATCCACCGGTACGATCAGAGTCAAGCTTTCGCTGGATCCGGACGCTGATGTCCGCCTGGGAAGTCCAGTCGTTGCGACTGCGCATTACAAGCCCGTAAAGACGATTGAACTGCCATGGTCTGCGATGGCGTCAGTCTCGGGCAAACCCGCTGTCTGGATCGTTGATCCGAAAAGCAACACCGTATCTTTGCGCCAGATCGAGATAACAGCGTATGCGAACCAGCGCTTTTCCGTTCGTTCAGGCCTGTCGGAGGGCGAGATCGTGGTTTCTGACGGCACCAAATTTCTCACAGCCGGCGAAGTCGTGGCCTACGAAGGAGCGGCAAAATGACATATCCAAAGACGATCGTGGGACTGATGCTCGCCACGACATTTCTAGTCTCCTGCGGGGAAGAGGATAAGGCTCCCGAAAAGCCGCGTCCCGTTCTTTCCGTAGTCGTACAACCCGTTCCACAGGCAACACTGACGCTTCCAGGCACAGTCAACGCGCGGATCGAGACCCAATTTGGTTTTCGTATTCTTGGTCGCATCGTTGCCCGCAACGTCCAGGTGGGCGATCTCGTGAAAAAGGGCGATGTTCTCGCAGCTCTTGATCCGATAGCCTTGGAACTGGCCGTTCGCAGCGCCCAGTCTGATCTTGCCAACGCGCAGGCGCAACTTGCAAACGCCACCAGCAACGAGCAGCGTCAGCAAACCTTGTTTGAACGCCAGTCTGCCGCCAAGGCCACGTTTGAAAGTGCCCAGTTGGAGCGCAGCACGGACGCGGCTAACCTCAACAAGGCAAAGGCCAATCTGGACAAAGCAAAAGAGCAACTGGACTATGCGCAGCTTCGCGCCGAATTCGACGGTGTGGTGACAGCGACGTCTGCCGAAGTCGGTCAGGTCGTGTCGGCAGGCCAAAGCATTGTCACGGTCGCACGGCCCGAGGAACGCGATGCCGTCATCGACGTCCCGGAAACCGCGAGTGGCCTTTTGAAGAGCGGTGCGGAATTCAACGTATCGCTGCAGCTGGATTCTGATATCAAAGCGAAAGGCATCGTTCGCGAAATAACGCCTCTTGCCGATAGCGCGACCCGGACGCGGCGCACGAAATTGACCCTCGTCAATCCACCGGAAGCTTTGCGGCTAGGCTCCGTCATCAGTGCGAGTGCGTCGGTTGGCTCCAGCCCCGTCATTCAACTCCCATCGTCTGCCATCAAACGCGACGGTTCAAGAACGCTCGTCTGGGTCGTCGACAACAAGGAAGGCAAGGTCTCTTCGCGCGAGGTCACCCTGGACACGGGTACTGCAACGGGCGGACCGCTTGTCGTTCTTCAAGGCGTCAATCCCGGCGACCGCATCGTGGTCGCAGGTGTCAACCAACTTCAAGACGGCCAGGCCGTTCGCATCGATCAGGAGACTGCCCAGTGAAGCCGTTCAATCTCTCCGACTGGGCACTCGAACACCGTTCGCTGGTCTGGTATTTCATGATCATCTTCGTGGTGGCTGGAGCGTTCTCCTATATCAATCTGGGACGTGAGGAAGATCCTTCTTTCACGATCAAAACCATGATTGTGAGGGCCCAGTGGCCAGGGGCTTCTGCCGAGGAAGTCACCAAACAGGTTACCGACAGGATTGAAAAGAAACTGGAAGAGCTGGACGCTCTTGACTACGTCAGGAGCGAAACGACAGCGGGCCAGACAATAATTTACGTCGAGTTGCTGCCCACGACCAAGGCCAAGGATGTGACCACGAACTGGATCAAGGTTCGCAACATGGTCAACGATATCAAGGGCAGTTTGCCAAGCGGTGTGGTGGGCCCCTTCTTTAACGATACGTTCGGGGATGTTTACGGCAACATCTATGCCTTCACGTCGGATGGCCTGTCCCAACGACAGTTACGCGATCTCGTTGAAGACGCACGCGCCAAGCTTCTAACGATCGAAAATGTCGGCAAAATCGATATCATCGGCGAACAGGACGAAGCTATCTATCTTGAATTTTCAACACGCAAGATCGCTGCGCTGGGGCTTGATCGCCAAGCGGTGATCAATACACTTCAAGCACAAAATGCGGTTACCCAGTCGGGTTTCGTGGATGCCGGACCTGAACGTATCGCTATCCGTGTCGGCGGTGGTTTTTCTTCGGAAGAAAGCCTGAAATCCATCAATCTTCGGGTGAATGACCGCTATTTCCCACTGACAGATGTGGCAACGATCAAGCGCGGCTATGTTGATCCCCCAACGTCGTTGTTTCGTTTCCAGGGCAAGCCTGCCATTGGCCTCGCCATTGGCATGATCACAGGGTCAAATCTTCTGACCTTCGGCGAACATCTTGATGCCGAGATGAAGCGCGTGGTCGCCGACCTGCCGATCGGCGTGACCGTCGAGCGCGTCTCGGATCAACCGGCCGTGGTCGAGGAGGCCGTTTCCGGCTTCACCACCGCGCTGTTTGAAGCCGTGGTCATCGTTCTGGCCATCAGTTTCATCAGCTTGGGCGTTCGGGCCGGACTGGTCGTGGCCGTGTCCATACCGCTCGTTCTGGCCATTACTTTTGTCTACATGGAATACACCGGCATTTCGCTTCAGCGCATTTCGTTGGGTGCGCTGATCATTGCTCTAGGCCTTCTCGTGGATGATGCTATGATCGCCGTCGAAATGATGGTCGCCCGGCTGGAAGTGGGTGACAATCTTCGACAAGCCGCGACCTACGTCTACACGTCGACCGCATTTCCGATGCTGACAGGCACACTCGTCACTGTCGCTGGCTTCATCCCGATTGGCCTGAACAGCAGTGCCGCAGGCGAGTTCACATTCACGCTCTTCGTCGTGATTGGCGTATCACTCGTTGTCTCCTGGGTGGTGGCCGTGGTGTTCACACCTCTTCTTGGCGTGATGATTTTGCCAAAAACCATGAAGTCCCATCACGATAAAAAGGGGCGGATGGCAAGCGGCTTTTCATGGCTTCTTGGCCTAGCCATGCGCTTTCGCTGGATCACGATCATCTCTACAGTCGCTGTGTTTGCGCTTTCACTTGGCGGAATGGGTCTGGTTCAGCAACAGTTCTTCCCGACATCCGATCGTCCGGAGTTGATTGTCGACTGGAGTATGCCGCAAAACAGTACGATTGCCGAAACAGACCGCCAGATGGCTCAGTTTGAAAAAGAAAAACTGGTTGGCAACGCTGATATCGACCACTGGTCGACCTATGTCGGCGAGGGTGCCCCTCGTTTCATTCTGTCCTATGACGTGCAGAGCCCTGCCGCATGGTTTGGTCAAGTCGTGATCGTCGCGAAGGACCTGGAGGCGCGTGACCGTCTCAAAGCCGATCTTCAGGCGTATCTTTCCAAGACATTCCCGGGCACCGATGCCTTTGCGAAATTTCTCGATATCGGCCCCCCGGTCGGCAAGCCTGTTCAGTACCGCGTGAGCGGACCTGATGTACAGAAGTTGCGCCAATACGCGCAGCAACTAGGCGCAATCGTCAGCGCCAACCCGGTGCTATCTAACATGACGTTTGACTGGAACGAGCCATCTCGCGTTGTCAAAATCGACGTTCTCCAAGATAAGGCAAGGCAGCTTGGTGTCTCCTCTCAGGATATCGCGACCGTCCTCAATGACGTCGTTGAAGGGTCTTCCAGCACACAGGTCCGTGATGACATTTATCTTATAGATGTTATCGGCCGTGCCGAAGACGTCGAGCGTGGATCAATTGAAACCTTGAGAAACCTTCAATTGCCAAGCTCTAACGGCCAGTCCGTTCCACTGTCGGCCGTCGCGAAGTTCCGCTACGAACTCGAGCAACCAATGATTGGCAGAAGAGACCGTATCCCGACGATCATCATCAAGGCCGCAGTTGTCGGACCCACGCAACCCGCGACGGTCGTCGAGGGACTGAAGCCAGCAATCGAGAAGTTTACGGCTAATCTTCCCGCAGGCTATAAGGTAGAAATTGGTGGTTCCGTCGAGTCCAGTGCAGACTCTCAGGGTCCGATTGCTGCCGTTGCGCCGATGATGCTGTTTGCCATGGCAACGATCCTGATGTTCCAGTTGCAAAGCTTCAGCCGCCTGTTCCTGGTATTTGCGGTGGCGCCGCTTGCGCTGATCGGTGTGGTTGCTGCCCTCCTTTTGAGCAATGCACCGATGGGCTTCGTCGCGATCCTGGGCATTCTCGCACTCATTGGCATTCTCATACGAAACTCGGTCATACTTGTGGTCCAGATCGAGCATCTGCGAGAGGGAGGAATGACGCCATGGCGAGCTGTCATAGAGGCGACCGAACACCGTATGAGGCCGATCATGCTGACGGCCGCAGCGGCAACCCTAGCTCTCATTCCGATTTCGCGGGAAGTTTTCTGGGGACCCATGGCCTATGCCATGATGGGTGGTATCGTCGTCGGAACCGTTCTTACGCTCCTGTTCCTGCCAGCACTTTACGTCGCATGGTTTAGAATTCCGCGGGAAGACGTCACAAAAGACCCCGAGCATCCACCCGCAACGGCCTGAACCAAAACGGGGGGGGCTCAAGCGCCCTCCTCTGCCGCCCCACGTACGAAACGAGTAAACCATGTCACTTCTCATGACAAAGGGCGGCAGGTGCTTGCCTCACACAATGGTCATCATCGCAACGGTGATTGCATTGACGGGTTGCGTTTCGCGCCCGACACCCGATGTTCTCAAGCCGGTAGCACTGAAGGCCGACCAGCAGAAGAAGGTCAGTATCCTCGCCGTTACCAATCGTGATCCGGTGGCGAAAGACGCTTCTTATGGGAGCCGCTGGGCAGGTGCGACGAGCTATGATCAGTTTTCAATCTCGGTGCCTTCCAAGCGGGATGGACCCAACATTCAGTATGTGTCCAAAACGCCAGATCCAAATCGCCAATATATCGTGACCGGTCGACAAGCGCTGACAAAGGCTTCACTTGTTCAAAAGACGATCAGCGCGCCGCAGTTTGATGGTACCGCTGCGGTCTTTGTCCACGGTTACAACTACTCCTACCAGGAAGCCCTGTTCCGAACAGCACAGATGGTCGCCGATGCCGGCGCGGTTGGTACACCGATTATGTTTTCGTGGCCATCTGCGGCAAGCGTGGCGGGATATGTGGCGGACCGTGACGCCGTCCTTTATTCTCGCACGGAGCTTGGGTCCCTTCTCGAAACGATAGCGGCCCCACCAAAGGTCAAGCGCATCATCCTATTCGGTCACAGTATGGGCGGTTTTCTGTCCATGGAGGCCGCGAGACAACTCAGGCTCGAAGGCAGGAGCAATGTCCTGGCAAAGCTGCAGATTGTGCTTGCTGCTCCAGATATCGACCTCGACGTGTTCCGAGCGCAGATTCGCGATATCGGAGCCATTCCAACCCCGATCACGCTTCTGGTATCGAAGTCTGACAAGGCGCTGAGCTTCTCCAGCTTTGTCGGCGGTGAACGGCCCAGAGTGGGGAGTCTAGACGTGAACGACCCCGTGATCCAGGAAACCGCAAAAGCAGAGCGCGTCCGCGTCGTCGATATCTCATCGCTGAAATCAGCCGACGGCCTCGGCCATGATCGCTACGCCTCACTTGCACAGTTTGCAGGAAACATCGATAAGGCAGAAGCTCGAATGCGCTTGAGCGGCGGCAACATTGGTGCCTTCGTCTTCGACGCAGCTGGTGCCGCCGTTGCCAGTCCGTTCAAGCTTGCTGGACAAATCGCAAGGCAATAATCGGATGAGCCTCGAACCATAGTTGCGGTTCATGCAGCTCCCTGCGTGTCCGGGATTTTCGAGAGGCTGATGAAAAGACTTTGTTCGTGTCTGCGGCTGTCATCGCAGATTCGACACCCTGGTTCGCCACTCGAACTGTAATCTTCTGTCCATCATCTGTTCATACAGCAGCCACGCCTGCTTCAGAGAAGACACCCATATTCCTGTTGTCGCTCAAAACGAGCCATCAAACAGGAGATCAAAACTTATGCGCTGGATAGCCAAGGCGACTGCCGTGACCGGAACTGCTCTGCTCATGACTGCCGGTGGCGTGAACGCCGTCGAAACCAAAAATCGGGCCATCAGCGAGTCTGAAGTCCTTCAGTCGCAGAAAGCCTGGGGCGAAGCGCTCGTTGCCATTTCGCGGGAGTATGAAGAGAAAGGCGTAAAGCCGGCCCAGGAGATGGCTGCAAAAGTTATTGATGCAGCCTATGGCTACCAGTTTGGGCCGGTCCTCTTCAAGCCCACGCTGACGCAAGAGCCGCAGACATTCCGAACGGACCGCGAAGGCGCACTGTCCTATTTTGTGGGTCAGAACCCAAAATACCCTTCCGATACAGGCTTTGCCCTGAAGGGATGGCGTGAAGTCGAGGTCAAAAACGCTGCCATTCTTCTAGATGGAGAATACGCAACCACACTTGGAAACGTCTCTTTCACCGATAAGGATGGCAAAGTGACAACGGTCGACAAGTCATGGACCTTCAAGAAGGATGACGAAGGGACGATTCGCATCGTTCAGCATCATTCTTCACTGCCTTATTCGGCAAAATAAGCAATCGTCTACCGATCTTGCTCCAGACGATAACCAATGCCTCGGACAGTCGTGATACATGAGCGGCTGTCCGATGAGCGATCGATCTTTGCGCGCAGTCGGCGAACATAGACGTCAACGACATTGGTCAAGGGATCTTCACCCGCGCCCCAGATATTTGCCAAAATACGTTCTCGGCTGAGTACCCGTCCCGGGGCGGACATGAACAGCTCCAGAAGCGCAAGTTCCTTTGCGGTCATCGATATCTCTTCGCCATCGACCGTAACGCGCATGGACTCACGATCCAGTTCCAGCACCCCGACACACAACGTTTTTGTCCCAAGCGGACGCAGTTCGATGGGACGACGCATCAGTGCTTCTATTCGTGCCAACAACTCCTCGAATGAGAATGGTTTGACCAGATAGTCGTCAGCACCCATTTTCAATCCAGAAATGCGGTCACTCACCGAACCCAGTGCGGTCAGCATCAAGATTGGCGCAGAAATACCGCTGGCGCGAAGCGTCTGGCAGACATCCGACCCGTTTATGATCGGCAGCATCACATCAAGTAAAATGGCACCGCTTGCGCCCGTCGAGCGCCATTCCTGCCACAGGGTGTGCGCCTGTTCGATCCCGGTGGGGCCGTCTCGGGCAACGGTGACGCTGTAGCCCTCGGCACGCAGGCCGCGTTCCAGAAAGTCTGCCACCCTTGGATCGTCTTCTATGATCAGTATGTTCACTTCGTCGTCTCCATGATGGCTTCAGCAGCGCGACTAGCTCCCAACAACGGCAAGCGAAGGGTAGCCGTCGTTCCCCGGTCGCTCTCGCTATGAAGCGTGATCGTTCCATTATGGGCAGACGTCAAATGTTTGGCGATCGACAATCCCAGGCCTGTGCCATCGGGACGGTGAACTCGTGCATTGTTGCCCCGGAAATTACGTTCGAAAACATGGGGAAGCGCATCAGCTTCGATCCCGATCCCACAGTCTCGAACGACAAGTTCCCAAGCGTTTGAGGTAATACTGGAACTGACATCTATGTGTGAATTCTGCGGCGAATAGCGAATGGCGTTGTCGAGAAGAATGGCGATGACCTGACGCAGGCGAAATGGGTCGCCCGCCACAATCGTCTCTGCGTCCTCGATATCGGTGGCAATCTTGATACCTCGCTGATTTGCGAGTGTTCCCGCGCTTAACAGCGCTTCTTCGAGCGGACCTGCGATATCAATCTGCTCGCTATTGAGCGCCAGTGTCTCGTCTTCACCGCGCGACATCATCAGCAAGTCGTCGATCAGACTGCCCATCTGACTGGCGGCCTGCCCGATCCGCTCAAGCGAGGCGCGATACTCGCCATCTGTTTTTTGCCCGCGCAACGCGATCTCCGCTTCACCGCGAATTGCAGTGGTGGGTGTCCGCAATTCGTGGCTGATGTCGGCCAGCAAACTGCGCCGACGACCCTCGGATGCCCTCAGTCGCGATAGAGCATCTTCCAAGGCAGACGTCCGCTCCCTAACCTGTTGCTCAAGGACAACGCGGTGATTGGCTTCTTCGTTTCGGCGAAGCAAAAGTTCCGACGCCATGCGATTGATGCTTCTTGCGAAACGGCCGAACTCGTCAGTCGTCGTCACGGGAATACGATGCTCGAGGTGGCCGGATTCGTAAGCTCTCGCCCCTTCGGACATCTGCTGTAGCGGGCGACGGATGGCTTTGGCGATGACATAGGCCAGCCCCATCCCGATGATTGCGATGATGAAGGTCAGAACGGCAAGCACGCGATTGAGTTGCAAAAGTGCTGCATTCGCGTTGGCCCGCGAAATGACGAGCTGCGACTTCTCCTCGGAGATGGTGTTGTTGAGAACTTCGCGAAGATCCCTTCCCGCCCCCTGATCGAAGATCGTCTCGATGGATGCCCAGGCGCTTCGCACATCATCTGCCCCCGTATGGGACCTGATGTCCTCGATAGCGGGTTTCAGTGCGATGACACTGCCCGAGATAAGCTGAAGAGCCTCGTCGCGTGCGTCATCATCGTCCGCTGAAGCGCCGGCGAGATGATCCATCTCCCGTGATTTTTCGCTGATCCGCTGAATCTGCTCGATGGTGGCAGCCATCTGGGCGCGAAGCATCTCACCATCGCCAGGCGCGTGGTCCGCGCCAATCAAAGCGCGCAAGGACCAGGCCCGCAGTCTCTGTTTGGTGGCAGATAGCTCAAGCAGCCCTGACAAAATATCACCCGCATATCGGCCGCGAATAACTTGTTGTTCGGCTTCTGTGGCAATATGACGGTTGAGAAGGCCTTGAGACACGATCAACACCGCGAGAACCGCGAAGGCCGCGATCAGCCGCATCGTGAAGTCAAACCGTCCCATGCTGCCCCCTTTCCCCTAAACGGGCCATGGCCCTTGGCGAACGACATTCTCATAACGCGCGTTTACATCGCTTATGCAAAGGCGGACTTTGCGGTATTTATTCGGCTAAGGTGCAAAATGTTTCGATGAGCGCAACGGCTAGGCCTCAAACCCGCGCATTCCACGAGGCCAGGCACCCCCATCCGTCCGAAAGCGGACATAGCACCGACGCGTGGAACGGATATGGTCCAGATGGTGTTTAGGGGGATAGGTATATTAGGTACCGCTGGAGAAAGTTTTTATGACGGATAGAGTTTGTATCATTGGATCTGGCCCGACAGGTATTTATACGTTCCAGCATTTGTCCCATTCGCCTAAGCACCTCTCCATCACCATATACGAAGCTGAAAACTATGCAGGGAAAGGCACGCCGTATCTTCCCACAATTAATGATCCGGCCATGCTGTCGAATATTCCGAGTATTGAAATCCCACCGCTGGGACAAACCTTGGCGGATTGGCTTCGTGGTCGTGATGACGAATATCTCTCTACATTCGGGATTGTCCGCACCCAAATCAGCGAGCGCGAGTTTTACCCTCGCTTGGTCTTGGGCGATTATTTCCACGACCAGTTTTTGTATCTGAAAGCGCAGGCGGAAAAAAATGGTCACAAGGTGGACATCCGTGTGCAACACCGCGTGAGGGACATTGCCCTCGAAACGCGCGAAATTCGCCTGAAAGTCGAGGCCGCGGGTGAAACCTTCGATGCGCTATACGACCACGTTGTGATGGCGACCGGTCACAACTGGCCGGAAAATACCGAAACTCACCCCGGATATTTCATGTCGGCGTGGCCCGCATCCGCACTTCAGTCGATCGAAGGCGGGCGGTTGGGCATATTGGGTACGTCACTGAGTGCAATCGACGCGCTTATGACGGTGGCGACGTCGTGTGGATCATTCGTGTATGACGGGACCGGAAATCTCCAGTACCAGCCATCGACCGGCAGTGAAGATTTTCATGCGGTCCTGATGTCTCGAAAGGGACTTCTTCCGGAAGCGGACTTCTATTGTCCGCTGCCTTACATGCGCCCGCGCATTTGCACTCCGGAAGCGATCGAGGCTTTGATTTCTCAGGGATCGAACGGACTTTTGGACAAGGTATTCGAGCTTTTCAGAAACGAAATCAGTCTTGCTGATCCGGATTATGCCGCTGAGATCGGGCTGAGCCAGCTGACTGTAGATACGTTTGCCAACGCGTATTATGCCCGCCGCTCAAACATCGATCCCTTTGTGTGGGCCGCTGCCAACCTTGCCGAAGCCAAACAGAATGCGGCAGCAGAATTTACGGTGCCATGGCGTTACGCCATAATGATTACACACGAGATCATCGCCAAAGTCGTTCCGCATCTCGACACAGAAGACTTTGCGCGTTTCAACGCATCGTTCAAGGGCATCTTCATCGATGAATACGCAACGGTGCCACACCTCTCGATCGAGCGTCTGTTGGCACTGCGAAACGCGGCACGGCTGGACATCTTCAAGCTCGGTAGCGACTATGAGATCACAAAGCCAGACTCGGCGCGTGGGGCGTACGTTGCGTTGGGTGACAGGACGGAGCGGTTTGATAACTTCATAGATGCTACAGGCCAAAGTGCACTTTCCGCCCGTGAACTTCCGTTTCCGACACTGGTCAGCCAGGAAACCGTACGAAAAGCGCCCACAGCCGAGCCTTCGGGCTTCCTGGTGGGCGATGCAGCCGTGTCGAGCGTGCGTTTGGGCGGCATCGACGTGGATGACCATTACCGTACGATCACAGCGGGAACCGTCTCCAACCGCCTTTACTGCGCTGCGATTCCGTTTCTTTTGCACAAGAACCCTTTTGTTCAGGGCATCACGAGCGCGGCAGAAACCGGCGAGATCGTCGCACACGCCATCATCGAAGACCTGAGCCATACACAGTTCACCGAGTTGCTCTCCGCATGAATGATATGAGCGCAGGAACTGTCACCGCGTCGCAGCGTCGCACCATGAAACAGGTGGGACGCATAGCCGAATTGTGGCGCTATCCGGTGAGTTCTTTGGGGGGAGAGACGTGCCATACCGTCAATGTCGATATGAATGGTATCGTGGGAGATCGCGAGTTCGGCATTTTTGACACCTCTACCGGGCTTGCTGCAGCACCAGAAAAAGACGTCCGCTGGCGATCCGCTTTGTTTCTACGTAGCACACTGGACGAAAACGGATTGCCGCGCATTCATTTCCCTGATGGTGCGGCTGTCTCTGTTATTGACAAGACGGTGCTCTTTCGTCTGTCAAACCACTTCGGCTTTGATGTCGGCATAGGACGATACGCGCGCACCAATCTGCCTGAGGCTGCGGGTCTTCCGATCATCTCAAATCGCTACGATCCAAGCCCTCTTCACATTATCACCACGCAGTCGTTGAGAACACTTGCTCGCCTTGCCTCCTTAGACGAGATGAACCAGCGCCGGTTTCGTCCCGCGGTCTTGATCGAGACAGGTTCGCCAGACCCTGAAGAATCCGGTTTTATCGAAGAAAGCTGGCTGGGGGCTACGCTTCGGCTTGGTGCGCAAAGAGTTCAAGTTTCGGAAAAAGCCAAAAGGTGCGGAATGACCTTGATCGCTCAGCCTGAATTAACAGAACAGCCCGAGATTTTGCGAACCCTTGTTCGTCGCAACGCCCGAAATTTTGGGATTTATTGTCATATTCCTCAGCCGGGCACATTAACCGTCGAGGCCAACGTAAACCTCGAGGTGATGACACTGTAATTTCTAGGCCAACGAGGTTCACGTAAAGTTGGCATATGGTAGTTGGCCAGTCGAAGGGAACAGTTCGACAAACGCAAAGAACCAGTCGCTGCGATAACCGCGATGGAATCAGACTACTTCAGAGAACTACAATGGTAGGTAATGCGTCAAGATCCGATGCCACAGTTCGGTCTCCGACCTCGAAATATCGATAGCTCCCAGAATTCCAATGCGGAGCGTCCATAAAAAACGGGGGATTATCACGCGTTCAAAAAAGTAATTTTCAATCCAAAGTACAAAATTTGTAAAACAAGAATAAATTCGGAATAAAAAATAATTAATGCTGATTAATAAATCAATCTATGCGTTTATTATCAATAAATATGTCTTAAATTTAATTTTTAGTTGATTTAAATATATTAAAAATCACTTATGTTTCAAAAATATTATCGAATATTCTGAAATTAATTCAAACTAAAGAAATATCAAATATAAATAAATGTAATATTCTGTAGGATATTCCGCTTTCAGTTCAGCCACCAGATTTGGCTTATTCGCAGAATGATCAGGAACTGCTGCAGCTTTAACGTCTCCAGTAAATGAATTGGCTGCAGACCATAAAATCCATGATTATTCTGACCTTCAGCCAAAGAGGTAAAAATGCTTGCGAATTGGAATATCTCTCGGAAATTACTGGTAGCTTTTGCTTCGATATTCGCCGTTGTGCTTGTTCTCTGCGGAATTGTTTATTTTTCGCTGGCCCATATTGAAAAGGCCACAGCCCAAAATCGCGAGACGCAAGACGTCCTGAAAACTGCAGATGCCATTCTTGCCAACCTCGTTGAAAATCAGAATGCCATGCGCGGATACGTGGCGAGCACGAACGGTGAATTCATTGAGCGCATCAACAAACAGACCGCCTCAATTCCGCCCTTGGTGACGCAACTTGCAAAACAGTTGGGGCCGGACGAAGCCAATGGTGTCATAGGACCTTTGCAAGAGGCGATCGACAATTTCAACGTTGAAATGGCAGCGACCACGGCTGCCGTCCAATCCGGCAACCGTCTTGAGGAAACACGCCAGAACATCGCCAAAACAGCACGCCTGACGAAAATACGCGATGTCATCGGAAAATTGACCATTAGCAAGCAAGAGGCTTCTGCAAAACGAGCAGAGGCTTTGGCATCAACGTTCAATACGGCAATCGCAACCCTGGCTATTGGGGGAGCAACTGCTGCACTGGTCGCGCTCTCCATGGGCATCCTTCTATCAAAAGCGATCGGCAAACCGGTTGTTTCCATGACGTCGGCGATGGTTGAACTTGCGAACGGAAATACGGAAATCATCGTGCCGGCCATAGGTCGTAAGGACGAGATCGGCGCAATGGCAAACACTGTGGAGATTTTCCGTTCGAATGCCGTCGCCAATCTCCGCTTGGAACGAGAGGCCCAATCTCAGCGAGACATCTCGGAACGGCAACGCATACAAAGTGCTGAACAAGATCGCATTCGCTCCGAAGAGATGGAGCAGGCAACGTCTGGACTTGGCGAAGGGTTACGCCACCTTGCCGGCGGAAACCTGGCCTTCCAGCTATTGAAGCCTTTCGCTCCTGATTTTGAAACGTTGAGAAACGACTTCAACGTCGCAGTCTCGCAACTTGCTCAAACCCTACGCGCGGTCTCCGAAGCCACGGATGGCCTGGACAATGGCACTCGTGAGGTCAGCTCCAGCGCTGAAAATCTCTCCAAAAGAACAGAACGGCAGGCAGCGTCACTCGAAGAAACTGCGGCTGCGCTTGACCAGATTACCGTCAATGTTTCCAACTCCTCAAAACGCGCCGATGAAGCCCGTCGGATCGCGCTTCAGGCGAACGAAAGTGCGACAGACTCTGGACGTGTTGTCAGCAATGCTGTTGATGCGATGCAACGGATCGAACAGTCTTCCGGTCAGATTTCCAACATCATCGGCGTCATTGACGAAATCGCATTTCAGACCAACCTTCTCGCTCTGAATGCGGGTGTGGAGGCCGCCAGAGCTGGTGAAGCTGGAAAGGGGTTCGCAGTTGTCGCACAGGAAGTGCGGGAATTGGCGCAACGTTCTGCAAAGGCCGCGAAGGAAATTAAAGATCTGATCCGAAATTCCTCCGTTGAGGTACAGGATGGCGTGAAACTCGTGAGTGAAACTGGAACCGCGTTGAAGACGATCGAGAGCTATGTCGCCATCATAAACGACCACATGCGCTCAATCGCATCATCAGCAAAAGAGCAATCGGTTGGGCTGAGTGAAGTTAATACAGCGGTTAATCAAATGGATCAGGTGACCCAACAGAACGCAGCTATGGTCGAGGAGATGAGCGCCGCAGGTGTTACACTCGCGAGTGAGAGCGGCAGGCTACGCCAATCCGTCATGCAGTTCCAGCTCACAGAATCCGGCAAGACAAGCGGGTATCGGAACACTCCGTCAGTCGCTCAGCGCGTCGCTTGAAGTGCGTCAGCTGCATAAATGGCATTGAGCGATGGGATTGCAGTAGAACATTCCAATGTTTGGTTCGCTGAGGCCTTGATTTTAAGGCCTCAGATGACCCGTCACCGCTTCCAGCAAGGACGTGAACCGTTCGAACGGGTCCTCATCTGACCGCACAGTGCAATCGGCGGAACTGAAGACGCGGTTGTCGATCATCGGCATCCGAGAAACTACCTGTTTAGGGAATGTCATCTCCGACTGTCGACAAGCCGCTCAGTGGGACAGCCTCAATGTTGATATAGATCATGATGCGTGACCCCACGATCCCACTTGGGTCTACGCTCACGATGTATAACCGCCTCGGCGATCCGTTCAGCTGTCACAGATCTTCACGATCGCCGATTTTCAACTGCTTCAGGCTCAATTCTGGGCCAGTGCTTTTGGGTGGGCTCTTTCTGGCAATACGGGCGGTGGTGCTCCGGTGGGAACAAACAGGGCGGATACCAGCTCGTCACAGGGGATCTCCTGTATATCGGCCTCGCTTTTCACCGCCAACCCGGCGGCGGCGGCGGCTGATTGTCCAAGCTGCATCAGCGACATTTCCATTCGTGTCGCGCCGAATGCTTCGTGCGTTGCGCTGATTGCAAATATGGAGAGCAGGTTGGTGCATTCAGCACGACGCGGTACGATGGCACCATAAGGGATAGGGAACATCAGGTCAGCTCCTCCGGACGGAGCCTCGAAGTTGCCCTCATTCCAGACCGACACTTTGGAGAGGCCGAGAATATTGGAATCGGCGCGAAGAATGCGCTGTGTATGGTGACTGTCGCGATTGTAGGATCCCGTGCCAATTGTGCGTGGATCAAGGGGATCCATGTCGTCGTTGGCAGCGACTTCACGGCCGCTCATCTGGTAATCAGAGACCATGCGGCGCGCCTCGCGCACGTAGAGCTGGTAGGGCCAGTGACGCTCATCATTCTCATGCGGATCTTTATAATGCGCTTCGTCCAGCCCATACTGCCTGAAGGCATCGCGCATATCGACCGGCATCCGGGCATCCGGATGATGCTGAAGCGCGTAGAAAAGTCCCCGTATCCATTTTTCGTGCGCCTTCCAAAGTTTTTCACGCACGGCATAGTCGGCTTGCGGATACCCCCATGATACGCCAAGGAGATCGGTGGAGACGGGGCCGAAATTGTTGATGTCGTAGACACCATTGCCCAGATCATTGTGCAGCAGGAAGAGCTTTACCGCCTCCGCCGGATTTTCCAATAGTCCGCCACGGTTGAGCACGTCGATCCAGCGATACAGAAGTTCGTAGCGTGCGGGGTCGAAACCCTCAGGTGCGGTTGCGGATAGATCCACCCTGCGCGCTTCGTCACGCGTCATCGTCATGCGGAAGTTATAGGCCTGCACGGCACGATCCGCTGCACCGTTTTCGGGTTGCGGATAGGAGCGGATACACGGAAGTATACCGCTCCCCGGGTTGCCGGAAACGACGTATGGATCCACGGAAACCGGACCAATGATTTTTTCCAGATGTCGCCAGCTGTAGAAATTATGGTTGGTTCCCAGGGCTGCGTGGTCAGTCCCTCGATAACCGTTCAGAACGTTGTCGCCATTGCGCGCTTCCCGCCCAACAATCGTGCTGACCCCAGCCGCCGAAATCAGGTCTCCCTCATAGCTGGCATCGATAAACACACGGCCGCGAAAAACCTGCCCGTCCACGGTCTCCAGCGATTCCAGTCGCGAGCCGGTTTTTTTCACTCGCCGAAGTCCGAGACTGGGAATAACGGGAATGTCATAGGTTTTCACCAGATCATTGAAGACGCTTTCGGCAAAGCGCGGCTCGAAATGAAATTGATCATCGGATTGCTTACCAGCAGCATTGATGAGACTGATAACATGACGGCTCAGCCCGCCATAGGCATTGCCCGAACTGATATCGGTGCCGCCCAACCCGCCAGACATCATGCCGCCGATGTGTTTGTCCCGCCAGCCCCCAACGATCACAGGTGAAAGACCCATTGTCCGAGCCTGGATTGCCGCTGTTACCGCGCCGCTGGTCATTCCATAAATAACGATATCGGCACGCTGCTCCGAGGCGAATGCCAGCTTTGGGGCGAACAGCAGGGCGCTACCGGCAATAAAGTGCCGTCGATTGATATGAGAGAGCATTTTGTCGCCAATTCCTCAAAGGAGCGCCGGACCGGATAATCCGGACACCGAAACAGCGCTTCATGTCTATTCTCCGGTATTAACCTCGAATGCTGTTCAGGCGCGCCCTGATCCGACAGCTCACGACTGAAACTCGATCCACACACTGAAAATTGCCCGGTTTCGATCCACAGTAAATACGTAAAATTTTGCAGTGCAAAGAAAATTATCTGGATGCTAAAGCAGTATTCAAAATATGGAATTCCTTATTGATTGCTTTGAAAGCTTATACAGCTCCATCATAGATTTAAAATAAATCTGACTTAACTGTAATATACGATATTTATATTTATCTATATTATAAATTAGCGGAAACTTTAAAATAAATAACAAATAAAACTTGAGGTGGGCAGTCCCTCGCATCTACTCAGCAAACCTTTCAAGCGAAAAGATTGAACCGGGGAACACAGATCGATAAAAACTCAACTCTCTAATCAGGTAGCCTCCTCGAGTCTGCCAGAACCCATGAGGCGGCTAATTTTATGATAGACAGAATAAGACTGAGAATAGCGAGATTACGAACAAACAAAGCCATCACGTTGATGCAAAAAGGGCAGGCCCACATCGAAGGGACGATCACCGGCAGTGGCAATCTTTCCCTGGGTCAAGCATGGAAGGGTCTTGTTCCAGAGCCTGCCCAGCTTGTTATAAAAGAGCGGGGTGAATTGCATCTCGCTGGACAGTTTCATGCCTATAGCGGCAGCACGATTGGCATTCAAAGCGGTGCAAAATTGACGCTGGGAAGTGGATTTTGCAATCGCCAAAGCTGGATATCCTGCGGTTGCGAAATCACGATTGGCGAGGAAGTGTTTATTGCAGATCAAGCGATCATCCGCGATTGGGACGGCCACAACCTTGTCGGTCGCCCCAACAAGGCCCCCATCAGAATAGGCAATCATGTATGGATCGGGATGCGTGCGATGATCCTTAAAGGCGTGACCATCGGTGACGGCGCTGTGATTGCAGCCGGAGCCGTGGTGACAAAAGATGTTCCACCGCGTTCCGTTGTCGCCGGCAATCCTGCGAAAATCGTCAGAGATGACATCGCCTGGGAGCCGTGAAGACGCTAATAGCCAAGTCCTGGGTGGATTTGTGGTAAATCCACGCGCTTTGCCTGCGGTATCTTCTGTGTGTGACAGGCGTACATCATACGTCGTGACCGTGCGGTGAAGTCCACCATTGCAACCGGGCTCTCTTTTTAGAGCGCTTCCTTGTTAAATGGAAACGCTCTAAGCCCCCAATTTTTCATGATGGCTACGCAGAATTTGTCGCGTTGTTTCTGAGCGCCACATATTCCCATGCCGCGACAATCCCAAGGACACTCGCACATCCGATCTGTAACGCGTAAAGCGGCATGCCTTGCAAGAGCAGCAACACGAGGAGAACGCCAATACCGACAAAATGGGAGACGGGTCTGATATAGGAGGATGCCACCTTTACACCGATATTGCCTGCCAGAAACAGAATTGGTCCGCCGGCTATGGCAAGCGCCTCTCGCCACGTTGAGGGATCTTGACTGTGCGATAGGCTGAAGTCTTCTCCAACGGCCGTCAGAATAATTCCCGTGACGATGGGCAGATGACCATAATTGAACAGATTTTGAGCGATCTTTTCAGGTTCGCCAGTGTCGTCCGCTTTCTCGGAAACCTTTTCCTGCCCGTGGTGGAAGTAGATCCACCACATGAGAATCGTGGTTGCGAAAGCTGAGCAGAACACGACAAACGTGAGACCGGAATTCATATACTCAGTGGCTGTGCGACCGGTCGTCAGGATGGTTTCGCCAAGACATATGATGACGAAAAGCGCGCAGCGTTCGGCGAGGTGCTCTCCTGAAAGATGAAGTCGCTCGTCTTTCCCTGTTTTCAATCCCGGGGCGTAGTACTTCACCAATGGGCCCACATATTCGATTCCTATTGCAACACCCCATAGCGCGATCTGCCATCCGAGTGTCGAGGAAAGTCCGCCAGCGATCCAAAACACGCTTGAGGCGGCGAGCCATATGGCCATGCGAGAGAATGTGAGCGCGTTTTCGTGGTCTACGCCCTTGAAAACGTATAGCGCAAAAAGCGAACGGCCGATTTGCATAACGCTGTAGATCGCCGCAAACGCCAGTGCCTGATCGGAGAATGCCTTCGGCAGCGCGATGGCAAGGAGCACGCCTGTAAACATCATCGCAAACAAAAACAGCCTGACGGGCCCAGCCTCCGTGTTCAGCATATTCGTTAGCCAGGTGATCTGCACCCACAGCCACCAGAGTGACAGAATAATGATGGCCGCTTCCACAAGGGCGGTAGACCCGAAATCCTTCGCAAGGGTGTGCGATAGCTGGATGAGCGCAAAGACGAAAACGAGATCGAAGAACAGCTCCGGAAAAGTGGCTTTGCTAGCGTCGGCATCCTCCTGCCGGATGAGGTTTGATTTCTCTTTGTCTTCGGTGTCAGAAGCTGTCGACTTCATCATTCGCGTCCCGCCCCCTTGCCGCGATCATGGTCTTCACTTCGAAGCCAGTTGCGCACGCGCGTTTTCCCTTGCGAGTGACTGGGCCCGGCCGGATAATTCTATCTCTCTGGAGGAGTCTGGGAAGAACCTTGGACCGACAAGCCTCACTCGCTTGCCGCTGACATCAACGATGTAGCGGCCATCGTGGTCTTTAGCTTTGCTGGGAACGCTGAGATTTTCAATATCCGTGTTCGGAACTTCAAGGCTGCTCACCTCGATATCCTGAGCCATAGCGGCAGTTACAAGACACAGAACGGCGCCCACGCCAGCGCCCACGGCAACCCGTTTCATCGACAATCTCCTGAATGTATTGAGCTTTTGTTCCTCAACAACACGGAAGAAACGCATTTGGTTCCACAGTGTTTTGCGATGCACCAAATGGTCGAAGAATCACCGGCTGAGATTGGATCTCGAACCCTGATGGCCGCCGATCAGTGGATCGGCTCTCCCCCGTCGAGAAAGCTGCGAATGCCATCCTTTTCACAGGTCGCCAGAAACTCTTCCCACGCGTCCTTGTCGGTCGCAAAGGGTTCGTCCCATGATGTGACATCCTCCTCCTCACTGACGACCTCCATCTGCCAGTCATTGTTTGTTCCGGCCGGACGGAAAATGTCGACAAGGACAGTGATGCCATCGTCTTCGAATTCACCCGAA
This sequence comes from Rhizobium skierniewicense, assembly GCF_014196515.1. Lineage (GTDB taxonomy): Bacteria > Pseudomonadota > Alphaproteobacteria > Rhizobiales > Rhizobiaceae > Agrobacterium > Agrobacterium skierniewicense. The sequence goes on along the minus strand of NZ_JACIDV010000003.1, from coordinate 246,376 downwards.
AATTCAGAATGCTCCAGTTTTTCTTTCTTAGGCATGTTTGTCCCTTCGGCACGCGCGACGGCGTTTTATCATGTGTTATACCTGATCTTGCACGTCATCACATATTTTCGATGCAAGAGTCGATGCCAAGGAACCAGCATGGTTCAATCGCGATTACGTACCAACATTCTTGAAATGGTCAGGTAACATGCGTGAAACGAGCCGGTGGTCTTGGGAGTTGCTTCGACAAGACTACCTGACGACGCCCACGCTGTTACGCTCCATACCTGTGGGCGTTGTCATCGCCGCTGGGGTCGTCGCCACGACTTGGACCCATACCCTTCTCAGCGACCACCAAGATATGGTCGTTCATACCTACGAAGCGATTGATACCACCAAGGACGTGCTGATCGCGCTCGACGATGCAGAAACGGGACAAAGAGGTTACCTCGTCAGCAGCGACCGGCGATACCTTGATCCTTACGACAAAGCTCTGGGCAGATTGCACACACTGCAAGCCGATTTGCTGAAAAGAATATCCGACAACGAGCATCAGGTTGCTCGGGTCACGACGCTCAATGGGCTTATCGATACCAAACTGAAAGAACTCAGCCACTCCATAACGCTCCACGACCAGAACAGTGCTGACGCTGCAAGGGCTCAAGAGAGCACTTACATGGCCACAGCCACAATGGATCGCATCCGCGATATCATCGGCGACATCACTGTCCGTGAGCGCAACCTTTTGGAAACCAGACAGGCAGAGGTGGACTCCGACGAATTCCGCATCCAGTTGGTGGCGATCATCCTTGGACTGGCATCCTTCCTAACGCGAGCGGGGGTCGAGATATATCTGACGAGGAGACAGCGCGCGAAGTGATCCGCCGTTACAGCAATTCCCTCAACGACGTGGTGATCAACGCATGATCCTCGACATCGGGAAGGCCACTGACCGCAACACAGCCTATCAGGGTCCCTCCCCGCAATGTCAGGGGAAATCCGCCTCCGCTTGCAACAAAATTTGCAGAGGGTAGGCCGAACTTCACATTGAAATCATAGCCTCCTTTTTCGGCTTGCAACCGGACCCGAAGCGAACTGCGATGGAAACGATGGACGACCGCGCACTTGCGGCTTGTCCAGCCGAAGTTGTCAACCGTTGCGCCAGGCAGCAGGCTTGCAAAAACGACATCTGCACCGTGGCGAACTTCAACGGCAACGGGGAGGTTCCGCGACACCGCTTTCTTCCTGATATGGCTACCCAAAATCCAGGCGAAATCATAGTCGAAGCGTTCCAGTTGGAGCGTATCCTCCTCGATCTTCAACATGTCCAATGTGGGTATCTGTGCGGCCATGACTTGCTCTTTCTTCAATCGTCAGCGTCGTTCGCTCCAACCTTCTTTCAGGTGGTTGAAAAGTCAAACGGTTAGAAACTTTTGTGGCGACGGTTCGAAAATGTCGGCGTCTTCGACAAGCGGGTTGAATGGCGCATAGCCATGCCGACAGTCTGCGGTTCGCTGTGTCAGTTTCCCGCGTGATGGGCACACATCAGCGCGTGCGCCAAGCCCCGCCTCCCCCAAAAATCAACGCGTTGTTATCGTTCTTGGAACGGCGCCTAAAAAGCCCTCCACGTAAGTCATAAATTGTTATGCAGTTGAACGAAAAAATGCCTGTTGACGCATCAGAATTTTAGAACATCGGCACCTATTAGCGCTCGATTCAGATTTGAATGTCAAACTTAAGAAAATTAGGAAGTACCGTCATAGTCAAGATCGGCTTTGTTGTGACGCAAGAGCGAGCCGGGAGTTGGATCACCAGTTTGACAGTCGCTGAAAAAATCTTCGATGCCGATGTCGCCGCAAACGCGCTGGATGAGGCTTGGCATTTTGCATGTACCGGTCTTTCGATCCAGGCTCTTTCGATAGCGGGCTCTATTCTGGCATCCGCCGAACAGCGCGGGGATCAATGCCTCATTGCACGCAGTTCACAACAAAGTGCCTGGTATTGTTTCCAGCTTGGCAAAACCGAGCAAGGTTTGGATTTTGCGGAGAAGGCCGTTGTCCTTTGGAGGCAACTGGAGGAACCAGCGTTTGAGGCCGAGGCACTCAGCATAAAAGCTTGGCTCCAGCTGGAACTCGGCAATTTGGAGAGTGCCATAGAATTCGCCGCAGAAGCACTGAACATTGCCGACCACAGTGGCAACCTCAGGTCTCGATCCCTGGCCATCAATGTCGTCGGCGTGATTTTCTGGATGACCCGACAACCGACGCAAGCCCTCGATTATTGCGGTCGCGCGGTAGAACTTGCCCGAGAGGCATGCGATGTCACTTTCGAATGCTGGTGGTTGATCAACCTGGGCGGCGCTCACTCGGAAGTGGCCTATCTGGCCTTGGAGAGGGACGACAGGACGTCCTTCGAAAGCTCGATGAGAACGGCAATCGACACAACAAGGCAGGCATATGATATCGCCGCAACACTGAAAGACGCATGGGCGGAAAGACTGTGTCTCGGAAATCTGGCGGAATATTTCAATGCACTCGATGAATTCGTCATGGCCGAAGCGTATCTCGCACAGTACCGCGCGGTACCGGGTAACGACGACGACAGAGGCAAAGGGCATTACCTGGATATTCTCGGCCGTACGCTGATTTCTCTGACACGTTACGAGGAGGCACTGGTTCCGTTGAACGAGGCGTACGCGCTCGCAAAAGAAAGCAGCAATGTCGAAACACTGATGAATGCCTGCCTCTATCTGTCCCGGGCACATGAACATCTGCGGGCCTTTGAACCCGCATTGCATTTTTACAAACGGTACCATTCTTTGCATCAGCAGTTCACGGCGGAAAGAACCCAGCAAAATGCCCGCTTGGTTGAAATCCGCTATGAAACCAAAAAGCTGAAGACATCGCTGGACACAGAAGCCGAAAGCTCGGCGCAACTGGCGCGGTCGCTTGCAGCCCTTCAGCAACAGACCACTCTCCTGACGGAGGCGGCAAACACGGACCCGCTGACAGGACTTGCCAACCGTCGGCGTCTCGAGGCCATCTTGAGTGATATCGATCTGTCGCGCAGCCCATATGCGCTGGCGATGCTGGACGTCGACCACTTCAAGACAATCAACGACACCTTCTCACACATCACGGGTGATCGGGTTCTCGCGCAAATCGGCTCACTGATCAAAAACTCGGTCCAGGAGGGCGACCTTGCGGTCCGCTTTGGCGGTGAAGAATTCATCGTCATGATGCCCGGTGCGACAATGGCGCGCGCCAAAAAAGCCTGCGAACAGATGCGTCTGACAATTGCCAGATACGACTGGTCAAGGATATCGGCGGAACTGACCGTGACCATCAGTATCGGCGTGGCCATTTCCAATGACGCGCCCAATGCGGAAGTGGTCCTGGAACGTGCCGATCACCATCTTTATTGCGCAAAACAGTCTGGACGAAACAGGGTGGTATGTCACCCGAACAGCAGTCTATCCAAATGTCCTGAACGACCGTTGAGCAAAAATTGAGCAAAAATTACGATTGACTGAAATCAGTGCTTATCATAGCCTGAGGTTAACACATGGCGTTAGACGCCGAAGGCAATTGAGCCCCGGATACTGCTTCAAGCGGTTCGGGGCTTTTTTTGTTTTAAACGCTGGCATCACTGATTGCGCAACCGGAATTGGATGGATCAGGATGAACATCGAACGGCGTGATGATACAAAGGAGCAGCCTGGGAAATGATGCGTGATCGTGTGCCCGTCTCCATCCTTTATTCCACCACGGGCCCGTATGCCGCCTTGGGGCGTGAGGCTGTTGACGGAGCAATGGCGGCTGTTGCCGAGATCAATGCAGATCATGCTTATGGTTTCAATATCGCTGCCAAGATCGACGATCCCTGCGGCAGGGCGGAAGGATATGCAGCTTTGGCCCGGTCCGCCATCCGCGACGGTGGTTGTCAGCACATCATCGGCACGATTACGTCCTGGAGCCGCAAAGACGTCCTGCCGATCGTGGAGCGCCACGGCGCGCTTTTGTGGTACGCCTTTCCCTATGAAGGATATGAGGCGAGCGATAGCGCCGTCTATCTCGGCGCTTGTCCTAACCAGCATCTCCTGCCTTTGTTCGATTACGTCCTGCCGCGCCACGGTCACCAACCCTTCATTGTCGGCTCGAATTATATCTGGGGCTGGGAGATCAGTCGTATCGCCCGTGAGATAGCAGAGGCGTATGGCGGGCAGGTCGTTGCGGATCGGTACGTTCCGCTTGGCTCAACCGAGGTCGATCACCTCATCAGCGAAATCCGGGACAAGAAACCCGACTTCATTTTGAGCAACCTGGTCGGCCAATCCGCAACGGCCTTCATCGAAGCTTATGGTGCATTTCGCAAACACCATCAGGATGCCCCACCGATCGTTGCCTGCAACATGTCGGAAACCGACTTGGATGGCCTTAGCCACGATGCCCGGCGTGGCCACATCTCGACATCGATCTATTTCGACCGGCTCGATACGCCGGAAAATCGCGCCTTCAAGGCACGCATGACAACACGTTATGGCGCCAGACGATGCATCACCACGCCGTTCATGTCGGCTTACATGGCGATGTCCATCCTCGCCCGGTCCATTGCCGACGCCGGGACAGATGCACCGGAAGCTGTCCGCAAAGTCGCAACCGCCCGGCTGTTCGACACGCCGGTAGGATCTGTCGGGATTGATCCGCGTACACATCACGCTGCCCTGAAGCCGCATCTGGGGCTGTCGGACGAAGAGGGTGGATTCACCCTTCTTGAAAGCGCCGATGAGGCGATCCCTGCCGATCCCTATCTCGTGCGCTCCCTGCAAAAGCCAGCGTCCGTGTCTCATCCACCGATACTGAAGGTGATCAAATGACGCGCCGGGACAGACCCCTTCTTGCCCAATGGCATGCCGTTATCCTGCACCGCGATCATCCCTCCGTTGATGCGCTCCGGCGTCAGCTCGAACTCCTGCATATCCGTGTCACGCTCTGTTGGCCGCATCTGAACGAAGTGGGGGCAGACGTCGTCTTCTTTGACGCGGATATGGGCCATGACGATCAATTTCCGTGGCCGCGAGGATACGCACCCATGCCGATGATTGCCCTGATCGGCTCCGAAGCGCCAGGCCGGATCGAATGGGCGCTGGATCAGGGTTCTAACGCCCACCTGCTGAAGCCCATCGGCTCCACCGGAGCTTATAGTGCGCTTTTGATCGCAGCCGATGCCTACGCGAAGGTGCAGGCGCAGGCCGATGATATTCGAGCGCTGGAAGACAGGCTGCGCCAGCGACCCATCGTCGTTCGGGCCATTCTGCATTTGCTTCAGAACGAAGGCGGCGGCGAAGCGGCGGCCTGGAAGCGTTTGCGCTCGGTGTCTATGGACTGGGGCATGACCATCGAAGATGCCGCGGAAGCAATTTGTCGCAACGACAAGCATACCCGCAAGGGTCCGTAAAGACAGGAGTAAGGCCCATGGAGATCACTGAAGGATTTGCGTCTTATGGCGAGTACAAGACATGGTACCGGATTACAGGCGACATTTCATCTTCCAAGCCGCCGCTGATCGTCGCGCATGGCGGGCCTGGCTGCACCCATGATTACGTCGATAGCTTCAAGGACATAGCAGCGACTGGCCGGGCCGTTATCCACTATGATCAGGTTGGCAACGGTCAATCGACCCACCTCCCCGACAAGGGTGGTGACTTCTGGACTGTCGCTTTCTTCAAGGCGGAGCTGCACAACCTTATCGACCACCTCGGCATCCGCAATGCGTATTGCCTGCTGGGACAGTCATGGGGCGGTATGCTGGGAGCGGAATTCGCCGTCGATCGGCCCGTTGGCCTGAAGGCGCTCATCATTGCCAATTCGCCAGCAGCGATGTCCACCTGGATTTCCGAAGCCAACCGCCTCCGCCGGGAGCTTCCGCAGGACGTTCAGGAAACCCTCCTGCGTCACGAAGAGACCGGGACCACGGATAGTGCGGAATACATGGCGGCGACTGATGTGTTCAATCAGCGCCACGTCTGTCGCATCGTCCCCATGCCGCCGGAAGTGCAACGCACCTTTGACGCCATCGGCGCAGACCCGACCGTGTACCACACGATGAATGGTCCCAATGAATTCCACGTCATCGGCACCATGAAGAACTGGTCGATCGTCGGCAGGCTCGCCACCATCGACGTGCCGACCCTTCTCATTTCTGGCCGTTTCGACGAGGCGACCGAAGCTTGCGTACAGCCCTATGCGGACGAGATTCCGAATGTCCGCTGGACCATTTTTGAGCAATCCAGTCACATGCCGCATGTGGAAGAACGCGACGCATGCATGGCCGTGGTCGGGGCTTTTCTGGACGAAACGGACATCTGAACGCGATCATTCAACACGAACAGCCTGAACAAACAAAACAAGAGAGGGAAACGAACCATGAGCATTCTTCCGAGACATCTCTTCCGGCACACTGGAGCGCTTCTGGCAACCTGCCTTGTCGCCCAGACCGCTTTTTCCGGCGTTGCGCAAGCCGAAGACCGGGCGGCCCTGATGAAACTCCATCGTGGCGGCACCATCACGATGGCTGCGGTTTCCGCCGCTGGTACGGTCGATCCGATGATCAACTATACCGCTCAGTTCTGGCAGCTTTTCCAGATGACCTATGACGGCCTTGTGAAGTTCAAGCAGGTCGCTGGCACCGGTGGCTTCGACATCGTTCCGGCCCTTGCGGAGGCCATTCCGGAGCCTACCAATGATGGGAAGACCTATGTCTTCAAAATCCGGAAGGGTATCAAGTTTTCCAACGGTCGCGAAGTGATGCCATCCGATGTCGTCGCCTCTTTTCAGCGCATCTTCAAGGTGAAAGGCCCGACAACTGGCAGCTTCTACAACGGCATTGTCGGGGCTGATAAATGCATCGCGGATTCTGCGACATGCACGCTTGAAGGCGGCGTTACCGGAGATGATGCGGCCGGCACGGTGACGCTCAACCTTATCGCACCCGACGCCGAAATCTTCTCAAAGCTTGCCGTACCCCATGCTTCGATCCTGCCTGCCGATGCGCCAACGGCCGACGCGGGCACGACGCCGATCGCAGGGACGGGGGCCTACATGATTACAAGCTACGATCCAAATTCCGAAATGGTGCTGAAACGCAATCCGAATTTCAAGGAATGGAGCGTCGACGCCCAGCCTGACGGCTATGCCGACGAGGTCGTCTACAAGTTCGGCCTGACCGAGGAAGCGGCGATCAACGCCATCATCAATGGTCAGATCGACTGGCTGTTCGACACGCCGCCAGCGGATCGCCTGCCCCAAATCGGCACGAAATACGCCAGCCAGATCCATATCGATCCGCTGGCTGCCTTCTGGTACGCACCGATGAACACCAACCTTGCTCCCTTCGACAATGTGAAAGTGCGTCAGGCGCTGAACTATGCGGTCGACCGCGATGCCGTCGTCGGCCTCTTTGGCGGTGAGGCACTTGGACAGCCGGTCTGCCAGATCCTGCCGCCGGACTTCCCCGGTCATGTCGACAATTGCATCTACACCAAAAACCCTGGCCCGACCTGGAGCGAGCCCGACATGGAAAAAGCGCAGGCGCTGGTGGACGAGTCCGGCACCAAGGGCCAGAAGATCACGGTGATTGCTGAGGATAACGCAGCCTCGCGCGGCATCGGCACCTATATTGCCAGCGTTCTCACTGAGCTCGGTTATGATGCGTCGATGAAGGCGATTTCGCCCAACATCCAGTTCACCTACATCCAGAACACCAACAACAATGTCCAGATCAGCGTGTCGCAATGGTATCAGGACTATCCTGCCGCATCGAACTTCCTGAACGTGCTGTTGTCTTGCGGCTCCATCAACAAGGGCAGCGATTCGTCCATCAACATCGCCGGCTACTGCAATAAGGATCTTGACGCCCAGATGAAGACGGCGATGACCACCGCCCTTACGGATCAGGACGCCGCCAACGCGATCTGGGCTAAAGTTGACCAGGCTTTCATGGAGCAGGCACCCATGGTCCCGCTCATCACGCCGAAAAGCGTCAACTTCACCTCCGCGCGGCTGGGCAACTACCTGTTCAACAAGCAGAACCGTTGGATTACGTCTCAGGCATGGGTCAAGTAACCTGCAGTGAGATGATGTTGCGGCCAGTCCGATAACACTGCTTCAAACATGGAAGACGGCGCGGCCAAGGCTTCGCCGTCACCCCCTTCCGCCAGACCGAGATGCGCAGCAGGAAACGTTATGACCACCTCTTCCGAAATAGGCATCTCCAACCCCGGATTGCCCGAGCCTGTGGTAAAACATATGGGTGCCGGGCCTTGGAAACGCGCCTGGCATCTGCTGAAACGTGACAAACCAACCGTTATAGCCGCCTTTGTTCTGGTGCTGATCATCCTGTCGAGCCTATCCGCGCCGCTTTACGCTGCCTATGTGGCGGGCAGCGATCCGTTTCGCTCCAATCTTTCGGCTCGCATCACCATCGACGGCCAGCGAACCAAGGTGATGCAGGCGTCGACAGAAGGCCTCGGGCTTGGCGTGACGCCGATCGGCCCGACATGGGGCGCGCAATATTTTCTCGGTGCCGACACTCAAGGGCGCGATGTGGCGGCGCGGCTTCTTTATGGCGGTCGCAATTCACTGCTGATCGCAACAGCCTCCACTGCGATCTGTCTCGTACTTGCCGCTCTTATCGGCATTTCAGCAGGCTTCTTCGGCGGGCTGACCGACCAGATCCTGTCGCGCATTCTCGATATTCTCTGGGCCTTTCCCGTCTATCTGCTCGCCATATCGCTTTCTATCGTGCTTCTCTCCCAAGGGATCGTCATAGGTCCTGTCGAGATCAGAGGGGATAGCTTGGCTCTGCCGATTTTTATCATCGGTATCATCTATGTGCCTTATGTAGCGCGACCCGTGCGTGGACGGGTGATGGCACTGAAGAAAAGCGAGTTCGTTCTGGCGGCAACCGGTCTCGGCATTCCCGCGTGGCGCATTCTTCTCAACGACATCCTACCCAACGTCTCGACGATGCTGATCGTCTTTGTGCCGCTCATGATGGCGCTGAATATCATCACGGAAAGCTCGCTCTCCTTCCTCTCGATCGGGGTCCAGGCACCGGATGCAAGCTGGGGAACCATTATTCAGGACGGCCAGACGCTGCTCTATACAAGGCCGGCAGTCGCCTTGTCTCCAGGGATCGCCATCGCTCTCACCGTGCTGTCGCTGAACGTGCTTGGCGACAGCATTCGCGATGCGCTCGACCCAAGAACGAAACTGGCATGAGGAGACGGCCATGATTCTTGCTGTCATCCAGCGCGTCGTCCAGATGCTGTTCGTCATGATCGGTATTTCGGCATTGGTCTTTTTGATCTTCTTTGCGACGCCCGGCTCCGATCCGGCTGCACGCCTTGCAGGGCGCAATGCCTCGCCAGAAACAGTGGAGTCCATCCGCAAGGACTTCGGCTTTGATCGCGCGTTGCCCGTCCAATATGTGATCATGATGAAGCGCCTGTTCGTGACGCAGGATCTGACCTCCTTCGTCAATCGCGGAATGCGCGTCGTACCAGCCGTTGCTTCAGCCGCTCCCGTGACGCTGTCACTGGTGGCGGGTGCTGCCATTCTGTGGGTGATCGGTGGCATTTTCGTGGGTGTCGTCGCTGCTTTGGCGCGCGATACGCTGCTCGACCGTGGGCTGATGGCGCTGTCGCTGATTGGCGTGTCCATGCCGGTCTACTGGCTGGGCGAGGTGATGAACCTCATCACGCAAAGCCGCTTTCACGACACCGTCTTTTTCTCATGGGTTCCAGCGCTGGGGTACAAGCCCTTGATGACGGACCCTATCGGCTGGTTCAAGACGCTCATCATCCCCTGGTTCACGCTGGCCGCCCTTTACATCGGCATTTATGGCCGCGTCCTGCGGGCTAACCTGGTCGAGGCCTATCAGGAGGACTTCATCCGCACTGCCCGCGCCAAAGGGCTGACCCCTGCCCGCGTTATGATGCGCCATGCCCTTCGTACCTCACTCATTCCGTTCGTAACCATGTTCGGGCTTGATTTCGGCGTTCTGGTTGGAGGTTCGGCGCTGTTGACAGAGGTTGTATTCGGGTTGAACGGCGTTGGCAGGCTCACCTATCAGGCGCTGCTCAATCTTGATCTGCCAATGGTGCTGGGAACGGTGATGTACGCATCTTTCTTCGTCGTTCTTGCCAATGCCCTTGTGGACGTCGTCTATGTCCTTATCGATCCGCGCGTCCGGGAGAACTGAGGCCATGGCCAATCCAGAAAAACCTGTTCTTCTCGACGTGAACGGCCTTACGGTTTCGTTTGCGACCGATCGCGGGATGGTCTCGGCCGTGCGCGATGTGTCTTTCAATGTCCGCGAAGGCGAAATCCTGTCCATCGTCGGCGAATCCGGCTCTGGAAAATCCGTGACACTGCTGTCCCTGCTCGGCCTCCATGACCGAAAGACCACCCGCGTCGACGGCATGGTTGCCTTCAGGGGTCGCCGCATGCTGGAGCTAGCCGCCAACGACCTGCGGCGCATCCGAGGTAAGGAAATAGGCCTTATTTCGCAGGACCCCATGACAGCGCTGACGCCCGTCTACACAATTGGCTGGCAGATCGCAGAGCAAATCCGTACTCATGAACCGGTGTCCGCACGCGTGGCCAGGAAACGGGCCATCGAGCTTCTGGGAGAGGTGGGCCTGTCCAATCCAGGAGAGGCCGTAGATCGCTATCCCCATCAGCTGTCCGGCGGCATGCGCCAGCGCGCCGTCATCGCCATGGCGCTATCGTGCAATCCCGCACTGCTCGTGGCTGATGAACCGACCACGGCGCTTGATGTTACGGTTCAGGCTCAGGTCCTCGATCTTCTCTTACGCCTCCGAAAGGATTTTGGTTCCGCCATCATTCTCGTTACCCATGATATGGGCGTCGTGTCTGAAATCGCCGACCGCGTCGCCGTCATGTACGCCGGTCGCATCGTAGAGCGCGGCGAAACGGAGGCGATGTTTGCAAGCCCGCTCCATCCCTATAGCTGGGGCCTGATGGCCTCCATCCCGCCGCTCACAGGGGCGCGGCTCAATCGCCTCAAATCCATTCCCGGCATGCCGCCGACACCGGAAACAATCGGCGAGGGCTGCGGCTTTGCGCCGCGCTGCGCCTTTGCCCAGCCTCAATGTCTGCAACGGCCTCCACTCCGACATTCCGGGGAACAGGCAGCACTTTGTGTCTTGGAAGAGCCAGAACGTGGTCTGCTGCGCCAATCTGTCCTGACGCCGGAGGAATTCGCATGACACCCCCTGGAAATTCACGGGAAGACGCTCCTCTGATGTCAGCCAGATCGATCGTCAAGACATTCACCGTCGGCAAGACCATCAGGCCGGGCTCCGGTCGCATCCTTCATGCGGTAGACAACGTCAGTCTCGAGGTTTTCACCGGCGAGACGCTTGGTCTTGTGGGAGAGTCGGGAAGCGGCAAGTCGACGCTTGGACGGTGTCTGACCCGGCTCTATGACATCAATGGAGGCACGCTGACATTCGACGGTTCCGACATTACCAAAGCTGACACGCGCGCATTGAAGCCCGTGCGACGCAAGATGCAGATGATCTTTCAAGACCCTTCCGCCTCCCTTAACCCTCGCCGTCGGGTGCGCGATATTCTGGCAGAAGTGCTAAAAGTCCATCGCATCCGCGAGGGCGGCGCCATCGATGCAAGGCTGGGCGAACTCATGGACCTGGTCGGACTTCGCCGTGACTATCTCGATCGCTACCCGCACGAATTCTCCGGCGGTCAGCGTCAGCGTATCGGTATCGCCCGCGCACTGGCGGTCGAACCGAAACTGATCGTTGCAGACGAACCGGTCTCTGCGCTCGACGTGTCGGTGCAGGCGCAGATCGTCAATCTTTTCAGCGATCTACAGGAACAGCTCAACCTCACCTACGTCTTCATTGCACATGATCTCGCGGTCGTGCGCCAAGTATCCACCCGTGTCGCCGTCATGTATCTCGGCTCGATTGTGGAGGTCGGGGAGACTGACGCGCTTTACGCAAGGCCGAGCCATCCCTACACGCAAGCGCTCCTGTCGGCGATCCCGCAGCCGCACAATCGGGGTCAGAGAGGTCGGATTCTGCTGTCAGGCGAAATCCCAAGCCCGCTCAACCCGCCCGCAGGCTGCAAGTTTTCCACGCGCTGTCCCAAGGCACAAGCCATCTGCCACCAGACGCGTCCGACGCTTTCAGCAATTTCCTCGGAGCGCTCGGTCGCCTGCCATTTTCCGCTGGTCTGAGGTTTACCTGCAAGATGGGCGGCCCAACAACAACTCTGTCGTTAATCGCCCAAATCGACCTCGCGCTAGCGGCAACGCGTTCGCAAACAATCTCGACAAGGACGGGGCTGACGATAGACGATGTTTTGGAACCCAGAGCGCTTCCCGCGAGCCAGAGATGTCCGGAAGCGCTCTTGATTGAAGGTATGGTCGTGTTGTTGTGGAAAAGTCTAAAACGGAATCGGCATGGTGAGGTTGACGAGAAAGCGATCTCCACCAGCGGTATTTTTCACCTCAAAGTCGTGGAGGTAGTCGAGGTTGACCTCAACTGGACCTAGCTTTTTTGTAAAGCCAATGCCGATGCCGAATTCCTTTCCTTTCCCGTTCGTGGTTCCACCGTAAAAGCGACCATTGTTGCGGTCATCTGTAACCTGCTGGCGGAAGTAGCCGACTGGCCCGATACTGAAGCCGTTTACCTCCTTCATGGCTGTCCAGTTGAGAATAAATTCGTCGCCGGACCGATAATCCGTGTCCGGGTTTTCTGCATGGACGAAATAGTTAGCGTGAGCTGAGAGGTTCCAGCCATTGGCGAGATAACTGAGACCGATGTCGGCGGATGTCGTGAAGGCGTTAGAGCCCGTGTTGATGGAACCGGGTGTGGCGCTGAATTTACCGGTCGGGAAGGTAAAGCCGACCCCTGTCTGCACAAAGACACCGGGCGCGATCATCCAGGAAAGGTTGAGCGGAGAGACGACGATGTCGCCGATATCGAACTCGCTCCCCTCAATACCGAACGCACGCTGATTAACCTCTACCAGCGGAACACTCAGCATAGCGCGGTAGGTCCCGCCCAAAACTGTATCGCCCGGCACCCAGTGGAATTGTTGCGCGCTGGCTTTGACGTTGACTTCGATGGGCACCTTTGAATCACCGTTGTAGACATCGGCGAATGTAAAATCGGTCCGCATGGAATAATACAACCCGGGCGGCGGATTGGCCCCGACCGGCACACCCACGGTTCCGCCGGGCGGCATGGCCGTTGGGGTTCCGGGCTCACGGCCATAGGCGGCGGATCCTGCCACAGTGAGCGTAACTGCCAGACCTAAAATGCGCACATTCATGCTGCTTCCCCTCTTGAATTGACGAACCAGAAATTCCGCCAGTCGTCCGTTTGGATAAAGTTCGATCCGCTCGCTGTTCCCGCCGCCGCATTCCGCGCATGTTCAGCCCGTTCGGATGATCAGCCGCGCAATTCCGCGAACGCGGGTCCGCCGGGCAGGCTCACGCTGTCTTCTGGCTTGTCTCCGGTTTCGAAGGCGCGTTGGCACCGTCTGCCGCATTGCCGGACGGTGATGCATCGAGCTGGCCGTGGACATGGCTATCTGCTTGCTTAACGAGGTCGATCAGGATCTGGTTGAAAGCATCGGGTCGTTCGAACTGAGGCGTGTGTCCGCAGGATTCCAGAACGATGAGCTCGCCGTTCTTGGCCAGTTTCACCGCTTCGATGGAATGCGAACAGGGCAGTACGGCGTCCTCGCGCCCATGAACAAATACGATGGGCTGGCTGAGTTTCTGGAGGATTGCGCGGGATGTGCGGATCAACTGCGGATGTTGAGCACCAAGCAAAGACATCAGCCGCAAGGTTTTGACGAAGGCCTTTGCACCACCCGGCTTGTACACGTTCCGGCTCACCACCGTTCGAATGGCGTCGGAAACGACAGCAGGATTATGGAAGATCGCTTTGAGTTGCTGCGCAACTGCCATCGGGCTTGGCCGCGTCATGAGATCTCCAAGGATCGGGAGCGTCATGAGCCGGAATGCGAGAGGCGTATTTCGTGCAAACCCCGCACTGCTGGCCAGAAGCAGCCCTCCGACACGCTCTGGACGCGCGTCGCCCATCCGTAACGAGATCAGACCTCCAAGCGAGTTGCCGACGAGAATGACCGTGTCGATGTCCAGCGCATCCAGAAAGCGCCATGCGACAACACTGAATTTACCGGGTTCATAGGGTTGATCGCCGAGATCCGATAAACCATGTCCAGGAAGATCCCATGCAATGAGACGAAACGATCCCCCCATTGTCTCGAGTTGTTTCAGAAACATTTCCAGCGAGCCGCCGATCCCATGGGTCAGGAGAATCGGAGTGCCGGTCCCCCCCGTATCGCGGTAGCGGATCCGGGCGCCATCGACGGCGATGTATTTGTCATGCATGGAAATCTCCCTAAATGTGCGGAACTGATGATGATCGTGACCCGCCACACGTTCGCGACGGGTGGAGATCCGAGAGGCCAAATGCGACACCACTGACCTTGATGGGAGGGTTGGCCTCCATGAGCTGGGGCGGGACAATTACGATGAACCATTCACGCCCTCCTCAGCGCTTTCCTTAGAGAAAACAAGGCTCCGCCATTCGGCGCGGATGGGCTCCACGCCGTCAACGATGGTACTTTCGCTTTCCCTCCAAGCCGTCCTCCAACGGCATGATTATGGCGAAGCAAAAGGCATGCCAGAATCATTATTTCTATTAGATTCCCCTAATAACTTTCGCAGATACAGGGCAAGCTCAAGGTAGGCGATAAAACGTGTCGCGACGTAGATGCACCCAACCTTCTGAAAATTTCACGAAATGATGAAAATCCGTTTCTGAAACATGAAATCCTGAAAGACTGAATGATGATGTCGATTTTGTTCTCTCGCTAGAATGATGTGCTGAGGTCACGGCAAGACAATGCGGAAGACTATCTTCCCGGCCCGGGACGTCTGACGAAGGGCTCCGCTGGATACAGACGTGCTTCAGCCATGGCTGGGGCTCATGAAAGCCGCCCGCAATGACCTGGCAAGCGCTGACAGGAATGACTGTAGCCGTATCAAACCGTAACATCCCAAAAACGGTCGCCGCAGGTACAGCCGTTGTGGACTTGTCTCTGGGAATTAGGCCGACTCCGTTTGTAGATTTGCCGTGCGATAATGTTTCGACAACGCGGCGATCCGCGCCGCCTCCAGCTCGCATCTCGCGCGCAGAGTACCCAGCTCGATATCAAGGGCTTCGCTCTCCGCTTCGTTCACAGCGCCTGAGGATTTCTGACGGATCGTCGCCCAGGCAAGCGCGCAATGTCCGACAAGGTGGAGATAGGCAACGGAGGCCGCCTCACTGCCACGATCCTGCGGGGTCACGAGTTGCGTCGCTTGTTTTAGAATATCGAGCGCCGCCTCGATCGAATACCGGTCGTCGGACGCCATATGACCGAGATCATCGCCGATCAGCTTGAGAAAGACGCCTAGACCAGCGCTACCGCCGCGCCATATCCCGCGTTGCACCAGATCGGCTGCCTGGATACCCGTCGTACCTTCGAAGATCGTCAGAACCCGCGCGTCACGAAGCGCCTGTTCGACAGGCCAGTCGGCAGTGTAACCCGCACCGCCCAGAACCTGGATTGCGTCGCTGGCGCAATCGAAGGCGATTTCGCCGCCAAGCGTCTTGATCACCGGCAACAGCCACTGCACCAGATGCTGGCTTGTTTCAGCGGCCTCTTTATCGGGCTCGAACTCTGCGAGTTCCGCATGTGCCGCCACCGTGTAAAGCAGGTTTCGGAACGCGGTCACTGTCGCCCTCATGCGTTTCAGCATGCGCTGAACATCAGGATGCGTGTCGATCCGCACCGGCTGTGCGGCCTTGCCACCCTGGCGCCGTTCTGCGGCATAGGCATCGGCCACGTCGAGAGCGCTGACAGCGATTCCGAGCCCCATCGCGCCCACCGCAAGTCTCATCCGCGTGATCATACCGAAAATCGTGGCCAGGCCGCGACCCGGCGCGCCCAGTCGCTCGCCGAGAGCACCCTCGAAACCAAGCGCGCAGGTGGGCGAAAGATGCAGGCCGAGCTTTTCTTCAAGCCGTCTCGTCACCACTGTCTTACTAGCCTCATCGGGCCCGCAGGGTACGAGAAAGAGCGAGAAGCCTCCCGCTTCATCATCGCGTGCAAGAACACAATGGAGAATCGTCTTGGTTAGGTCATGGTCGCCGAAGCTGATCCACTGCTTTTCGCCGGTAATCCGGAAAAGGTCGCCGGCAGGCTCTGCGATTGTCCGCAGCCGGGCAACATCGGAGCCTGCCTCAACCTCGGAAATACAGATGGTCGCACCGATTTCGCCGGAAGCCAGAAGTGGCAGCCAGCGTGCGCGGGTCTCGTCATCGCCGAACATCGAGATCATCCTGGCGGCGGAGCGCATCGGCACCGGCAGCATGCCGAAGGCGGGTGACGCGCGGTCGAATACCTCCTGGACGGCGACCGCCAACACGAGCGGGAGGCCCTGTCCGTCGAAATCCGGATCGATGTCGAGCGACAGCCAGCCGCCAGCCGCGTAGTGGTTCCATGCGTCCTTATGCATGTCCGAGGTCCGCACGCGACCCTCCTGGTAACGGGGAGGATTGCGCTCTCCCTCTGCATTGAGCGGCGCGATGACCTTTACGGCGAGGCGATCTGCCTCTTCAACGATCGTTTGGATCAGCGCATCGTCGGCCATTGCGAAGCGGCTCTGGATGTCACGCAACCGCTGCAATTCCGGTAGGCGGGCCAGTGTGTGGAGGATCGGGGTGAGATCGGCTACGGGTAGTTCGGCACGTGTGGTCATGCAAACCGCCCGCTCTTCGCTTGTGGTTGAGCGCGAACGCAAATGTCCATCGGCTTCATCAAACTCTCCTCCTCATGCGACGGCGCTGCTTCGTCTCTGCAAGCCATCGACACCGCTATGTGAGCTATCGGTACACTCTCTTATCATTTATTGCTTTTCTAGAAAAGAAATATTGACGCAAAGTCGACGCGGGCGCAAGATTGAACCGTTAGAGCGTTGAGGAGCGCGGTTCTGATGATCGTCAGAAAGTCGATGGGAGGAGGATGCGGCAACCGAGTGTGCCGTTGCCTTCGCCGGTCGTCGCCGGTCCGGCATCATAGCTGGCGATCGGAGGCCGCCTGAGCGAACTTCGTCGCTTTGGGCTTCGGATATTTGTCTGGGAGGATAGTTTATGATCAAAGTTAGAAAAGCGATTATTTCATGTGCCGTGACCGGTTCGGTCCACACGCCGACCATGTCCGAGTACCTGCCGATTACGCCGGACGAGATTGCTCAGCAATCGGTCGAGGCTGCCGAAGCGGGAGCCGCCATTCTGCATCTGCACGCCCGCGATCCGAACGATGGACGGCCGAGTGCGGATCCGGCGATCTTCATGCAGTTCCTGCCTCGGATAAAGCAGCAGTGCGATGCCGTCGTGAACCTGACGACCGGCGGAGCTGTCGGCATGTCACTTGATCAACGACTTGGCGCGGCGCGCGCGGCGCGGCCTGAATTGACGTCCCTCAACATGGGAACCATGAATTTCGGGGTCTTCGTCGCGGCCGAGCAATCGCGAACATGGAAACATGACTGGGAGCAGCCATTTCTCGAATCCACCCGGCATACCGCGATGAGCAACAGCTTTGCACAGATCGAAGCCATTGCGACTGAGCTTTCCGGCTATGGCACGCGCTTCGAGTACGAATGCTACGACACAAGCCACCTCTACAACCTCGCCTATTTTGCCGACAAGGGCATTATCAAGCCCCCCTTCTTCATCCAGTGCATCTTCGGGATACTGGGCGGCATGGGCGGTGATCACGAAAACCTCACGCATATGGTGACGATCGCGGACAAGCTGTTCGGCAACGACTGGCATTTATCGGTCCTCGGTGCGGGCAAACACCAGATACCTTTCGCGACGATGAGCGCGGCCATGGGAGGCAATGTTCGTGTGGGCCTCGAGGACAGCTTGATGATTGGCCGTGGGCAGCTTGCCCAGACCAATGCAGAGCAGGTCCGCAAGATCCGTCGTATTCTGGAAGAGGCTGGCAGGGAGATCGCAACCCCAGACGAGGCACGTCAGATGCTGGCCCTAAAGGGCGGCAGCGAAGTCGCCTTCTGAGGAGCACTCGGCGGTCTGCGCTGCGGAGAAACGAAGACCAGATGACGACTGGTTGCTGGGGGAGGAATTGGTGAGGCATCATGATAGGACTTAAACTCGTATCTGAAGTGACAGCAGACGGACTGGTGACGCTGCGCTTAGTGGAAACGCCCGTCGGCAAGCCTCAACCTGATCAGGTTATCGTGCGGGTCGATGCCGCCCCCGTCAATCCGTCGGATATCGGCCTGATGCTGGCCGGCGCGAAGCCATCGGAGTTCCAGCGATCAAATGACGCGGACGGCACGGCAGTCTTGGTCGCGCGCCTGCCAGCGCAGGCCCTGGACCTGATGGCGGGGCGCATCGGTCATCCTTTGCCCGTCGGCAACGAGGGCGCCGGCGTCGTCATCGACGCTGGCTCTTCCGTGCGCCATATGCTTGGGCGAACCGTCGCCGTCCTGGGGGGCGGAATGTACGCGCAGTATCGCACAGTGACGGCAGATGACTGCATCCTGCTACCCGAAGACGTCACGCCGCAGCAGGCTGCTTCTGCTTGGGTCAACCCAATGACCGCTTCCGGAATGGTCCATACGATGCGGTCCGAAGGACACACCGCGATCGTTCACACCGCGGCGGCGTCCAGTCTGGGCCAGATCCTCAACCGCCTCTGCGCGAGAGACGGCATAGCGCTTGTCAATATCGTGCGAAACGCTGCGCAGGCGGACATGTTGCGGGCTCTCGATGCGCGATGGATCGTCAGATCAGATGAACCCGATTTCGCTGGGCAGTTGATGAATGCCATCGAGGAAACGCGTGCGACGATCGCCTTTGATGCCGTCGGTGGTGGTGGTTTGGCCGGTGAGATTCTCAGCGCGATGGATCGGGTCTTTCGCCGTGACATGCCGCATTTCAGCCGCTACGGGTCCAGCGTCCACAAGCAGATCTACATCTATGGTGGTCTCGATAGCAGACCCATCGTGCTCGATCGCGATTGGGGCATGCAGTGGTCTGTCGGTGGCTGGCTTCTGACGCCCTTTCTGGAGCGGATCGGACCGCTGGAGAGAACCCGACTTCGACAACAGATTGCCGAGCAAATCACGACCGTCTTCGCATCCAGTTACACGAATGCCGTGCCGCTGACCGCGTTGGTCGAGCCGGAAACGATTGCACGGCTTTGCGTACCGGCAACAGGTGCGAAGTATCTGATTGAGCCGGGAAGGCCTTGAACTCAGCGCGTGCCCGAGTGCGCGCGATCATGGCTCTGATCAGATCGCATAAGGAACTCGACTACGGGGTGGTGGATGACCACCCGGGTCCCACATAAATGACGTCCGGGAGAGATGGAATGCCGACAGTAAAAGGCCTTCGTGTTCTGGTGACAGCGGGTGCGAGCGGCATCGGCCTGGAAATCGCGCGCGCCTTCGTCGCATCGGGCGCGGCTGTGTTCGTCTGCGATTCCAGCGCGGAGGCGGTTGAGGCGCTCGCGGTGGTTCTTCCGTCTGCTGGAAGCGCCGTGTGTGATGTGACGGATCGCACCGCCGTTGACACCATGTTCACTGCGGCCATCGGCGCGCTTGGCGGGCTCGATACGCTGGTGAACAATGCTGGAATATCCGGCCCGACCGGCCGCGTGGACGAGATCATGCCGGAAGACTGGGACCGAACCTTGGCCGTCAATCTGACAGGGCAGTACAATCTTGTCCGCCTCGCCGTCGCGGAACTCAGGAAAAGCGACTGTGCTTCGATCCTGTGCATGTCGTCGGCGGCAGGACGGATGGCCTACCCCAACCGCAGTCCCTACGCGGCAGCGAAGTGGGCCGTTATCGGCTTTATGAAAACAATCGCCGCCGAACTGGGATCCTACGATATTCGTGCGAATGCGATTCTGCCGGGAATGGTCGATGGCCCCAGACTCCAGGCCGTGGTCTCGGCCAAAGCTGCGGTCGCGCAAGTCCATCCGGCAGATATCATCCGGAAAGGACTGGCCGGGACTTCAATCAAACGCCTCGTCTCTGCCGAGGAGGTCGCCGCGCTGGCGGTTTTTCTGGCGTCACGAGAAGGCGGGGCGATCAGTGGCCAGGCCATCGGCATCGACAACGATCTCCATTACATGGCCTAGAGCGTTTCCTTGTTAAATGGAAACGTTCTGCCGGAGCAGATTTTCGTCAGGACAAAGGCGATTGGCGAAGGGCATACCCTAAGGTACGGTCGAGCCGATCGCCTTTGTCCTGGCGGAAATATGCCCGGCCCTCCGGGTTGGTTGAAACGGGCCATCTGCCTGCCCGGACGGCTTGGCCGTATGCTAAGGCTACGCCACGCGCCCTCCGGACAAGCAGTCGATCCCGTTTGAACCAACAGAACTGTTTCCATTTAACAAGGAAACGCTCTAGCGGAATGTCGGTCGTAGCGGGATCGCCTCTTTGCCGAAAGCTTTCCTATGTCTGCGGCCCTTTCGGGGCGCTTTGCGGCTGCGCGCACATCGCCCGGATACCGGCGCCGAACAGGATTGGGAGGCGGTCGAGGATCGCACCCAGGTCGCGCGAGGAGACCAATCCGTTCGAGATCACATCGATGCGGCCCGTCTGACTGAGGGAAAAGGTCAAACTGCCGCTGAGGAAGTGATAGCTCCAGTAAATCTCCTCCTCAGACGCGTCTGGCAGGACACGGCGCATATATCTAAGAAGCATTTGCGAGGTGTCGTCGAACACCTCCGACATCAAACGGCGCAGCTCGCCACCGGAACTGTTAACGAAGCCCACGACCGCATCGTAATTGCGCCAGCCATCGTCCGTTATGCTGAGCTGAAGTCCCGGTCGGATGAACGCATCAATCACGCCTTCAAGTGTCATCGCCTCGCCGACCTCAGCCTCATAGGCTTCAAAGGCCTCGCGCCGCAGTTCATTCAAAAAAGGGCCGCGCCGCCGAAACACAGCTTCGAACAGGTTTTTCTTGTCGCCGAAATAATAGCGCATGAGGGCCGTATCGATGCCGGCGGCCTTGGCGACGTTCGTCAAGCTCGTGCCGTCAAAACCCTTCCACGCGAATTCTGCCTCGGCAACGTCTAGGATGAGGGTCATCGATTCCTGCCGTCTGTCGGCTTGGCGTCTGCGCATCGTCAAAAGATCTTCTTACCTCATCATCTTATAGAACTGAATCTTCGCTGAAAGCTCACAGAAGATCAACCCGTGATACACACTGACAAAAACTTCTTCTTTAAGAAAGAAAGATTGACCGATCCATTTCTTTGAGGAATATTGGCTGAAGTCGTCGGCTGTCTGTCGGCGATGTCCTGGGGAGGAGGATGACAGATGCGCGAAACCGCATGGCAGGAATTATCAAGAAAGTGGCCCGTTTTACTCGGTGCGTTTCTCGGTCTGGCGGGCGGCGTTTCGTCCATCGCCTATTATTCGCAAGGCTTGTTTGTCGGGCCGTTGACCCAAACCTTTGGCTGGTCGCGCGAACAGATGTCGCTGGTAACGCTGGCAGGCGGCATGCTGCTGGCTATTCTCTCGCCGTTTGTGGGCACTCTGGTCGATCGGTTCGGCGTGGTCCGGCCTTTGCTGGTATCCTTCTGCGCGATGATCGTGGGTTATCTGGTCTTGAGCAGGATCGGCGGCAGCTTCGCGCTGTTCCTTCTGGTTCAGTTGCTGTTGATCGGCGTCGGATCCGCGACCGGACCGGTTTCATTCACGCGGATCGTCAGCGAGAACTTTGTCGCAGCGCGCGGATTTGCGCTTGGCGCCACGTTGGCTGGCGGCGGTGTCATGGCCATCATCGCCCCGCCCATTATCGCCTCCCTGATCGCGCAGAATAGCTGGCGGGAAGGCTATCTTGCAGTCGCCGCGCTCGTGTTGGTGTGCTCAACCCTGTCGCTGGCACTTCTCGTGCCACGGCTTCGATCGAGTGTTTCGGTCCCGACTGCGACGAAGGCAGAGGAATCCACAGACGCACACTACCGCACACCAGACCTGTCATCGCCGTTCCTCTGGCGTCTCGCCTTTACCTTTCTGCTTGTGGCGCTGGGCGTCGGCGGCTTCACGTTCCATATGGTGCCGATGCTCACAGACGCTGGCATGGACCTGTCGTCAGCCGCACAGATCCAGAGCTTGATCGGTGTTGCCTTACTTGTCGGCAGGCTTGGCGCAGGCGCTCTTATGGACCGGATTTTTGCTCCCTATATAGCGGCGAGCGCCGTGTTGCTGGCCGCGCTTGGCCTTGCGATCATCGCGCTGTTCGGTGTGGCCGCCGCCGCGCCTGGCGCCCTGCTGATTGGCCTCGCGCTGGGTGCTGAAGGTGATGTTATCGGTTATCTCACAGCCCGTTACTTCGGCCTCGCCGTCTATGGCCGTATCTATGGCATATTGTACGGGATCTTCGCGTTTGGCCTTGGCCTCAGCCCGCTCGTGATCTCTCGACTTCAGGCTATGGCGAACTCCTATGACACCGCGCTCTGGTTTTCCTGTGCAATCCTCCTGATTGCCGCAGTCTCACTCCTGACGCTCCCTTCGTTTCCGGAGAAGGCAAAATGACTGTGCCGGAAAAAATTGCTGTCGTTGGCTGCGGCAATATCGGCGCGGGATGGGCAACCCATCTTCTGGCGCGCGGCTTGAGCGTCACTTGCGCCGACCCTGCCCTGGGCGCGGAAGAGCGTCTGCGCATGGCCGTCGCGCGGGACCTCAGACTGCTGGGACTTGACGCGGTCGGCATCACGGCCGCGATCGACCGACTGACCTTCGTTCCGACAATCGAGCAGGCCGTGACCAATTGCGACTGGGTCCAGGAGAATTCGCCCGAAGATCTTGAGGTGAAGCGCAAGGTTATTGCTGCCATCGAGGCTGCCGCGCCGTCGCATGCGGTGATCGCGTCCAGCACATCGAGCATCATGCCGAGCCTCCTTCAGGCAAAGGCTTTACACCCCGAACGCATCATTGCGGGGCATCCCTTCATCCCCGTACCGCTGATTGCGCTTGTGGAAGTCGTGGGCGGCGCGCGCACATCGGAGGCCACGATCCTGGCAGCGATGCGCTTTTACACAGCGATTGGGAAAGTCCCCATCCACGTGCGTCGGGAGCTGTCCGGCCACATCGCCAATCGCCTTCAGGCAGCGCTCATGCGCGAGGCGTTCTTCCTTCTCGAACAAGGCGTCGCCTCGGCAGGTGACATTGATCTTGCGTTGACGGAAGGCCCCGGGCAACGATGGGCCGCAACCGGTCCGTTCATCAGCCAGCACCTGGCCGGCGGACCAGGCGGGGCAGCTGCAGCTTTCGCCAATCTTGGCGGCGCACTGCGCGCAATGTGGGCTGATCTTGGCGCGCCCCTCCTGAATGCGGACCTGCAAAACAAGGTCGAAACGGGTATAGAGGGGATTCTCTCGGAAACACCCGAACCCGTTTGGCAAGAGCGCAGGATCGAGCTTTTGCGCATGCTTGATCGCTGGAAACTGGATCGCCAGTCAGAGTATCCTCCGTCACCCCTGTAACCAAAGGCCCACCATAACCATCCCCATGTATACAAAAATGATAATATTATAATTTGTTGCGCCATTTATCTAAGTATTTGACATTTTCTGTATACGAATGGTATTCATTATTGAGCACTTGGAGGAGTGATGCGATGAAACCCCGGACTTTTCCTATTAATGCCTGGTACGCTGCCGCCTACGACGTAGAGGTGAAGCGGGCTCTGTTGCCTCGAACCATCTGCGGCACGCCCGTGGTCCTGTTTCGCAAGCAGAACGGAAAGGCCGCCGCGCTGGCCGACACCTGTTGGCACAGGCTGCTGCCGCTCTCCAAAGGGGAGTTGCATGGCGACAATGTCATTTGCGGGTATCACGGGCTCGAGTTCGACGAGACAGGCCGCTGCGTCTATATGCCGTCGCAGGAAACCATCAACCCTTCGGCTTGCGTCAAGAGCTACCCACTGGAGGAGCGTCATCGGT
Organism: Rhizobium skierniewicense; assembly: GCF_014196515.1. Taxonomy (GTDB): domain Bacteria; phylum Pseudomonadota; class Alphaproteobacteria; order Rhizobiales; family Rhizobiaceae; genus Agrobacterium; species Agrobacterium skierniewicense. The sequence continues at coordinate 222,266 of NZ_JACIDV010000003.1, read as the reverse complement.
TTCTATGGATATGGATGGGGGATCCGGCTCTCGCCGATCCGACCAAAATACCCGACCTGCACTGGAACGACGATCCGGAATGGGCCAGCGACGGCAAGGTCATTCATGTGAAATGTGACTATAGGCTCGTTGTCGACAATCTCATGGATCTCACCCATGAGACATTCGTGCACGGTTCGTCGATCGGCAACCGCGCCGTTGCGGAAGCCCCCTTCACGGTCACGCATTCCGACACGACGGCGACAGTGACACGCTGGATGGAGGGGATTGATCCACCGCCCTTCTGGTCCGATCAACTGCGCAAGCCCGGCAAGGTCGATCGCTGGCAGATTATCCACTTCCAGGCCCCTTCGACCGTTGCCATCGATGTCGGCGTCGCGGTTGCCGGCACGGGTGCGCCGCAGGGCGACAGGAGCCAGGGCGTCAACGGTTTCGTGCTCAACACGATGACCCCCGAGACAGATTCGACCTGTCACTATTTCTGGGCTTTCGCACGCAACTGGGACATCGGCAACCAGGCCTGGACGCACAAGCTGCGCGAGGCTGTCGCAGGTGTCTTCCGCGAGGATGAAGACATTCTCGAAGCCCAGCAGAAAGCCATTGAGGCAAATCCCGACCACGTGTTCTACAATCTCAATATCGATGCCGGATCGATGTGGGCGCGCAAGTTGACCGACCGCATGATCGATGGTGAACAGGCCGTCCGACTGGCTGCGGAGTAGACACATGGAGACAAAGCGGGACACGCAGACGCTTAAAGCCCTACTCGGTGTGCGTGACATCGTTCTCGGTGGCGGCATGGCTGCGGGTGAGCGCCTTTCCGAAGTCGCCCTCTCCGAGATGCTCGGCGTTTCCCGCACGCCGCTGAGAGCTGCGCTTTCGCGACTGGAGCAGGAGGGGTTACTGGAGCTGATCCCTTCGGGCGGTTACGCCATCCGTAGCTTCACCACGGCAGATGTCTTCGATGCTATCGAACTGCGCGGGCTCATGGAGGGAACGGCGCTGCGGCTGGCGGCGGAACGCGGTGTGCCGGCGGCGCGACTTGGGCATCTGCGGGCGCTGGTCCGTGCGCTCGACGACGCCTTTACCGACCGTCCCGAAAACATGCATTTCGAGCGGTATGTCGAGCTCAATGCGGAGTTCCATGCGGCCCTGGCCCTGCTACCGGGCAGCGAGACCATGCGGCGGGAGCTGGAACGGATCGTGCAACTGCCCTTTGCCTCCCCCAGCGCCTTTCTGGAAAAGCAGGAGGACGTTCCGGCTTTTCGCCAGTCGCTGGTTTTTGCGCAGACGCAACATCGCGACATGGTGAATGCACTGGAGGGCCGAGAAGGGGCGCGTGCCGAATTCCTGGGTCGCGAACATGCGCGGCTGGCGCGCAGAAATCTCGAATTTATCATGAGCGAGGATCGCAGCCTGATACCGAAAGTGCCGGGCCTCGCACTGATTGTCGCGTAAAAACTCTGGGAGGAGAAATAATGCGCATGAACATGGAGTGGCGGCGGGCGAGCGTCCGTTCGACCGCAGAAATCGCCGAGGGAGTTCATCGGGTGGAGTTTGACGTGCAGGGCACGCTTCCCCCCTTCGATCCGGGCTCACACACCAATATCGCTGTTCTCATTGACGGCGCCCGCGCCATCCGTACCTACACATGTCTGCCGGCACCGCCCGGCTGTCTGGCGATCGCGGCCAAGCTGCATCCCAACAGCCGCGGCGGATCGCGTTTCATCGCATCGCTCAAACCAGGCGATGCGGTCGATGTGACGGCACCGGAGAACCGCTTCGAGCTGTCCTGGCGCGCCAGTCGTTATCTTCTGATCGCAGGCGGCATCGGCGTCACCCCCATCTACGGTATGGCGCGCACGCTGGCGGCAGCGGATCAGGATCTGCGCATGATCTATGGCGGCGCCTCGCGCAGCGTCATGCCGTTCATCGATGACCTCTCCGACCTTCTGGCCAACAGGCTCGAGGTATTTCCGGCAGACGAAGGCCGGAATTTGGACCTCGCCAAAGAAATCGCTGCTCTTCCTGAGAATGGAGAAGCCTATGTCTGCGGTCCGCTCGGACTGCTACAGGCCGTCAAGCACGTCTGGCTCGAAAGCGGTCGCCCTGTCAGCCGCCTGCGCTACGAGGTGTTTGGCGACAATGGAAAATTCACCGAGACCGCCTTCGAGGTGTCCGTGCTCAATCGCGGCATCCAAACGACGGTCCGGCCTGACCAATCGCTGCTGGATGCGTTGATCGGTGCGGGGGTTGATATGATCTACGATTGCCAGCGGGGAGAATGCGGCCTCTGCGCTGTCCGCATCGTTGAAACCGACAGCGACGTCGATCACCGCGACGTTTTCTTCAACGACGCGGAAAAGAACAGCAACGAGCAGATGTGTGCCTGCGTCTCCCGATTTACCGGGGGACGCGCGGTGATCGATATCGGCTATCGAGCCTGAAAACGGATGTGGTCGTGCGATGTGGGAGGTCAGCACGGCGCGCACCGGGGCGACGTGCGCCTGCGCCGTGAGCCACCGCTTTTTCGACCCCTCCCGAATTCCTATCAAAACCAGCCCATTCCTCAACGGAGAAGACACCCATGACGACGACCATCCCCCTGCTGATCAACGGCTCCGAACGGGCCGCCGAAAGCGGGCGTACCTACGACCGGATTAATCCCTATACCGGTGACGTCGCAACGACGGCCGCTGCAGCGAGCCTCGGCGATGCCCGGCGAGCGATCGAGGCAGCCGCCACCGCATTTCCTGCCTGGTCGAAGACGGGACCCGGCGAAAGGCGCAAGATCCTCCTGAAGGCCGCAGATATCATGGAATCCAAGGTCGAGGAGTTTTCCGAGCTGGTGACTGCGGAGACGGGCGCAACCGGCCCCTGGGGTGCTTTCAACGTCATGTTCGCCGCAAGCATCCTGCGGGAATCTGCGGCCATGACAACGCAGATTTCCGGCGAGGTCATTCCCTCGGACAAGCCGGGCTCCCTGTCCATGGGCATGCGTCAGGCGGCCGGAGTATGTCTCGGCATCGCACCCTGGAACGCGCCGGTCATTTTGGGCACTCGGGCCATCGCCATGCCGCTGGCTTGCGGCAACACCGTCATCCTTAAAGCCTCAGAGCAGTGCCCGGGCACGCACCGTCTGATCGCTCAGTGCCTGGTTGATGCAGGACTGCCGGCGGGTGTCATCAACGTGATTACCAACGCGCCGGAAGACGCGCCTGGGATTGTCGAACATCTGATTTCCGACGAGAGGGTCCGCCGGGTGAATTTCACCGGTTCGACCAAGGTCGGCAGGATCATCGCCGAACTGTGCGGACGGCATCTGAAACCGGCCCTCCTGGAGCTCGGCGGCAAGGCGCCGCTGATCGTGCTCGACGACGCCGATATCGACGGTGCCGTCAATGCCGCAGCCTTTGGCGCCTTCGCCAATATGGGGCAGATCTGCATGTCGACCGAACGCCTCATCGTGCATGAGGCGGTGGCAGATGAGTTCGTCGCGAAGCTCACGGCGAAGGCGAGAAGCCTTCCGGCAGGCGATCCGCGCGGCCATGTGGTGCTGGGATCGATGATCAGCGCGCAGGCCGCCGCCAAGATGGACGAGCTGACCGCCGACGCCATCTCCAAGGGTGCGAAACTCGTGGCCGGCGGCAAGCGCGAGGGAAGCGTCGTGGAAGCGACGCTGCTCGACGGCGTTACGCCCGACATGCGCCTCTATTCCGAAGAAAGTTTTGGTCCCGTGAAGCCCGTGATCAGGGTTTCGAGCGAGGATGAAGCCATCCGCATCGCTAACGATACGGAATACGGGCTGTCGAGCGCCGTGTTCAGCCGCGATATCAAGCGCGCCCTTTCGGTTGCTGGCCGTATCGAATCCGGCATCTGCCACATCAACGGCCCGACCGTCTCCGACGAGGCCCAGATGCCCTTTGGCGGTGTGAAAGGCAGTGGCTACGGCCGCTTCGGCGGCAAATCCGGCATCGCCGAGTTCACGGAACTGCGCTGGATCACAATCGAGGATCCGAACCAGCACTATCCTTTCTAGGATTTTTTTGGCCTCATCATCGAGAGGGCGGCGTTGCCTGAGCTCAGGCCTATCGATGGATGACTTTTCAGACCAACTTCGGTCAGCAATCGACCGGGCGATCTCAGCCCCGGTCGATTTGGCTCGCCTAGAAACGGATGGTCGGCGCACACCTCCTCCAAGCTGTTCTTGGCGAGCGCGATATTGCTGGAGATGCCGAGCCTCCGGGCCGTGGCCTGCCCGGCACGCGTTTGGGCGGGAGCCCTCGCGCGGGCCGAAGCTGACAAAGCAACGGTTCGGGTCGACGTCCCCCACCCGTTTCCCCCAATAGCCCAGCGCAACATTCGATCCTGAGATTTGGCTGCTCGCTATCGGTATCGTCCCGGACCACCCCTACATTGCAAATCCATGCCCTGTGGCGTGACATTATTTCGGATGCGTGCCTCCTAGACTATTGCATCCTCACGATCGCCTTGACGGTTCGCCCGCTCTCGGAATCGTTGATCGCCTGGTTGATGTCCGCGAAGTTGTAAAACTTCACCAGCCTGTCGAAGGGAAACAGGCCCTGAGCATAGAGTTCGACCAGAATGGGAATGAAGGTATCGGGGTTGGATTCACCCTCTACGATGCCCATGAGGCGTCGGCCACCGCTCATGAAATGGACCTCGTCGAGATGGATTTCGCTTCCCACGGCGGATACGCCGAGAACGCCACAGGTGCCCATGGGCGCCAGTGCCATCACCGCGCCGCGAATGACGCTGGAAATCCCCGTCGTATCGAGCGCGAAATGAAGACCATATCCCGTGATCGCCAGAATTTCCGTCGTTGCATCGACGTTGCCGGGATTGATCACATGCGTGGCGCCAAGTTCGCGCGCCATGGCCAGCCGCTCATCGTTCATGTCGACCGCGATAATCGTCGTCGCGCCGACGGCCTTGGCCGCCATGATGGCGGAAAGCCCGACCGAACCCGAGCCGAACACGGCAAATGACTTTCCAGCCGAGACCTTGAGCGCGTTCATCACGGCACCCGCCCCTGTCTGGATACCGCAGGCAAGCGGCCCGAGCAGTTCAAGCGGCGCCGTCTCGGGCACCTTGACGACGTTCACTTCATGGCAGATGGCATGGGTGGCGAAAGACGATTGTCCGAAGAAATTGCCATTGATGCGCTCGTCGCCAACCGACAGCGCGCTTGAACCATCCGTCCGCGTGGCGAAGAAATTGCGTGGAAAGAACTCGTGGCAATAGCTGGCATGTTGGTCCTGGCACGTCGGGCAATGGCCACAGGAGTTGAACGTCATCACCACCCGATCGCCGGCTTTCACTTTTGAGACGGCGCGGCCGACCTTTTCGACCACGCCTGCCCCTTCGTGACCGAGCACGACGGGCAGCGGTGTCGGCATCATGCCGTCGCGCACGACGATATCGGTATGGCAAACGCCGGTCGCAACGACCTTGACGAGAATTTCATTGTCTCTCGGCTCTTCGATGTCGATGGTTTCTAAGCTCAGTTGAGCGCCCTCAGCGCGGGCGACGGCGGCTTTGATCTGCATGGCAGGTCTCCGGAAAGGGTGTAGCTGGCGCAGGATGCGGGCGCCCATGGCCCCGCATCCTGCTGTTGGCAGGCGTCAATAGGGATAGGGCGTGGCAGCGTGCTTGACCGAGATCCACTTCCAGGTGGTAAACTCCTCCACGTCGGCCGGGCCGCCGATGCGGGTGCCGTTCCCGGATTTGCGTGGACCGCCGAACGGCGCGAAAGGGCCGCCATTGACCGTCTGGTCGTTGACATGGACCATGCCGACATCGAGCTCATCCGCGATCCTCAGCGCACGGGCCGTGTCGGACGAGATGACGCCGGCAGCGAGCCCGTAGTCGCTGTCATTGGTCAAGGAGATCGCTTCCGCATCCGTCTTGAAGCTTGCGATGCAGGCGACCGGTCCGAAGATTTCCTCCTCGAAGGCACGCATGCCTGGCCGGACATCCGCCAACACCGTCGCTGCATAATATCGGCCTTCATAGGTGCCACCGGCCAGAAGGCGGGCGCCCTTGGCGACGGCGTCGTCGACGATCGCCTGTATGGCCGCCACCTGCTCATCCGAGATGACGGGGCCGAGCGTCACCTGATGGCTCAAAGGGTCGCCTGCTGGCATATCGGATGCCTTGGCGACGAGCTTCTCCGTCAAGGCTTCAACGATCGTCTCATCGGCCAGAATAAGGCCGGTCGCCATGCAGATCTGGCCCTGGTGCAGAAAGGCACCCCAGGCCGAGTTTGATGCCGCGATATCAAGATCGGCGTCGTCGAGAACGATGAGCGAGTTCTTGCCGCCAAGTTCGAGCTGGACCTTCTTGAAATGCTTGCCCGCGATCTCCGCCACCTTGGAGCCGCCGCGTGCCGAACCCGTAAACGAGATCATCGCAATATTGGGATCGATACACATCGCCTCGCCGGCATCGGCACCGCCGGGAACGACCTGAAGGACGCCCTTGGGCAGGCCTGCTTCCTCGAAAATCCGAGCAATGATGATGCCACCCGAGATCGGCGTGCGCGGATCAGGCTTGTGAACCACTGCATTGCCGAAGGCCAGAGCCGCCGCGATCGAGCGGACCGACAGCACGAGAGGGAAATTAAACGGCGAGATCACGCCAACGACGCCGTGCGGCACGCGCTTGGCGTAGCTGGTTCGCTCATCGATCGACGGGATCAACAGGCCCATCGGCTGGGTCGCCAGTGTCGCCGCATGCCGAATGAAGAGCGCACCATCCCCGATCTCGATGCCAGCCTTCGGATAGATCGAGCCGGATTCCCGCATGATCCAGGGGATCAGCTCCGAACGGTTCTCTTCGAGAAGGTCGGCGGCCCTGGACAGGATGCGCGCCCGCTCGGTGGGCAGGGTCTTTGCCCAAGCCTTCTGAGCCGAGCGCGCTTCGGCAGCGGCACGGGCGATATCGGACGGCCCGCCAACACCGACTGAGGCAATGACCGCTCCGGTCGCCGGATCCGTCACATCCATGACGCCAGCCGCAGTCGTCTGCCAGTCGCCAAACAGGGCGCGACCCTGCCAGCGCTCACGATCGAGAAAATTCTGGTTTTCGATGTTCATCGTGTTCCTCCTCAAACTCGCACGTGCTCGAAATCAAAGGCATAGCTCCGCCGTCACGAGATTGACTGTCTCTTCGACCGACGTCGCGTACCCTTGGTTTAAAGCCTCCTGCCGCTTCCTCCAGCGGCTATTCACTGTGTTGCAAGGCCTGTGCCAGTTCCCCAAAACACGGGGATGAACCGTGGCGCCTCCTCGTAAGAAATTGAAAGTATTTGAGATTTTGCGCACAGCTAGTGCGTTTGATCCTGACGCCATACAACTCATTGCGCTTCATAAAATAATGAAATACACTTCATTAAATTCATAACATGTCGATGTGATCATGAAAGACCCGCAGGCGCCGGATCACCTTATCTCCCTTGCCGAAGCCTCCCGCAAGACAGGGAGGATTTTGACGCGTGGCGCCTTCAGCGAACTCGACACGGGGGCTACCCCAACTCTTGCAGACCTCGCCGAGGCCCTGAATTTTGCGCTTGGCGACGGCCGCATCTGGCTCAACGACCAGCGCATGCTCCTGATCCAGTCGCTCGTTCTCGGCCGGCTTCGGCAGGAGATCATCGATGCCTTCGGGATAGAGACAGCCAAGGGTCTGTTCATGCGTGTCGGCTACATGCAGGGCGTTCGGGATGCGGAGCTGATCCAGAAGCGGTTCGCGCAGGAGGATCTAACCCATGCACTCGCCGCAGGTCCCCGTGTCCATACGCTTGAAGGCTTCGTCAAGGTCACGACCAAGCAGTTCCAGTTTGATCTCCGCAAAGGGACCTATTTCGGCGAATTCTACTGGGACGATTCCTCGGAGGCCGCCGAGCATCTCTCAAGCTATGGTATTGCCAGCGAGCCCGTCTGCTGGATGCAGATCGGGTATCCCTCAGGCTATACCAGCACGCTCTTCGGCAAGCCGGTGGTGTTCCGCGAAATCGAATGCGCAGCCATGGGCGCACCGCGCTGCTTCGTCGTCGGTCAACATGCCGATGCCTGGGGTGACGGTGCGCCCGAACGCCAGTATCTCGGCCTCGACTGGAGCGGCCGCCGCCCCGTAGCGGTGAACCCGGGGGTGCCGACATCGGCGGCAAAATCACCCACCGTACCAGACGGCCAGGTCGTTGGCGTTTCGGCCAGCTTCCTGCGAACGAGGCTAATGCTCGAAAAGGTGGCCGACACAGACGCGACGGTGCTCTTCATCGGCGAATCCGGTGTGGGAAAGGAGCTTTTCTCGAACGAGTTACACAGGCTCAGCCCGCGTCAGGACAAGCCCTTCGTGCCGATCAATTGCGCCGCCATCCCGGAAGCACTGGTCGAGTCCGAGCTGTTCGGCGTTGAAAAAGGTGCCTTTACCGGCGCTGTCCAGTCGCGCGCCGGATATTTCGAACGCGCCCACGGTGGCACGCTGTTCCTCGACGAGATTGCCTCTCTTACCTATTCGGCGCAAGGCAAGGTCCTTCGAGCTATCCAGGAGCGGAAGATCGAACGCGTCGGCGGCACAAGGACGATACCGGTGGACGTTCGTGTCGTCACCGCGTCGAATGTCGACCTTGCTGCAGAGGTCAGGGGCGGACGCTTCCGGCAGGACCTGTATTTTCGGCTCTGCGTGTTCCCGATCGTCATCCCGCCGCTTCGCGACCGTCGCGACGATATCCCACTCCTCGCCGCGCATTTTCTGACGTTCTTCCGAGATCGACATCGGCGTGACACCGCCGGTTTCACCCGCCGGGCTATGGACGCGCTTCTGGCTTACGATTTCCCTGGCAATATCCGCGAACTCCAGAACCTCGTCGAGCGCGGCGTCATTCTTTCCGAAAGCGGCTCATTGATCGACCTGCAGCATATGTTTACAGGCTTCGAGATGATGCCGTCGCCCGCGCTCAAACTGACCGAAGGCGGTCGGATTTCTACGGCATCACAATCGGCCGAGCACCGCGAGGATCCAGGCCATCCGATAACGACACCCGACGCACTCAAACGGGCCGAGACAGAGCTTTACGTTTCGTGGCTGGCCGCCGCAGGTGGAAACGTTTCCGCCGCAGCGCGCCAGCTGGGAATAACACGCGCCAAACTGGAATATCGGCTTAGGAAACTCGGGCAACTCGATTGACCGAGCCCTTCACGGCGACCAAAGCGAGCCGTCGGTAACAGCAGCCAATCCGGGTCAAAGCCTTTGCTTTACATTTCCTATTGAAGCGTCGGCCGCGATCCCTTTGACCCGACGCGTCGAAGACCGAGCAACAGTATGGTGAGGGCAGCGATTGTCGAGCCGAGGCCCATCGCAAGGGCGACTGTCGGAAGGGTGGCTCCGTTTGCAAACAGCATGCCGGCAATGATGGGACTAAGGGCCGCGCCGCCTCGGCCGATACCGATGACAAAGCCGGTGCCGCTTGCGCGGACCTCGGTGGGAAAGGTCTCGGCAACGATCGCATACATCCCGACAACGCCCGCATTGGTGGCGCATCCCGCAAGAGCCGCGAGAATGGAGAGCTGCACGAGATCTGGAGCGCTGCGCCCGAACAGAGCGACAAGAACCGTCGCGATCACCATGACGCCGATCGTCAGGCTCTTCACGGGAAAACGTTGAGCAAGGATGCTGACGATGATCGAACCGACGATGCCGCCAATATTCGCCCAGACAAGGACATTACCGGCGGCAGATGGCAGGAAGCCCATATCCGCGACGATTTTCGGCGCCCATTTCAGGATGAAGTAGAAGGTCATGATGTGGAAGAAATAGGCAAAAGTCAGGCACAGGGTAGCAACGAGCAATGTTGGGGAAAATAGCTGCCCGATGCCGGGTTTCAGGCGTATCCCGGCCGGTTCCGGCAAAGCGGAGACGCTTGCACGGCCCATGCGTTTCAGGACAGCGTTGAGCCGTTCGAGCGCGCCCTTGGGACGCCGCTGAATGAGCCATGGCACGGATTCCGGGAGGGTAAAATAGACCAGGGGTATGCAGCAGGCCGTCACGATGGCACCGCTGGCAAACACCGCTCTCCAGCTGTAATCGACCAGGAAATGCGACACGAGGGCGCCACCGATCACGGCACCGACGGGATAGCCTGTCGCCATCAGTGCGACTGCGAAACTTCGGCGTTTCGCGTTGGCATGTTCAGCTGCGAGCGCGTTGGTTGCCGCCAACATACCGCCGATCCCGAGACCGGTCAGGAGCCGCCAGGCTGACAGCGGCAGGATGCCGGAAGCCGTTGCCGCCAGCGCCATTCCACTGGCCATCAGCACGAGGCTGACGAGGACGGCGGCGCGCCTGCCGATCCGGTCGCAGAGGCCTCCGAGCCACACGGAGCCGATGGCCATGCCGATGAGTTCCATCGACAGGACGATACCAAGCGCGGCACGGTCGACACCCCATTCCTTGGCGATGCCGGGCGACGCAAAGCTGATCGACAGGACATCGAACCCGTCGAGCGCGTTCAACAGAACGCACAGACTGACGGCCCATATCTGCATCGGGCTCATTGGCGTCCGCGCGAGACTGTGTTGCGGATCCTCGATCATGGCTGTTCCTCCCTCAAGGTTGAAATGGAATCAGGGACCCTGTCCGCGCTTCGCGGATGCAAAGCCCTCATGCGCTATCGGTCTCAGTCGCCCAGTGTCATCAGCGCGTCGAGGATGACGGCACCCTTGCCTCCGGGGTAGACGACGACGGGATTGAGATCGATTTCCCGGATAGACGGTTCTGCTCGAAGAAGACGGCCGAGGCGGCTGACGATTGCGGCCACAGCACCGACATCGCAGGGAGCGGCCCCGCGAAATCCGTCGAGAAGCGCGGCGCATTTCAGCCGTCCGATCTCCTCAATGATTGCCTCGTCTGTCAGGTCCGCCGAGAGCAGGCGGACGTCCTTCAGGATCTCGGCCTGGACGCCTCCGAAACCCACGAGAATGACAGGACCCCATTCCGGATCGTTGCGTGCTCCGACGATCAGTTCGATTCCGCGCGGGCTCATCGTCTCCACAAGGACCCCGTCCAGCAAGAGGCCAGGCCTATGGCGGGCGATGTTTGCCGAGAGCTCTGCCCAGCCCTTCAACACGGCTGTGTCATCCGAGAGACCGACGACAACCCCGCCGGCGTCGCTCTTGTGCGAGAGATCGGCAGATTGCGCCTTGAGGACAACGGGATAGCCGATCGCGCGCGCGTGCCGGCAGGCCTCTTCCGGCGTCGTGGCGAGCATCCCTTGCGGTAAGACGAACCCCCCCTGCCGCAAAAGGTCCTTAGCCTGATATTCAGGAATGACTGCCGGACCGGCCGGCAAGGCCGCCAGACGCGTCGGCTCGGCGTCGGTCACGACGAGTGTGCGGCGAGCGCGCTCGGAAAGCCGGGACACGGCCCGCATCACCCGGTCGGTGGATGGGAAATAGGCGATACCCAGAGCGCGAAGGCCATCGACATAGGCGGATTGGATCGGCGCGCCCTCGTCCAGACCGGCAACGATGATGGGCTTGGCGGGTTTCAGGTCCTGAATTGCGCTGAGGATGGAGGGGAACTTCAGGGTGCAGGTCTTGGCGTCCGTCTGGATGATACCGAGCACGATGGTCTCGACACGATCGTCGGTTAGAAGGGCGGCGAGCGTACGCCGGTACAGGTCCGGATCGACCAGAGATTGCGCCGTGAGGTCGACGGGGTTACTGACGGGCACGAAGGGCGGCAGGGCGGCGCGAAGGGCGGCACTGTCCTCGTCGGTCATCTGCGGTAGAGGAAGGGCCAATGCTTCGGCCAGATCGAGCGTCAACGCCTTGAAAGCGCCGGACTCGCCAACGACCGCCACGCCGCCACCCCCGATCCTGCCGTAGCGGGCGGTCAGTTCCAGGCAGTCGCCGAACTCCTCGAGCGTCTCCACCAGCGTGACGCCCACCCGCTCGACACTGGTCTTCATAACCTGGAAGTCGCCGGCCATGGCGCCGGTGTGGGTGGCGGCTGATTCCCGCGCTGCACTGCTGCGGCCGGGATGCAGCAGAATGATCGGCTTTCCCGCCGCGATGCAGCGCCGCGCGGCTTGCAGGAAGCGCGCCGGTTTGCGGAACTGCTCCACCACCAGACCGATGACGTGGGTATGGGGATCATCGATCAGATAGTCGACGTAATCCTCGACGCCACTTGCCGCTTCGTTTCCGGTCGATATCGAGAATGACAGGCCAAGCCCGCGCGCAAGCAGGGTGCTATCCACGACTGCGGCGATCGCACCCGACTGGGAAACGATGCCGATGCCCGGACGGCCGTCAAGTCTGATGTCGGGCGTCTCGATGAATGTCAGAGGGATGCCGTCGACGAAGTTGACGAGGCCGAGGCAATTCGGCCCCTCGACCATCATGCCGCTTTGAGCCGCAATGGCGGCGATCTCGCGCTGTTCGGCCAATCCCTCGGCCCCACCCTCGGCGAAGCCGGCGGAGAAGATCACCACTGCACCGGTTTTGCGCAGCGCCAGCGCCTTAACGGCTTCCAGGACGGAAGCACGCGGAATGGCTAAGATCGCGACATCGACGCCCTCCGGCAGATCGCCGATGGCCTTCAGACACGCGCGACCGCCGATTTCCTCCCGGTTGGGGTTGACGAGAAATATTTTGCCAGGAAATCGTAAACGGTCGAGATTGGCAAGGACCGACGCGCCCAGGGCGCCAGGTTTGTCGGATGCACCGATAATCGCCACGGAAGCCGGACGAAGCAGGCGGCCAATCGCGTTTGCAGGCATGAACCGGATATCTTGATCCACAGTCGTCTCTCCTCCACAGGGCCGCGCGTCCATGGAAGCGACGGCTTTCATCCCATCTGTTGACAGGTCCGCATCGTCTCCCCTTACGATACGGACCCACTCTGTCTATGCTTTCGACTTCGACCGGTCGTAGGCACCGAGACCCGGCTTGTAGCTCTTCTCATCGATGAACTGCCGGATACCCTCCTTCCGTCCCTCGTTGTCGTAGCTGTTGGCGGCCTCTTGAGCGCGGACGAGATAATCTTCCGCTTCATCGTAGGTCATCGTGCCGACCCGTCGCACCACATCCTTGGTGGCCTTGAGGGCAACGGGGTTTTTCTTGAGAAGCACCTGCGCGACCTCGCCGACGCGGGCTTTCAACTGTTCAAGCGGCAGGGCCTCGTTGACGAAGCCCCATTCGGCGGCCTTCCGGCCATCGATGTTCTCGCCCGTGAGCGCATGGTACATCGCGTTGCGGAAACCGGTCAGCTCCAGCGCGACCTTGGTGGCTCCCCCTCCCGGCAGGATGCCCCAGTTGATTTCGGAGAGGCCGAATTTCGCCTCTTCCGCAGCAAAGGCCAGATCGCAAGCGAACAGCGGGCCGTATCCGCCACCGAAGCACCAGCCATTGACCATGGCGATGGTCGGTTTCTGGTACCACCGCAGCCGGCGCCACCAACCGTAACTTTCCCGCTGCGCCCTGCGTGTACCGCGCAGTCCCTGGCTCTCGGTCTCGCGGAAGTATTCCTTGAGATCCATGCCGGCGGACCATGCTGTCCCCTCACCGGTGAGGACGAGGACGCCAACGTCCTCGGAAAATTCGAGCTCGTCCAGAACGTCCATCATCCGGCGATTGAGTGCCGGGTTCATGGCGTTGCGCTTATCCGGACGATTGAAGCTGACCCAGGCGACCCGATCAACGATTTCGAAAGTAACGGTGTTCTGTTCATCGCGATGTAAATCCACGGCATTTCTCCTTATGTGACGAACGGCGGTTGTTGGGTGAACGCTCTTGAAGACAGCCGACCTCCTCAAGGCTGGCCGCCTCGCATCGGTCCACGCCCCTGGACGCCGTGTTGTTTGGCTTGTGTATTGTGCGTTTCCCGGATGGCCTCACATCGGGAAATGCTCGCCGCTGGTGTCCAGCGTGATGCAACACAACTTTATAAGTGGATCGAGGTCGGCCTTGCCGCCGAAGCGGTCGTAGCCTGCGCTTTTGACGCCACCGAACCGCGTCTGCGCCTCGTCGTGGACGGTCGGTTCATGGATGCGGGAGATGGCAGATATCCTCCGGCGGGCGACACGCAGGCCACGTGCGGCGTCGTTTGCCGGATCGACAGCGTAGTCCTTGCCCCACGCCCTGACGACGGCGGCAAACGGACCGAAGCTCCCATGACGAAACAGTCGCATGGCAGGCGTCACGTCATCCATCACGATGACCCGCTGGAACGAGGCGTTACGATCTGATTGAGCTAGTCTTCGAGCGATATTCACCACCATTGAGCCTCCCGCCTCATGATATGTTATATAACATGACATTTTGATTTGAATTGGCAAGCGAAATTTTCTAGGGTCGGACATGAACAGGATCGAAACCGCCCCCTTGTCGTCAGAAGACGCGTCAACCAACGCCAAGCCCTCCCTCACGACGGTCACCAATCCCCTCGACGACCATCTCGGCTACCAGCTTCGGCGGGCATCGAGTTCTCTGATGGGCGTGCTAGCCCAAAGGCTGGCGCAGATCGACCTGACCCCAAGCGAAGCATCCGTCATGATCCTGATCGCTGGCAACGACCGCATCATTCAAAGCGAGATCGGCCGGATTCTTGGCATCCAACGGGCAAACATGGTGCCGTTGACGGCATCGCTTGAAAGACGCCACTTGATCGAACGGGAACATATCGGCGGAAAATCCTTCGGGCTGACCGTGACCGCAGATGGCAGACGGGCGGCCGCTGAGGCCGAACAGGTCATGCTGGAGCATGAACGAGAATTCTTCGGCGCCTTGCCATCCCGGTCCCGCAAGTTGCTGCTGGATCTGCTCGGTCCGTTCTGGAAGAAAGGGGAGTGACAGAGAAGCGATTGGTACGATCACTGCAACGACTGGCGCGAACCCGGGCCTGAAAGCATGGTTGCCGATCTCGGCGACAGCCAGCGCGGCCACCCGGTGTCGCTGCTCCGATGCGCCGTCGGCAAACCGGTGCCCGGCTTCACGCCAACAGAATGCCAAAAACATCAGGGCTGTTGGATATGATCCTGATCGAGCAGGACCTGCCGGGAGCAAACAGCGAGCACTTCGCCAAATGCTTAAACTTGCCACCAATGGACTATTTGCAATTCGGGATTTCACCCTTAAGTCTGGAATCGCAATAGTCGTATCTGGGAGTTTGCATGTCGACGGTTCTTGAAGAGGTGGAGACGCGCCGCGCGCAGGCAAGGCTCGGTGGCGGTCAGAAACGCATCGATGCACAACATGCCAAAGGCAAGCTGACGGCCCGGGAGCGTCTCGACGTATTGCTGGATGAGGGCTCCTTCGAAGAATACGACATGTATGTCACCCACCGCGCCGTGGATTTCGGCATGGCCGAGCAGAAGGTCGCTGGCGATGGCGTCGTCACCGGATGGGGCACCATAAATGGCAGACAGGTCTACGTCTTCAGCCAGGACTTTACCGTTCTGGGCGGTTCGCTTTCCGAAACCCATGCGCAGAAAATCTGCAAGGTCATGGATATGGCCGCGCGGGTGGGAGCACCTGTCATCGGTCTCAATGACAGTGGCGGCGCGCGTATCCAGGAGGGCGTATCGTCGCTCGCCGGTTATGCAGAGGTTTTCCGCCGCAATGCCGAAGTCTCCGGCGTTATCCCACAGATCTCCGTGATTATGGGCCCGTGTGCGGGCGGTGCGGTCTATTCCCCCGCCATGACCGATTTCATCTTCATGGTGCGCGACACGTCCTACATGTTCGTCACCGGACCGGATGTGGTCAAAACCGTCACCAACGAGATCGTGACAGCGGAAGAACTGGGTGGCGCTTCCACCCACACCAGAAAATCCTCCGTTGCCGATGGCGCCTATGAAAACGATGTCGAAGCGCTGGAGGCCGTGCGCGCGCTGTTCGATTTCCTTCCGCTCAACAATCGTGAGAAAGCACCGAGCCGACCGTTTCACGATGACCCGGCGCGGTTGGAGCAAAGGCTGGACACGCTGATACCAGACAGCTCCGCCAAACCCTACGACATGAAAGAGCTGATCCACGCCCTGGCCGACGAAGGCGACTTCTTCGAGATACAGGAAGCTTTTGCCAAAAACATCATCACCGGCTTCATACGCATCGAAGGCCAGACCGTTGGCGTTGTCGCCAACCAGCCCATGGTACTGGCCGGTTGCCTTGACATTGACAGCTCGCGCAAGGCCGCCCGTTTCGTGCGTTTCTGCGATGCCTTCAACATTCCCATTCTGTCGCTCGTGGATGTGCCCGGATTTTTGCCCGGTGTGGCTCAGGAGTATGGCGGTGTCATCAAGCATGGGGCAAAATTGCTTTTTGCCTATTCGGAAGCGACCGTGCCGATGGTGACGCTGATCACCCGCAAGGCATACGGCGGCGCCTATGACGTGATGGCCTCCAAACATATCGGTGCTGACATCAACTATGCCTGGCCAACGGCGGAGATCGCCGTGATGGGTACCAAAGGGGCGGCGGAAATCCTCTATCGTTCAGAGCTTTCCGATCCTGCGAAGATTGCGGCACGGACCAAGGAGTACGAAGAGCGTTTCGCCAACCCCTTTGTGGCGGCAGAGCGGGGCTTCATTGATGAGGTCATCATGCCGCACTCCTCCCGTCGCCGCATCGCCCGCGCGTTCGCCTCGCTACGCAACAAGCAGGTGACGACGCATTGGAAGAAACACGATACGATTCCGCTGTGAGGGTACCGCAATGATCTCCAAAATCCTCATCGCCAACAGAGGCGAAATCGCTTGCCGCGTTATCCGGACGGCAAAAGCCATGGGCATAAAGACGGTGGCCGTCTATTCTGATGCCGATGCCAATGCTCTGCATGTGCGCGAAGCGGACGAGGCAGTGCATATCGGCCCAGCGCCTTCCAACCAGTCCTATATCGTGATCGAGAAAATTCTGGAAGCCATCCGCCGGACGGGTGCCGATGCGGTGCATCCCGGCTATGGATTCCTGTCGGAAAACCCGGCCTTTGCTGCTGCTCTGGAAAAAGCAGGCATCATCTTCATCGGCCCGCCGGTGAAGGCAATCGAGGCGATGGGCGACAAGATCACCTCCAAGAGGCTGGCCCAGGAGGCTGGCGTCTCCACCGTACCCGGCCACATGGGACTGATCGAAAACGCAGACGAAGCTGTGACGATAGCCTCGTCTATCGGTTACCCCGTCATGATCAAGGCATCGGCGGGCGGCGGGGGCAAGGGCATGCGAATCGCCTGGAACGACGCCGAAGCACGCGAAGGCTTCCAATCCTCCAAAAACGAAGCGAAATCCTCCTTCGGCGATGACCGCATCTTCATCGAAAAATTCGTCAATCAGCCTCGGCACATCGAAATTCAGGTGCTGGGCGACACGCATGGCAACGTACTTTATCTGGGAGAGCGCGAGTGCTCCATCCAGCGCCGCAACCAGAAAGTCATCGAAGAGGCTCCGTCGCCTTTCCTTGACGAGGCCACACGCAATGCGATGGGTGAACAGGCCGTTGCCCTTTCCAAGGCGGTTGGCTATCACTCTGCCGGGACGGTGGAATTCATCGTGGATGGCGATCGCAATTTCTATTTCCTGGAAATGAACACCCGTCTGCAAGTGGAACATCCGGTGACGGAACTCGTCACAGGCATCGATCTCGTGGAGCAGATGATCCGCGTTGCATCCGGCGAGCCATTGGCGTTCGGACAGAGCGATATCAAGCTGAACGGCTGGGCTATCGAAAGTCGCCTCTACGCGGAGGATCCATATCGAAACTTCCTGCCTTCAATCGGTCGTCTCTCGCGATATCGCCCCCCGACAGAGGGGACACAGCCCAACGGCACCGTGATTCGGAACGACACGGGCGTTTTCGAAGGCGGTGAAATCTCGATGTATTATGATCCGATGATCGCCAAGCTCTGCACCTTTGGCAAAGACAGGACAGAAGCCATAGATGCCATGGGAGATGCGCTGGACAGTTTCGAGGTCGAGGGCATCGGCCACAACCTGCCCTTCCTCTCTGCCGTCATGCAAAATCAGCGCTTCCGCAGCGGAAATCTGACGACTGGCTTTATCGCCGAAGAGTTTCCCGAGGGCTTTGCGGGCATCGAACCCGAGATTGAGACTGCAAGGAAGCTGGCCGCTGTTGCGGCCATCATTCATCACCGGGTGCAGACACGTGCCACGCAGATTTCCGGGACGATCGGCAACCACCGCCGCATTGTGGGCAACGATTGGGTTGTCCGTTTGGCAAAGACGGACCACCGGATTTCCCTCATCGGGGATGAGACCAAAACCTCGGCAACCTTCGAGGACGGCACCGTTTTACCAATCGAGACGTCTTGGCAACCGGGGCAGACGTTGCAAATGTTTACGCTCGGTGGGCAGTCCATGGCCGTGAAGATTGATCTTTCGCCATCTGCAATTCGTCTCCGCTGGCGAGGACTGGACGTAAAAGTGCTGGTTCGCACCCCGCGCATCGCCGAGCTTGCCAAACTGATGCCAGACAAGCTACCGCCGGACACGTCGAAACTTCTGCTGTGCCCCATGCCAGGGGTGGTTACATCCATTTCCGTGCAGGAGGGCGATCATGTGGAGGCGGGCCAGGCGCTGGCAACCGTTGAAGCGATGAAGATGGAAAACATTCTTCGGGCAGAGCGGCACGGTCGCGTTAGCAAGGTGTCGGTCAGTGCAGGCGATAGTCTCGCGGTCGATGAGGTGATTTTGGAGTTTGAATAGGCGGCCGGATCGTTTTAAACAGACGGTGCTTTTCAGCCTGACACCAAAGGACCTACTATGCCCAGCGCGACCGATCGCATCGTCTATCTCAACGGTAAATTTCTTCCTGAATCCGAGGCGAAACTCTCCATTTTCGACCGCGGCTTTCTATTTGGGGACGGCATCTACGAGGTCACGTCCGTTATCGATGGCAAGCTGATCGACAGCGATCTACACATGGCGCGGCTGGAGCGAAGTGCAGGTGAGATCGACATTCCTCTGCCCATCACCACCCAGCAGGTGGTCGAAGCGGAACGACGCCTGATCAGCGAAAACAGTCTGACGGAAGGTTTGATCTACCTGCAATTAACGCGTGGCGCTGAAGACCGCAATTTTCTATTTTCGGATGATCTCGCACCCACGCTCGTAATGTTTCCGCAGGTGAAAAAGCTCGTCGGAACCCCGCAGGAGGCGACCGGGCTCTCGGTCAAATCTGTTCCCGATCAACGCTGGGCTCGCCGCGATATCAAATCCGTCTGCCTGCTGCCGCAGGTCATGGCCAAGCGCATCGCCAAGGCTGAGGGCTGCGATGAGGCATGGATGATCGAGGACGGTTTCGTGACCGAGGGCGCCTCTTCGACGGCCTATATCATCACTGCAGACAAGAAGCTGGTGACACGCGGCAACAGCAACAAAACCCTGCCCGGCTGCACACGCCAAGCGGCTTTGCAGTTGATCGAAGAAGCGGGTCTGACCTTGGAAGAGCGCCCCTTTACGCTCGATGAGGCTTTGAAAGCGCAGGAAGCGGTGCTCACCAGTGCGGGCAACTTCGTGATGCCCGTCACAAGCATCGACGGAAAACCTGTCGGCGATGGAAAGCCCGGCCCACTTGTGAAGCGCCTGCGTGAGCTTTACCTCGAAAACGCGATGCGCACCGCCATTTGAGTGAGAACGGCGTTCGTCCTTACCGGACCGAGCGCCGATACTCGACCATGCGCGCACGGCTGGTAACCAGTTCCAGCCGATCGTGACCCAACGCGTGCAGGCAGACGCGTTTTGTCCATGGGCCATCGTTCAGCGTAAACAGAAAGCGGCCAGCGCCGAGGGCCGTCAACGGCATGGTTTGCCGCGTCGGCCCGACACCCATGGAAAGCATGTTATTCTCTATCGAGAATTCGGCACCCTCCTCGCAAATCCAGCGACCGGTCAGCGCGGTCGGCACGTCATGCGATCCGACCGGCAAAAAGCGGCGTTGTGCGTGTCCAGCCTCCCCCACCAAGGCGTCTCCCTCCACGCGAAGACGCACCGGCGATGAGGCCGATCGGGAGGAAACCCAGCCATCGCCATCGTCATAGAGCGTGTCGTCGGCATCGATGAACGTGCAGGTGCTTCCTTTGATCTCCAGCCACCACGGACCCGTTTCTGTGATGTAGAGACCATCCGGCAGGCTGCTTGTAGGCTGGGGCAATGGCAGACCGGTCAGCGCCGCCATACTTTCCAGCGCTATCTTGAAACCGTTGGTGTCCTCTCTATTGGAGACGACGACGAAACCCGTGCCGTTTTCCGGATCGAGCAGAAAGTAAGTCTTATAACCGGGATGCGAACCGCCGTGCCCGAGGAAGCGACGCGTGCCCAAATGCGACCAGCGCAAGCCAAGCCCGTATTCGCTCATCCGACCATCCGCCAAAGGACGTTCAGCAGACAATGCTTTCAATACGCTCTCGAAGCCAGGTTCGCCGTTCAAAAGCGCCTGCAACCAGCGGACCAACGCCTCGGCACTTCCCGCCAAACTCCCGGATGCAGAAATGTGCAAGCCTGCGGATGATAGCTGCCAGCCCTGTTCGGCCTGCCAATATCCAGGCACAAGTCCAGCCACCGGGTCGCCCCACACATCCGGTGCCTTGAGAACGACGCCGAACGGTGCGGCGATCTTCTCCCGGACGAAATCGTCGAAACGAATCCCTTTTCGCTCAAGTGCGGCTTCCACCAGACGATAGCCCGTGTTGGTGTAGGATACCTCGCTGCCCACTGGGAAATTAAGGCGTGTCAACCGCGAAACATAGTCCAGCAGCGGCGCAGCATGCGTTTCCGTGTAGACCGAAAGGCCAAGCAGCGAGAGACATTCGCGCACATCCGGCAGGCCACCGCTCATATCCAGCGCCTGCCCCACCGTGACATCGCGAAGCGGCGATTGCAGTTCTGCAACGTGTTTTCCGAGCGGATCATCAAGCGCGATCAGATGGTTGTTTTCCAGCACCATGGCACAAAACACATGCTTGGTGACCGACGCGTAGCGCACAACGCTTTTGGGTGAAAAAGGTGTGTAGGTCGCTAGACTTTCCACGCCGCCTGAACAGGCAAACCGCAGGCCCGACAGGTCAAAGCCGACAACAGAACCTCCGGGCTCGTTGTTGCTCCATTGCGACACGAAGTCTTCGGCCACGTTCGAAGCAGCGGTCCAGTCCTGATTGTCCAGCATGTTTTTTCCATTCAAAATCGTCCCCACAACGCGAAGGACCCTGTTCAGACGCTGCATTTGCACCTATCTGACGCGTACAGCAATGCCCTGTCAGACCCTCCGAAAGTGACCACGATATGACCAATCCCAACGCTGTACCCGTATTCGATGGCCATAATGACGTCCTTTTGCGTCTCAAACTCTCGGGAAATTCTGGGCCGGAAAAGCAGTTTATCGACGGCGATACGGTCGGGCATATCGACCTGCCACGCGCCAAACAGGGCGGTCTGGCGGGCGGGCTTTGTGCGATTTTCGTTCCTTCACCGTCAGGCTTCGATGCCGATCGCAATTTCATCCCCCCAAACCAGCCCGACGCCTTGGCCACCACGCTGGGCATGGCAAGCCTGCTGTTTCGCATCGAAGCGGCATCGGATGGCAAACTCAAGATCTGTCGCAACGGCGCCGATATCCGGGAGGCGATGGCAAGTGGCGCGTTCGCTTCAGTGCTGCATATCGAGGGTGTGGAAGCGTTTGATGCGGATCTCGATGCGCTTTATACGCTTCATCAGGCGGGGCTAAGGACATTAGGTCCGGTCTGGAGCCGCCCCAACATGTTCGCGCATGGTGTTCCTTTCCGCTTCCCGTCTACGCCCGATATCGGGCCTGGCCTCACCGAAGCCGGACAGAGGCTGGTCAAGACCTGCAATGAGCTGAAGGTCATGGTCGATCTTTCTCACATGAATGAGCAAGGCTTCTGGGATATCGCCCGGATTTCCGACGCGCCACTGGTCGCATCCCATTCCAATGCACATACCCTTTGCAACCACAGCCGCAACCTCACAGACCGGCAGCTGGACGCCATTCGGGACACGGGCGGGTTGGCCGGTCTCAATTTCGGCGTGCTGTTCGTGCGCCAGGACGGCACCAAGAACCCGGACACTGATTTGGGAGAACTGGTCCGCCATGTCGATTACATGGTCGAGCGCATGGGCATCGACCATGTTGCGTTTGGATCGGACTTCGATGGCACCACGATTCCCGCGGCGATGAAGGATGCATCTGATCTGCAACTTCTTGTCGATGCCTTGCGGAACGCCGGATACGATCAAGCAACGCTTGAAAAAATCTGCCACGGCAACTGGATCAGGGTTCTGGACGCGACCTGGAGCCAATCATAGTCCGAAGAGGCAATCCGGTCTGCCGCGACCCTCGGCCTTTGTCATGATTGACGTTTCTTAAACGTCGGGCCGTCGCAATTTAGAAAATAAAAATTAAATCTTCGTATGACTGAGACGATACCGAACTAGCGTCACAATCGTATGGTTCGCCAGAACCAATCTGGTCTCGTGGAAAAGCATATGACTGAGAAGAACGACGTCGCGCAGATCGAAGAGGCCGAGGCAGGTCTCGAAGGCTTTTTTGAGCGATACAGGACGCATATCACCTCGGTCGCGGTAACGGTCGTCTTCGTGATGATGACCTTCACCATCTATAAGCTGACCTCTGAAGTCCGTTACGACGATATCGTCGAGGCGCTGGCCGACACAAGCTGGAAGGCTGCGGCGCTTGCGGTGCTCTTTACGGGTCTGAGCTTTGCAGCTTTGATCTGTTACGATTTGAACGCCATCGAATATATCGGCAAAAAATTGCCGACCCCTTCCGTCATTGCCACCGCATTCATCGCGTATGCCGTGGGAAACACGGCAGGTTTCGGACCTTTAAGCGGCGGTGCAATTCGTTTTCGCGCCTATTCCCGCATGGGGCTGAGCCCATCCGATATTGCACGCATCATTGCCTTCGTAACGCTCTCATTCGGCCTCGGCCTGCTTGCCGTCAGCGCCTTGTCGACGCTGATCGTCGCTCCCCGCATCGCGGCCATCATCGATGTCGATTCCATGTGGCTCCGGAGCGGCGCGCTCGCCGTCATCGTTATCATGACGGCCCTGCTGTTTCTGGGCCGTAACGGTCGCGTTCTTCAGATCAAGCGGCTGAAGCTGCGTCTGCCCGATAGCCGCACCTCATCGCGCCAGTTTCTGGTGTCCGCTCTCGATATCGCTGCTTCAGCATCGGTGCTCTATGTTCTTCTGCCGGAAACGAACGTCGGCTGGCCCAGCTTTTTCGCCATTTACGCAACCGCTGTCGGCCTTGGCGTTCTCAGCCACGTACCCGCAGGTCTCGGCGTCTTCGAAACGGTCATGGTCGCGGGCCTCGGCAATGCCATCAGCCTCGATCAGTTGCTCGGCGGCCTTGTTCTCTACCGCATGATCTATCATGTTCTGCCGCTAATCGTTGCCATTATCCTGATGCTGGCAACTGAAATGAAGCAGTTTGCCTCAAAGCCCGTGATGGCGGATATCGGCCATCTTGCCGGGCGACTGGCACCGTCCCTGCTCTCGGCCTATGCGCTCATTCTCGGCACCATGCTGATTTTTTCGAGCGTGACACCGACGCCGGACAGCAATCTCGATTTCCTGTCCGGCTTCGTGCCGCTGCCGATCATCGAAGCGGCGCACTTTCTGTCGAGTATCCTTGGCCTCGTTCTGGTCGTGGCCTCGCGAGGCCTGAGCCAGCGGCTCGATGGCGCATGGTGGGTCGCCCTCGTTGCCGCCGCAGGGGGTCTGTTCCTGTCGCTCATCAAGGCGATCGCCGTTTTCGAGGCGATATTCCTTGGAATTTTCATCGTTGCGCTGTTTTTCAACGTCCGCAGCTTTACCAGACACGCCTCGCTTTTGCGACAGGCGCTGGGACCGACATGGCTTGCCGCCATGGCTGTCATCGTTGCCGGTGCGGCGACGATCCTGTTCTTTGTCTACCGTGACACAGACTACAGCCAAACGCTTTGGTGGCAGTTCGAGTTTTCGGAGGAAGCTCCGCGTAGCTTGCGAGCGTTGCTGGGTCTGGTGCTCGCCTCCTCGACTGTCGCAATCTTCAGCCTGCTGCGGCCGGTCATGTACCGCCCCGAGGAGGTTCATCCCGAAGATATCGGGAAAGCGACCGAGATCGTCAAAAGACAGGACGTGGCGGACGCCAATCTCGTGCGCATGGGTGACAAGCACGTCATGCTGTCGGAGAGCGGCAACGCCTTCATCATGTATGGCATTCGCGGCCGCTCATGGATTGCACTGGCGGATCCGGTTGGCGACGAGAACGATTTCGCCGATCTCGTCTGGCAATTCGTGGAGACCGCGCGTGCGTCGGGCGGACGCGCAGTATTCTATCAGATTTCACCGGCCATTCTCACCCATTGCGCGGATGCGGGCCTGCGCGCTTTCAAGCTGGGTGAACTCGCCATGGTCGATCTCACCCGCTTCGAGTTGAAGGGCGGCAAGCTGGCCAACCTTCGGCAATCGCTCAGCCGTGGCGCACGCGACGGGCTGACCTTTTCGGTCATCGACACACCTCAGGTTCCAGAAATCTACGATGATCTGAAGCGCGTTTCAGACTCTTGGCTTGAGCATCACAACACGCGCGAAAAGACTTTTTCGCTCGGCTCTTTCGAGAAAGACTACATTCTCTCGCAGCCCGTTGCCGTGTTGTACAAGGATGGGCAGATCACCGCGTTTGCCAACCTGCTGATGACGGAAACCAAAAAGGAAGTCACCGTCGATCTCATGCGCTTTTCGCCAGACGCGCCGCGCGGTGCCATGGACTTCCTGTTCGTCAGCATTATTGAATATATGCGCGATCAGGGTTACTCCAACTTCAATCTGGGCATGGCGCCGCTTTCGGGGATGTCGAAACGCGAGGCTGCTCCGGTTTGGGACCGGATCGGCGGGACATTATTCGAACACGGTGAGCGTTTTTATAACTTCAAGGGATTGCGAGCCTTCAAATCGAAGTTTCACCCGAAGTGGGAGCCCCGTTATGTCGCGGTTTCCAACGGTACCAGTGCCGCGTTGGCGCTAATGGACGCAACCGTTCTCATCAGCGGCGGCGTCAGAGGAGTGATTGGTAAATGACAGGCCTGAATTATCTGAAAGCCGCATTGGTCGCAGCCGCACTTTCCGTTCCACTTCATGTGTCGGCACAAGACGCCAACGGCTTTGAGACAGGCATGATCCCACCCAATCACATCATGTTGCCGGATGGCGACATGGCAGCCAACATCTTCCTGATATCCGGCCCAAACGGCTGGGGTGAAGCCGAACAGACGCAAGCCGAAGCCTTGGTCGAAAAAGGTGCGGCTGTCGTCGGTATCGATTTTCCGAAATACATCGAAGCTCTCAAAGCCGATGATGAAGACTGCATCTATATGATTTCCGACATCGAGGAATTGGCGCAGGAAATTCAGCGCAAGGCGAATGTTTCAAACTATCGCCCGCCCATCGTTGCCGGCATCGGTGACGGCGCGACGCTTGCCCTGGCGATGATCGCGCAGAGCCCGGCGGCAACGATTGGCGAAGCGGTCGCGGTCGATCCTGTTGCCAGCGTTCCTTTGGACAAGAAGATCCTGTGCACACCGGCCACGAAAGAGCCTGACAACGACCGGACCATTTACGGCCTGACCGATGGCCCGCTTCCCGCCCCCGTCAGCGTGGTCTTCACAGCGAAGGCAGACGCCAAGGGTCGCACGCATGTCGAAGACCTGCTGAAATCCCATTCCGATATTGACGTGAAGGACGTGGACGACGACGCGCAGGCGGCCCTCGGCCAGGCACTGCAAGATCGTATCGACGCAGCTGGCAATGGCGACAACCCGCTGGGACTGCCATTGACGGTTCTGGAAGCCAAGCCAACCATGGATACCATGGCCATCATCTATTCCGGTGACGGCGGCTGGCGCGATCTGGATAAGGATGTCGGAGGCTTCTTGCAGCAGGACGGCATACCGACCATAGGCATCGATTCCCTGCGCTACTTCTGGTCCGAGAAAAAGCCGCAGGATATTGCCGACGACCTCTCGCGTATCATCGACACCTATCGCAAGGAGTGGAAGGTCAAGAACGTCATGTTGATCGGTTACTCGTTCGGCGCGGATGTCATACCCGTCACCTTCAACCTTCTGCCTGCCAAGGACAAAAGCCGCGTCGTGCAGATGAGCCTGTTGTCTCTATCCCACGAGGTCTCCTACGAAATCTCCGTGGGGGGATGGCTGGGCGTCTCTGGCTCGGGCGAGCAGGATCCGGTCAAGGACCTCGATAAAATCGACCCAAAGATCGTCCAGTGCGTTTACGGAACAGATGACGAAGACGCCGCCTGCCCGGCCCTGAAAGACAAGGGCGCGGAAATCATCGGTATCGATGGCGGGCATCATTTTGACGAAGATTATGAAGCTCTCACCAAGCGCCTTATCGCGTCTCTCAAAAAACGTCTGGGGCAATAGATAACGAGGCATTTCGTTGTCGACATATTGAATACATAACTTCAACTCTGTATTCCGTGTGATGTCGTCAACGAAAGATCACGCCATGTTTCCCGGTTCCAAACCAGCCTTTATCGAAAATGCCGAGCGACTGGAAAGACTGACACGCCTCCGCAGCCGCATGGAGGAGCAAGGTATCGGCGCTTTGCTCCTCGGCTCCACGGAAAGCCTGCGCTACTTCACAGGTTTGGTGTGGCACCAGAGCGAGCGCCTTCTGGGAGCCGTGGTCACCGCGACCGACCTCCACTATATCGTTCCGGGCTTTGAAAAAAGTCGCGTTGAAACGCTCCCGCATATCGGTGGCGAAATCCACATCTGGCAGGAAGAGCACAATCCCGCATCGCTGGTTGCTTCCATCGTCGGACCTGCGGGACGTGTCGCTCTGGATGATGCGCTACCGCTTTTCGTCTACAACGGTCTCGCGAAACAACTCGAACAGGACCGCCTCATCGATGGGGGCCTTTTGATCAGCACATTGCGCGCGCGCAAATCACCCTGCGAAATCGCGATACTTCAATATGCGATGAATTTGACACTGGAGGTGCAGAAGCGAGCGCATGGTCTGATGAAACCCGGTATCCGCGCATCGGAGGTCGTTCGCTTCATCAACGAGCAGCATCTGGAGCTTGGCGGTGAAGGCGGCTCGTCATTCTGTATCGTTTCCTTCGGTGCTGCCACATCGCTTCCGCACGGAGCAGATGGTGATCAGACCTTGCAGCAGGGCGACGTCATTCTGGTGGACACCGGCACACGCATCGACGGTTACCATTCCGATATCACCCGGACCTATGTTCTCGACGAACCAACACCGGAATTTGCGAAGGCCTGGGGCATCGAGCGCGAAGCTCAACAGGCGGTCTATGATGCCGCGAAACTGGGTGCGCCCTGCAGCAGTTTGGATGATGCTGCACGCACCGTCATGGCAAGGCACGGCTTGGGACCGGATTATGCGCTGCCGGGCCTGCCGCATCGCGCTGGCCATGGTCTCGGGCTGGAAATTCACGAGGCACCCTATATCGTCCGTGGAAATTCCACGCCGCTGGCGCAAGGCATGTGCTTCTCCAATGAGCCGATGCTGGTCTATCCCGATCAGTTCGGTATTCGTCTGGAGGATCATATTTATATGGACAGCGAAGGCGCCCGCTGGTTTACCCAACCTGCGGCCTCTCCAACGATACCGTTTTCCTGACTGCGCAATGAAATATACCCATTGCTATCGCACATAATATATACTTTTTAAGCGCGAATCACACCGCTGGAGCTTTTGATGTCCGTTGCCGAAAAAAGAAAAACAAAAACGCCTGTTCTGGTCGATCGGATCGCGGATTTTATCGAGACAATAAAAGCCACCCAGAAGGCGGATGGCACTTTCGATACAAAGAAAATCGGTGCTTTGTGGAACGAGGAAGTGCGCTTTCATTTCGACAATGGTCGTACGGAAAAGACGCTTGAGCTCTACATCGTAAAATATAGATATGCGCTCAAGGATGCGTTCGGCCCGAAAACGACCCCCCTTGCGATCTGCAACATGAAGAAGCTGCGGGAACGGCTGGATGCCTATATCAAGACCGTCGAGTATCCCGTAAAGGGCGTAGCGACCTCCATCGAGGAGAAGCTGGAACGCGCGGGCGCCAATATGGCCGGACGCAAACCACGGTTTCTGTTGCGTGTGTCTGATTTCATCGCCGCCACGAACGGCGTGACCACAAAGCCTGACATGCAGGCCCTGTGGGATGCGGAAATGGCATCGATGGCAGACAAGGCGCAGGCAACGGTCATCTCCTACATCACCAAATATCGCAACGCGCTTCGTGAAGCGTTTGGCGACGATCACCCCATGCTGCGCATCGCCGCCGGAACGCCCCAGATTTACGACGAAGCACGCAAAATCAAGATGGCGAAAATCGCCAACAAGCACGGGTCGCTCATTACCTTCGAGAACCATGCAGAGGTCATGAAACGGTGCCGTCGCTACCTGCAATCGTTCGACATCATGACTGTTGCCATCGGCCTGATGGGCACCACGGGCCGCCGCCCTTATGAGATTTTCACGCAAGCCGAACTGACGCCCGCACCCTACGGAAAAGGTGTTTCGAAATGGAGTGTCCTGTTCAACGGACAGGCGAAGACCAAACAGGGTGAAGGCACCAAATTCGGTGTCACATACGAAATCCCTGTGCTGGAACAGTCGAAAATTGTGCTGGACGCCTATCGCCGCCTGCGGGAGAGCAGCGATGGCAAGCTTTGGTTCGGGCTGAGCGTGGACGATTTCACGTCGGAGGTCCGGTTGCCGCTGCGTGACGCGGTCATCAGCAAATTTGAAGACATCTGGCCGAAGGAAGAGCCGCCGAAACCCTATGGCCTGCGCCATCTTTATGCAGAAATCGCGTTTCGTAATTTCGCCCCGTCCAGCGTCACCAAAAACAGCTATTTCGCGGCTATCCTCGGCCACAACAACAACGACCTCGAAACGTCGCTGTCTTACATGACCTACACATTTCCAGAGGATAAGGAGCAGTCCAAGGCCCGTGCAGAGCGTGTGGCAGAGCGGACGATCCAGCAGATGGTGAGTGTAAACCAGATACCGGGAATGCCCGCCAAAGCTGGCTGATCAGAACACCTCTCGCAGTGGCATCACCTGTCGCTGTTACGAAGAGCGCGAGCCATCTTGTCGCCTTGACAGGTGTGAACTGTCGTTCTAGCAAGATGGAACATATATTCCAAAACAGGCGTGTGTCCGCATTTGCGTTCCACGCCAAGATACTGAAATCGGGAGGAAACGATGGTTACGAGATTGGCTTTGCTGGGCGCGGGTCGCATCGGAAAAGTGCATGCGAAAGCGATCGCTTCCGACAAACGCGCAAAACTGGTCGCTGTGGTCGATGCCTTTGAGGAGGCCGCACTGGCCATTGCCGATGAAACAGGCTGCGCGATCAGCACGATCGACGCCGTGTTGACAGATCCCGATATCGACGCCGTCATCATCTGCACGCCGACCAACACCCATGCCGACCTGATCGAGCGTTTTGCGCGGGCTGGCAAGGCGATCTTCTGCGAAAAACCGATCGATCTGGATGTCGCGCGTGCGCAGGCCTGTATCGATGTGGTCAAGGAAACCGGCGCAAAGATCATGCTTGGGTTCAACCGCCGCTTCGATCCGCATTTCCGCGCTGTTCGCAAGGCCATCGATGACGGCCAGATCGGCAAGGTCGAAATGGTGACCATCACAAGCCGCGATCCCGGCGCGCCGCCCCCGGAATATATCAAGGTTTCCGGCGGCATTTTCCGCGATATGACGATCCACGACTTCGACATCGCCCGCTTCCTGTTGGGCGAAGATATTGTCAGCGTTTTCGCGACAGGCTCGGTTCTGGTCGATCCCAAAATCGGTGAACTCGGCGACTATGACAGTGCGAGCATCATATTGACCACTGCCAGCGGTCGTCAGGCAATGATCTCGAACTCCCGGCGCGCAACCTATGGCTATGACCAGCGTATTGAGGTTCACGGTTCACTCGGCTCTGTCGCGGCCGAAAACCAGCGGCCGGTGTCCATCGAAGTCGCCACCAAGGACGGCTATACGCGCCCGCCGCTCCACGATTTCTTCATGACGCGGTACACGGCGGCCTATGCTGCCGAAATCGCAGCGTTCATCGACGCCATCGAAACCAATGTCGCACCCTCGCCATCTGCCCATGATGGCTTGATCGCGCTGAAACTTGCCGATGCTGCATTGAAATCGGCGCGTGAAAAAGTGGTCGTCCAGGTCGTCTGACACTGATTGAAAAGGCGAGGCTCCTCGTCTCGCCTTTTCCATGCCATTGATAATCGGCACAAAAAACGACACTTTCCAGACATTTCGGGGGAAGCATCTGACGATGCTGAGATGGCGCTGAGCCGGACGCTTGAACGCGGGCCGGCTTGCCGTAGCAACTGGCTGCGACGGAGCTAGCGGTTCACAAGAACCAGACCGTTCTCGTCTACACCATGGATCTGGAATACGCTGGCGGAAGCAGGAGCCATCCACACCATCAATCGAAAAGGCCGCGAGTGAAATGGACGCGCTATGGCTCTCCGGACTTTACATAGTCTTTCAAAACCGTACCCAGCCTGGCAAGGTTTTCCTTAAGCTCCGAATAACCGGCATTTTTCTCTCGGGTCACCTCATCCATGTAGAGGCTCCGATTGAGTTCGATCTGAATGCTGTGGCGGTTTTTCGCAGGCGTGTTGTAGGCTGAGACCAGCTCGGCGCCGCGGAACGGAACGTTCAGAGAAACGGAATAGCCGAAGCTTTCCAGTGTTTTGATCACCAGTTGCACAAAGTCCGGTTCACTGCTTGTGCCATCGTAGTCGCCAATGACGATGTCCTTGCGGATTGTCCCGGCGGGATCGGGAGACAGGACATGACCGAAGGCTGGCATGGAGTGACAATTCACGTGATAGACACGGTCGAAAGTGTCATATGTCGTGTCCAGGAGGTGAACCAGCGCCCGGTGGTATGGACGCCAGTAGGTGTCGATACGGTTTTCCAGCTCAGCCACGCTGAGCTTGCGGTCATACATGGGTTGATCACCCCAGGCGAAACGCCAGATCAGTCCCATGCCGCGTCGGGCAGACGCGCTTTCTCGCACGGCGTGCGGCCATGTTCCATCGACCAGCTCCAGATCGACGTCTTCCAGGGACCGATTGAGATCGAGAAAACTCCGGGGGAAATGCGCCAGAAGCATCGGCGCCCCGATCGCAGGTGCAAAGTCGAAGAGGTCATCGACATAGGTATCGGACGCAACGAGCACTAAGTCGTCCGACGCTATTTTTTCAAAATGCTTCGGGATGGCCAAGCCGCTGTGGGGTGAGTCAAAGACCATCGGTATGGCGGGCGCTGTCGCCGGGATTATGGAAAGTACGCCGTCCATTTCGAGAGGCGAAATAGAAAATTCCGTCATATGATCTTCCATCTATGCGACAGCGGCGAAAGCGGCTGGATAGCTCGTATCAGCCATTCCGATAAATCTTTCGCCGCGACGACCAATCATACCTGGTGCAGCAAACGGTCTGGGGAAAACAACCTGCGCGGCGGGTCTGACGCTGGCGATCTCCGACAGCGCTGCGATGTAGGTGGCGGGCATATCCACGTTGACGATGATGTCACTGTGCGGACCGGTGGTCATGCGCGGCATGTTCATCGCGTCTTCAATATCCATGCCGGCGTGAACAATCATTCCCGTCAGTTGCGCGAGCGATGGGACAATCTGGTTGCCCCCTGCGGCGCCATAGGCGGCGAAGGTGCCGTTCGGGTCCGTAACGACGACAGGGCACATATTGCTGGACGCATAGGCATTGGGGGTTAGGGAATTGGCGCGGCCCGGCGTGGGGTCAAACCAAGACATGCCATTATTGAGGAGAATGCCGGTGGAGGGAGACATTGCCCTTGCACCGAACCGGTTGAGCAGCGTGAAGGTGATCGCGACCATCCGCCCTTCGGAATCCACGGCATTCACCTGGGTCGTGCTGGTCTTGTTGGTTGTTTCTGCCGGATTGAGCCTGCGGCGATGGGCGCCAAAGGCCTCCCACAAGGCGTACGACATCGTCGTGAAGAAACGCGCATCAACAGGGCCGGCCCCACGCTTTTCGTCAAAGAACGACAAGGCTTCGAACAGACGCTGTCCCGCACTCGTGTCTCCCGCCACATGAAGGGTCTTGCCCTGTAACGACATCTTCCGCGCAGGGTAGATCAATGGTTCGTAAGCCACCAGATCCTCAAGTGTCATGAAGCTTCCACCCGCGCGCATATCGGCGATCAGCTGTTGCCCGACAGATCCTCCATAAAGCGCATCCGGGCCTTCACTCGCCAGCGTTTCCAGTGTTCCGACAAGCGCTTTCAACGGCAGAACCGTTCCAGGTTCCGGTGGATAACCATCCGGCAGGAACACCGAACGCGCACCTTCGTCTTTTGCGAGACCGGATGCGGCGATAGCGATAGCCAGTGTCGTATGCCAGTCCACCACAAGGCCCTTTCGCGCTCTTTCGATGGCTGGTGCAAGCGCTGCATCAAAACCGATTGTGCCGTAGCGCTTCAGCGCCTGCGCGAAACCGCGCACGCATCCCGGAATAACAGCCGCAGTAAAGCCGTCGACGTTGCGGTTCTCCACGGACGCTGGATGTCCGATGAACGTCTTTATGCTGGGGTCTGGTTTGTAGAAGGCGGCGTCGAAGGATGATGGAACGCGCCCAGTAAATTCGATTGTATCAACCGTGCCATCCGGTTGCGCCACCAGCATGTAACCGCATGCTGCAAGACTGGTCATCCAAGGCTCGACCGTCTGGAGAGTGAACGCTGCTGTCACCGCCGCATCGACAGCATTTCCACCTGCGCGCAGCACAGCGGCCCCGGCTTCTGCTGCGACAAAATGCTGTGAGGTCACCACACCGCGTTCGCTAACGCCGGCAGACTTGCGGGTTGTACTGCGCTCTACGCGCAGGTGATCGAACTGCGGATTTTCCATTACCTCGTCTCCAGCGCTGTCGCCACCATTCGGCTGGCACCCGAAAGGTCACCCAGCTTTTCACCAGCTTCGATCTTGCCCTTGTTGCGACCGGCGCGCGCTTGCCTGATCATCGCCTCGGCGACGACCTCCTCGGCCTCATCGATTGGGATGACAACAATACCACTGGCATCCGCAACGACGATATCACCGGGCATGACCGGAACATTGCCGCAGGAGACGGGAAGGTTGAGCGAGCCACCCAGGTCATTCAGCCGGGTTGTTATGCCCGAGACGCCACGAGACCATAGCGGCATACCAAGTTCGATTATTTCTTCGACATCCGTACACGGCCCGTCAATGACGACGCCGATTGCGCCCGCGGTTTTGATAGCAAATGCAACGCCGCCGCCGATGCAGGCGTGCCGATCATCTCCCAACCGGTCAACGAACAAAAAGTCACCAGGCCGTATGAAGGACACCGCATGGTGAAGCAGCGTCGAGTCCGTCGCGGGAATGGCAACGGTGACAGCCGTACCAACCCATGTGCGCCCCACCTCGACCACGGGGCTGATGGCGTGGTGAACGAAACCACGGTGACGGAAATGGCCGATCGTGGCGACCTCGACACTCTCAAATCGTGCAACAAGATCTGGATCGACTTGCTTCGGTTGGTTGCCAATATGATATTTTTTCATGATATGTCCTCTGCGGGTATGCGGGCATCCGGCATCGCTTGGTTGTGCTGCCAGCCTTTGCCCGGAACCGCTGCAAGCAGTTCTTTGGTGTAAGCCTCTTTCGGCGCTCCAAACAACGACGCGGGATCGCCGCGCTCGACGATGCGGCCATGGCGCATGACGGCGATGTTGTCGCAGATCTGGCTTGCTACTCTCAGATCATGCGTGATGAACAGAATGCCGAAGCCGAGCCGAGCCTGCATCGTTGCCAGCAGTTCCAGAACCTGCGCCTGTACGGATACGTCGAGAGCAGAGACGGATTCGTCGGCGATCAGCAGTTCCGGTTCTACCGCGAGCGCACGGGCAATGCAGATGCGCTGCCTTTGTCCGCCGGAAAACTCATGCGGAAACCGTGTCGCCGAAGCGCGGTCAAGACCACAGGCCTCCAGCAAATCAAGCGCCCGGTGCATGGCCGCCTTTGCGGCGAGCCCGTGGACGATCGGCCCTTCGGCGATGGCGTCACCGATCCGTTGACGAGGATCGAGCGCCGTATAAGGGTCCTGGAAAACGATCTGGACCTTGCGCCGAGCCTCGCGCAGCGATTTGCCGCGCAGGCCGGAGAAATCACCATCGGAAATGACGATATCGCCGCTTTCAGGCTGGACGAGCCGGATCACGCATTGCGCCAGCGTCGATTTTCCTGAGCCGGATTCACCGACCAGTCCAAGCGTTTCACCTCTGCGAATGGTGATGTCGACATTGTCCACAGCCTTGACGACACGACCTGAGCCAAACACGCCCGACATCGAAAACGTCTTGATGATGTTTTTGGCAATCAGAACAGGCGTGCCCAACCCTTCGCGTTCTTTTCGCGGCGTCAGTGTCGGAACCGCTGCCAATAATCGTTTTGTATAATCCTGTCGCGGATGATTAAGCACATCATCACGGGTACCGATCTCGACGAGTTTTCCCTTTTGCATCACGGCCACGCGATCCGCAATCTCCGCCACCACGCCAAAATCATGCGTGATGAAAATGATGCCCGTTTCATGCCGCTCCCGCAATTCAAGCATCAGCTTCAGGATTTGCGCTTGCGTGGTGACATCGAGTGCCGTCGTCGGTTCATCGGCAATCAGGACCGACGGATTGAGCGCCAGTGCCGTGGCAATCATCACACGCTGGCACTGCCCACCGGATAATTGGTGCGGATAGGAATGGAAGATCTGCTCCGGGTTGGGCAGATGCACTTCCTCAAACAGCTTGATGACCCGTTCCTTGATCTGGGATTTCGACAGTGATGTGTGAACGCGAAACGCCTCGGACACCTGTTCGCCAATCCTGAAGATGGGATTGAGTGCCGCCGTTGGTTCCTGAAAAATCATGGCAATGCTGCGGCCGGTGATGCCGCGCCGCGCCGCGTCGTCTATCGTCAGGAGGTTCTTGTTTTCGAACATCACCTGACCGATCGGTTTGCCGAGATTGCTGGGCAATAACCCCATGGTCGCCAATGCCGTCAGGGATTTTCCCGACCCGGATTCTCCGACGATGCACAGAATCTCGCCCTTGGCGACGCTGAGAGACAAATCTTCGACGGCAAAACCACGGTCCGCGCCTTGAGGCAAGGGAACGCTCAGATGATCGATCGATAACCTTACGTCACTCATGGTCACATCGCCTTTTGTGTCTGGTGGGAAGGGGAGCGCATATCCCACGCGCGCATATGGTCGACAAACCGGCTGCAGAAACCGACGAGATGTTCGACGATCCGCTGGCCGTTTTCGGCGCTTGCCAGTTCGGGGTCCCCACCCAGCATGCCGTCGGCGTTCACTTCATGGCAGTTGAGCGGCACATGAACCGGCATGCCCTCGAACTGCACAGTGTTGACGCCGCCGGTGGGAAGTCCGAATGCCTTGGCACGACCTGCCGGTTTTCTGAGGTCCATTCGCAGCAAATCCGGGAACAGGTGCATGTACACCGAGGTTAGAGGTTCGCCGCCGTGACCGCGTGCCTCGGCCACCGCAGGACCATAAAGATCTTTCCACAAGGTGTCCGGTATGGACTGCCACAGATTGATAGACGCCACTGACACGCCACGCTCTGCCCGAATGCGGCGCACCGCCTGATCGATCAGCGATGCATTCGTCGTGTGACCGTTAAGGATCAAGATATGCTCTATACCGTGGTCCAGGAAGGCGTTGACCATATCCTCAACGACAGCCGAAAATGTCGATGGCCTCAACTGGATGCCACCCGGGATCGTTTTGAAAAAATCCGCATAACCAAAGGGAATGGTCGGAGCAGCGACAGCGCCTGACAGTTCGGCGACCTTGAGCGCGATGGCCTCAGTCAGCATGAAATCCCCCATCGGAGCATGAGGCCCTTGCTCTTCCTGGCTCCCGAAAGGAAGCAGCATGACGGGCTTTTCAGGAAGGCGTTCGCGAAACTCCGCGAACGTCATGTCCTTGAGGGCATTTTTCTGCACGGTTGCCATCATACGAACTTGAAGTAATCGCCGTAGATGCGCATTTCGCCATTGGGCTTGAGGCGGAACTCTATCCCGTCCCGATGCGCACAATTATAGACGCTCTTCCAGAAATAGTACCCGGGCGTTACCCGCTGCCATTCATCCGAAAGCGCCAGATAGGCCTTTTTCCGGTCTTCGAACTCCGTCGTGGCATCGAATTTCTTGCCGAGTTCGATGAACTCGGGGGTTGGATCCCAGGTCTTCCAGGTCGCCGTCGAACGGGACGCCGTTGGGCCCCAATCGAGCCAGAGTGGCTGATAGGGATCACCCGGAATGAAGTCCGAGCTCATCGACATGTTCATCATGTGGTACGGCCTGCGATAAACCAGCTCGAAATTGTCCAACACCTGAGCCTGAACATTGACGCCGATTTCACGCCATTGCTCAATCATGATTTCGGCTGCAGCTTCGTAGTTCGGATAGAACTGGCGCGTGATGTGCCAGAGCAAAGGTTCCCCTTTGTATTTTGTCTTTGCGACCAGCGCCTTGGCAGCTTCCACATCATAGGGCAGCTTGACCGGCAAATTCGGGTCGTAAAACTTGCCATATTCCTTGAAGTTGAACGGCACCGCCGGGTGCTCGGTCGTTCCATTGAACAGCGCCTGCACGATGGCGTTCATGTCGATCGCCTGCACCATCGCATAGCGAAGGTTGGGATCGACAAGCGGATTGTCGACCGGATCGGGCCGTGTATTGAATGCAAGTGCGGGATAATTATCCGCCAGGACACGCTTCAGCGTCACACCGTCATAGCTCTCAAGAGAGGCTTCCTGATCGGTGGGAATGTTGACGATGAAGTCGAATTCCTTGGACACGAGACCTGCCATGCGGGCGGCAAATTCCGGAATGATTTTCCAGTTGATTGTCTGAGCCGGCGGTGGCCCCGCCCAATAGTCGTCAAACGCCTCCAGCACCATGATCTCGCCGGACCGAAACGTCGTAACCTTGTAAGGTCCTGTCCCGATGGGCTTCTGGCCAAAGGCATCGACGCCCACTTCCAGATAGTATTTTTTCGGAACGACGAAACCGACGTAACCCGTCAGTTTGGCCGGGATATTGGGGTCAGGTGCCACGGTCTCGATCTCGAACGTATATTTTCCGGTCGCTTCGACACGTTTGAATCCCGCCGTAAACGTCTTACCGCGCGGTTCGAACGGTTTTTCGCCCCAAAGGCGCTCAGGTGACAGGGTAAAGACCGCATCTTCGGCTGTCATTTCACTGCCATCGTGGAATTTCACGCCTTCGCGCAGCGTGAATGACCAGATATTTCCCTTCTGCTCCCATTTTGTCGCAAGCTTGGGAGCGAAGATCAGACCGTTCTCATCATTGATGTAATCGCGCTCGACCAGCGTGTCGTAGAAATTGGGGAAAATGCGACGCGATGTCGTGGAGATGCCGTTGATGGGCGCCATCGTGGCCCATAGATTATCAACTGCGATGTTGAGGGTTGGTCGCTGCCGGGCCTGCGCCAATGGCACACGGCCCGCGAGGGTAACCGCGCCCGCTGCGAGAAAAAGACTTCCAACTTCACGCCTGGTAAACATATTCTACGCTCCTTGGTCGCGTTCTATTTATGCGTTTCGGCCCTGTAGCATCGGATCAAGCCGGTCACGCAGCCAGTCGCCGACAATGCTCATTGACAGTGTTACGAGGAAAATGACCGTGCCGGGCCAAACCGAAATCCACCAGGCGGTCGAGAGATAGTCACGGCCGTCGCCAAGGATCTGGCCGAGGCTTGTCTGAGGCGCCTGAATGCCAAGGCCCAAAAAGCTCAGTGACGTCTCAAGCAGAATGATCTGCGGAAAGGTCAGCGTGACCTGCACGATCAGCGCGCTGGCGACATTTGGCAGCACATGTCGCAAGTACAGCCTGCTGTTTCCCGCTCCAAGC
The DNA here is from genome assembly GCF_014196515.1 of Rhizobium skierniewicense. Lineage (GTDB taxonomy): Bacteria > Pseudomonadota > Alphaproteobacteria > Rhizobiales > Rhizobiaceae > Agrobacterium > Agrobacterium skierniewicense. Next base: position 184,151 of record NZ_JACIDV010000003.1, on the reverse strand, counting down.
GCGACGATTGCCTTGGCATAGGGTTGATTGACCGCCGAAAGCACCACACCTCTGGCAAGACGGGCATATTTTTCCCATCCGAACAGTCCCATCAACAGGATAAACAGGGTGAGGCTGTTACCGAAGAATGCCAGCAAGGTCAGCGTAATCAGGATAAACGGCAGCGATGCCTGAAAATCGACCAGCATCATCAGCACTTCATCGACCCAGCCCCGAAAATGTGCGGCAACAAAGCCGATGAGGGAGCCGAACACGGCTCCGATAATGGTGCCTGCGACTGCCACCGTCAGAGACATTTGCAGACCGGCGATAACGCGGGCCACCATGTCGCGACCAATACGATCGGTACCAAGGGGGAAATCGGGATTCCCGCCCAGAAATGCTGGCGGTTTCAGGCGCGCCAGCAGGTTTTGCTGCGTGACGCCGTGCGATGTGAAGATGTTACCGACAATTGCGACAAATGCTGCGAGCAAAAGCACGATCACAGCAAATATGAGAATGGGAGACGTGCGCTTCATCGTGTTCGTCCTAGTTCGAGACGCGAATGCGCGGGTCAAGCAAACCGTAAAGCAGGTCTACAATGAGGTTTGCCGTCACCATTGTCACCGCCATGACAAGGACAAGGCCCTGCACGACTGCGAGATCGCGAGATGAAACCGCAGTGACAAGCAGTCTGCCGACGCCCGGCCACGCAAACACGGTTTCGACCACAATCGCACCACCGATCAGTTCGCCGAGATTGAGCCCCACGATTGTGATGATGGGAATGCCTGCATTAGGAAGGGCGTGGAACACGATACGCTTCCAATAGCTGACCCCCTTGGCGGCCGCAGCGCGGATATAAAGCTTGTCGAGCACCTCCAGCATTGCCGATCGGGTGAAGCGGGCAAGTGTGCCAGCCGTGAACGTCGCAAGGGTGAGAGCGGGCATCAGGATGTGCCAGACGGTGCCGGTTCCAGAACTCGGTAGCCACTGCAAACCCAGTGAAAACAGAAGGATCAAAAGAATTCCGAGAAAGAAGTTCGGAATGGCAAAACCGAAGACGGCAGTGGCCATGATGAGGTTGTCAAACGGAGATCCGCGTTTGATCGCCGCGACGATGCCCGCCGGGATACCGATGAGAATTGCCCCGGCATAGGCGAACAGGCCGAGCATGATCGTCCAGGGTACCCGTTCTGCAATGATGTCGATCACCGCGCGACCGTCGCGGTAAGAGATACCGAACTGGCCGGTTGCCATCTGCCCGACATAACGCAGATATTGGACCCACAGCGAGTCATCGAGACGCCAGAGCGCACGAAACTGCTCGATTTCAACGGGGGTGGCGTCGGCTCCGACCAAAGCCACCACCGGGTCGCCGGACGTTCTCAGAACGACGAATGTGAAGGTAACGACAAACCACAGCGTCAACGCCGTGCGCAATATCTTTAGCAACCAGAAGCGTGTCATTGGGCTCCGTTTTCTGGAACTGATGTTTCAGCTATTCCCGTTTTTTCTATATTTTTTTTAAGATAATCACGGGAATAGATTATTATCTATTACAAAATAAGCCGGGTATTGATATCTACAGGATATGAAATATGGCATCGAATTTCGTCACCTTCATTATTTCGCCTGCGTTGCGGAGGAACTGCACTTCAGTCGTGCGGCAGACAGGCTTGGCATGGCCCAGGCGCCTCTCAGCCAGCAGATCCGTCAGCTTGAAGACCGCATTGGAACCCCCCTTTTTCTTCGAACGACGCGAAGCGTGAAACTGACACCAGCGGGAGAAATCTTCCTGCGGCACGCCATGGAAATCCTAGGGGGGATAGATCGGGCGGTCACGCACACCCGTTCTATTTCTGGCGACGATAGTGGAACGATCTCCGTCAGCGGCGTCCATGTCGCCTTGTCCCACGTATTACCAGGCGTCATTGCTCAGTTTCACACGAAATATCCGGCGATACAGGTGGACGTCCAACTCCTGGGAACTGCGAGCCAACTGGAGATGCTTCAGAACGGCAATGTGCAAGTCGCTTTCATTCGGCCGACAAACCCTGCCGGTTTTTTGAAGACAGAACATTTGCTGCGAGAGGGTTTCGTCGCCGTCTTGCCAAAGCATCACAGGCTTGCGGAACAAACCAGTATCGGCGTCAAGGATTTTGCTGGAGAACCCATCATCACCTACGCGCCAACGGTCGGCGCAAGTTATCACCATGTCATCATGGACGCATTTCGTCGTGCCGGCATTTATCCGATGGTGGTTCAGGAAGTGTCCCACACCCTCGCAATCGCGACGCTTGTCGCTGCGGGCGTCGGTATCGCAATCGCACCCTCCTGGCTCGCCCATAATCTTAGCCCACATCTGGTCTACCGTGCGCTGACGGAGATACCGGACGAGGTGGAACTCGTCGTGGGCTGGCAGGCCAATGAAAAATCGAAAGCCGTGCTCGATTTCGTCGAATTTTCAAGGCGGCAATTTTCCGGCCGAAACCGTCTTTTGCCTGCAGATATCGCGTAGCCGCGCACTATTCGAAAGGGAAAACTTGACGTGAGATGAAGCCGTCGCTGAGGCCGACGCCCTGCTGTTGACGATCCCGAACCAGCAGGGCGTCGATGACAGCGTCCCTGTTCTCGATTCGATTTTGAAACACGTCGCGCCAGAACTGGCCTGCGTTGATGGTACAGGGTCCACGGCATCCATGAAGGCCGTGGACCAGCGCCGTCTATTCGGCGACATCCAGAACCAGTCCCTTCGTCAGTTCCAGTGCCTGACGCTCGAAGAGACCGCGATAAATGCCACCCTTCTTCTGGATGAGGCTGACATGCGTGCCCTCTTCGGCAATCGTTCCGTGGCTGAACACCAGCAACCGATCGAGCGAGCGGACCGTCGATAGACGGTGCGCGACAACCAGTGTCGTCCGCCCCAGCATCAACCGTTCCATCGCGGTCTGAATCAGCATTTCCGATTCCGAATCCAGGCTGGACGTCGCCTCGTCGAGAATGAGGATCGGGGCATCGGCGAGAAACGCTCTTGCGATTGCAATCCGCTGGCGCTCCCCACCTGAAAGCTTGACACCGCGCTCACCCACCAGCGTGCCATAACCCTTCGGCAGCGCTGTGATGAAGCCGTGGGCGCTTGCCAGCTTTGCGGCGTTCTCGATCTCGAGCTGCGTGGCGTTCGGCCGCGCATAGGCGATGTTTTCCGCAAGTGAGCGATGAAACAGGATCGGTTCCTGCTGCACGATGGCGATCTGCTGGCGCAGCGATGCCTGCGACACTTGCGAAATATCCTGCCCGTCGATGCTGACAGTGCCATCGCTGACGTCATGCAGCCGCTGGATCAGCTTGATGAAGGTCGTCTTGCCCGAACCGGAATGACCCACAAGACCCACCCGCTCACCCGGCTTGATGGTGACCGAAAAGTCCTTGTAGAGGGGTGCGAGATGTTTGCCATAGTGGAAGCTCACCCGCTCGAATTCGATTTTCCCCTCATCGATGACAAGCGTTTTTGCATGGGCGACATCATCGATGCCAAGCGGCTGCGAATGGATAGACACCAGTTCCTCCATATCGTTGACCGAGCGTTGCAGGTTGCGAATATGCATACCGATCTCACGCAGGTAGCCCTGGAGGATGAAGAAGGCCGTCAGAACGAAGGTGATATCACCGGCATTGGCATTCCCACTGGCCCACAGTAAAAGCGCAAGACCGATCACCCCTGCCCGCATGATGCTGAGCAGGCCCGCCTGCAGGGTGCCGTTGATGGTGCCACGCGTCCATGTGCGCTTTGTTCTGTCCTGCCACTTGCCCATGACACGTGTCAGGCGCAGGTCCTCACGTTCCTCGGCACCGAATGCCTTGACCACCGCATTGCAGGTCACGGCATCGGCCAACGATCCGCCAAGCCGGGTATCCCAGGCATTGGCAAGACTGGCCATCGGCGCAACGTAGCCAAGCGCCATGCAGACGGTGATGACCACAAACAGCACGGAACCGAGCCCGACGAGCAGACCCATCATTGGCCAGTACCATGTCATCAGAACGGTGGAGCCGATCAGCATGACGATGGAAGGAAACAGCGCGACGAATACCGTGTCGTTCAACAGATCGAGCGCCCACATGCCGCGTGTCACCTTACGCACGGTAGAGCCTGCGAAGCTGTTGGCGTGCCAATCGGAGGAAAAGCGCTGGATGCGGTGAAACGAGTCGGCGGCAATATCCGTCATCGATCGCAGCGTGAAGCTGATGATCGTCATGAAGGTCGCATGACGCAGGATGACCGCCAGAACGGCGAGGCCCATAAGCCATGAAAATGCAGTGAGCGCATTGTTCCACACATCAGGATCGTTTGCCGTACCCGATACGACGGCGTCGACCAGCTGACCGGCAAACATCGGCGTCAGCACGTCGGCCAGCGTTGAAAACAAGACGGCGACAAGCATGAAAGCAACACGACCGGGCTGCCTGCGCCAATGCTGCCAACAGAAGCGAAAAACGCTGCGGAACGCCTGACTTCGGCGTAATTTCAAACCAAATGACATGATAAGCACCCGGCAGCGGCCGGTCCCATGAAAAGAATGAAAAGGGAATCCGCGCTATGTCGCTGCGCGAAAGAAATTCAGAAAAAGACAGAAGGAACCGGGCTTACCGGTTGTCGTGTGGCGATCTCTTGAAGAAAAAAGAAAGAGAGCGTCAGCTCTTTGAGGCTGAAGCCACCGGGGAGTTTGAAAAATATGCCATCGAATACCTCCCTCGTTCAGGTTGCTGGAAGCAGAATACGCGGCGTTTATCGAAACGCCAACCCCGTTTCATGCATCAGGCGTCACTAAACCTTAAGGTGCGGCAGAGTTGCAACAGGGTGGGACGCGCAAAATGATTGCCGGCAGATGTTAGCAAGCGAATATTTCTCCTCGATATCGGCACTATTCTGGATGATTATTTGGCGACTTCTGTTGGGTAAAAGGTGAATATCGGCCCATAACTTATGCTGGAGCATGCCATGACGTTGCGGATCAATCAGACTGCCCCCGACTTTACAGCAGACACAACACAGGGATCGATCAGTTTCCACGAGTGGATCGGAGACAGCTGGGCTGTTCTGTTTTCCCACCCCAAGAATTTCACGCCCGTCTGCACCACGGAGCTCGGCGCGATGGCCGGTCTCGATGGGGAGTTCAAGGCACGCAATGTGAAGGTCATCGGTATCTCGGTCGATCCGGTGGAAAGCCACTCGAAATGGAAGCAGGACATCCAGACGGCAACCGGCTTTGAGGTTGGCTACCCGCTAATCGGCGACAAGGACCTCAAGATCGCCAAGCTCTATGACATGCTGCCGGATGATGCGGGCGAAAGCTCCGAAGGACGCACACCTGCCGATAACGCCACTGTGCGTTCCGTCTATGTCATCGGCCCTGATAAGAAGATCAAGCTGATCCTCACCTATCCGATGACGACAGGCCGTAACTTCGATGAGATCCTGCGCACCATCGACTCGATCCAGCTGACGGCAAAACATCAAGTCGCCACGCCTGCCAACTGGAAACAGGGGGACGACGTGATCATTACGGCTGCGGTCTCCAATGAGGATGCGATAACGCGGTTTGGATCATTCGAAACGGTGCTGCCATATTTGCGCAAGACGAAGCAGCCGCAGGCTTGATGGTCGGGTCGGACAAGATGATTTTCACCTTTTGACACCAAGAACGTGACACAAAACAAAGCCCGTTGCTCTGCCCTTGCTAAGCGGGACTGTAGCGGCACTAGGTGCCGCTACAGTCGTCACAGGGACTTTATGGAAGCTCTCGGACGGAAGGCTCTCTGTCCCAGTGCCTTTGTGCCGCAACGCTCATGAACTGCTCGATGGGGACAACGCCGTCATCGATTTCGACATTGGCTCGATCAAGCAGCAGCTTGGTCGCCTTGCAATAGCCGATGGTTTTGCAATGCCCGTAGGCATCCATGAACCATTGTACCGCGGCGGCTTCCTTTTTGAGCTTTTCAGCGGCCTCAGGCGCCAGGACCGAAGCGACGGCATCGAAAATGAACGATGGTGAGCCAGCCAATTGTCCATCGGCCTTCAGTTCCCCGCCATCGACTTTCAAGCCGCCAACTTTTCTTGCAACAAGGAAAGCGGTTCCGCCTGCTTTTTCAATATCGGCCACTAGCGTGTCGATGGACGCCTTGTTAGATCCTTCGTCGAAGAGGATGCCGACTTTACGGCCCTGCAGCGTTTTGAGGTCGTTCTTCTGAATGGACAATGCGTCCGACGTCGCCATGTCGATCGGTTGTTTTGCGGGCGTCGATTTTTCCGGCAAGTCTATCCCCAAACCATCCGCTACTCTTTGGGCTAGCCCCTCATCGATGTTGCGGAGATTGGAAACGACGTTTGTTCTGACGTGCGGCATCTGAACTTTGGAAAGTTCAAAAACGAGTGCCGAAACGATATGGGCTTTCTCGTTATTCGTTTGCGAGTTGAAGAACATGCGGGCCTGGCTGTAGTGGTCCGCAAACAGTGCGTCGCGCTGGCGCAGCTTCTGCGTTGGGTCATTCCGTTCAGCGTTCTCACGAAAGGTCGCAAAACCACTCGTCGCGGATGCACGAGGCCCGCTGTCTTCGCCGGCTTCAGACAAGCTGTTGGGCTCGTAGTTCGCCCGTCCTTTCGGAACAAGCGTCTGCATAAGGCCATCGCGCTGGAAATTATGAAACGGACACTTGGGAGCGTTGACCGGGATCTGGTGGAAATTCGTAGTTCCCAAGCGAGACTTCTGCGTATCGAGATACGAGAACAGTCGTCCCTGTAACAGAGGATCGTTGCTGAAATCGATACCAGGGATGACGTTGCTTGGGAGGAACGCGACCTGTTCCGTCTCGGCAAAGAAGTTATCGACGTTGCGGTTCAGGGTCATTTTCCCGATAATCTCGACGGGAATGTCTTCTTCAGGAATGAGTTTCGTTGCATCCAGCACGTCGTAGGGCTGCTTCATTGCCCACTCTTCATCGAAGATCTGTATGCCGAGATCCCAGGCGGGGAAGTCGCCCTTATCGATGGATTCAAACAGGTCACGGCGTTGGAAATCCGGATCTGCGCCTGCAATTTTGACCGCTTCGTCCCATGTCGTAGATGCCAGACCGAGGTGAGGCTTCCAGTGGAACTTCACGAACTTGCCTTCGCCTTTCTCATTCACGAACCTGAAGGTGTGAACGCCGAAGCCTTCCATCATTCGGAAAGAACGCGGTATCGTGCGATCAGACATAGCCCACATGATCATGTGCATGGATTCCGGCATCAGGCTAACGAAATCCCAAAAGGTATCATGGGCTGATGCTGCCTGCGGATAGCCTCGGTCTGCCTCCATCTTGACACTGTGAATGAGGTCAGGGAACTTGATCGCGTCCTGGATGAAGAAGACCGGGATATTGTTGCCGACCAAATCCCAGTTACCGGTCTCGGTGTAGAACTTGACGGCAAAGCCCCTGACGTCACGGGGGGTGTCGACCGACCCTGCACCGCCAGCAACTGTGGAGAAGCGGACGAAGACCGGACAGGCGTTGCCGACCTTTTGAAAAATGGAGGCTTTCGTCAGGCCGGGAATGCTCTTGGTGCATTCAAAAACGCCATGAGCGCCCGATCCGCGCGCATGTACGATCCGCTCGGGGATCCGCTCATGGTCGAAATGGAAGATTTTTTCTCTTAGAACGAAGTCCTCAAGAAGCGTGGGGCCTCGGCTCCCCGCCTTCAGACTGTTCTGGTTATCGGAAATCCGATGTCCGAAGTTATCGGTCAGAAACGCGCCATCGTCAGCATCGTCGCCGGGAACCTTCTGGTGCAGCTCGCCACCTTCAGCGTGATGCTGTTCAGGCGTAAACTGTCCGCTGCCGGGAGGCTGAGCCCTCAATGCGTTTTCAGTGCTGGGCGAATTTTCGCTATCATTGCGCTCTGTCATGGAATTTCCCTTTTAAAGGATTGAGGGGAAGATAACCCGAAGCGCATGTCCTGGCGTTGGATTGCCGATGGCTGGGCTGCTCACCAGAGAGAATGTTCACCGCCCCTGACGGTTCCCTAATATAATGAGATTTCGATGGATCTTGCGCGCTCAACCCAAGCGGCGGCCTTCGTCTCCCGCTGGTTAGGCCGGCGACGGCAGCGGGCAGAATAGAACTGATTCCACATTCTTAAAAACGATATCGAATTCTTAATATAACAGTTATCCTACATATTCTTATATTTTTAAATAATTGAAATTATTGAATATACAGTATGTATTTTTATGGGGCTTCACATCGTGACAATAGGTTCGAAAGTTTACGCGCTATGGGCGAAACATAGACATTTGATCGGTGACAGCGGTGGAAATTTTGGGATGCTTGCAGCCCTGATGGCGCCAATCTTGCTGGTCTCAGCCGGGGGGGCGGTTGATGTCATGAATGCCATGACCGAAAAAAGGCACTTGCAGGAAAAGCTTGACGCCGGCGTTCTGGCCGCTGCAACGAAGGCAACGCCCCAGGCACAAAGAAGCGAAATCGAGAATTTTTTAGGCGATCTGGTCTCCCAAGACGGTCAGACCATTGATTTAAAGAATGCCGTGTCGGTGGCGTCCAATCCGGATGGAAGTGTCACAGGTGACTATAGGGCAGACTTCAAACCGTCATTTCTGCCGCTGATCGGCATGAACACGATGCTTATTTCGGTGTCGGCCACGGCTTTTGCGCCGAAGGCGAAATCGGCCGGTGCCTGTCTTTACGTTCTCGGAAATCAAAATCAGGCGGTTCTGGTCAACTCCGGTGCCCGGGTAAAGAGCGAAGACTGCGGAATAGACGTCCAGTCCGTCAGCAATCCGGCATTCATCATGAACAGTGGCTCGACGATCGACACCACACGGTTTTGTGTAAAGGGCACGCAGTACATCAAGAATGGCGGCACGCTGAGCAACCTGCAGGTCGGCTGCAACGCGGCCACCGATCCATATGCCGGTAAAATAGCCGAGCCGAAACTCCCGAGCACCTGCACCGAAAGCGGCACGAAGGACGGGCAAACGCAGTCGATCAAGCCGGGCATGCATTGCGATCTGACATTCAACGGCAGTCCAACCGTCACCTTCGAACCAGGTCTTCACATCGTCAAGGGACGCATGATCATCAACAGCAATTCGACGGTCATCGCAAATGGTGTGACGTTCTATTTTCCCGACATCGACAGCGAAATCCGCGCCAATGGGGGCCTCACCTTCAAAGCCTCGCCACCAACGAGCGGCACCTACAAGGGCGTGTTGATGTTTGAGAAAACAAGCAACATGACCGTTGGATCGAACACCCGCCAATACATCTTCAACGGATCGAACGGCGAGACGCTGGAGGGTATCATCTATCTTCCCAACCGCGATGTGACCTATAATTCAACCACCAATCAGGCCAACAAGATTTCGTTGGTGGTCAACACCATGATCATCAATTCCGCCAACTGGACGCTGAAATCCTACGACGGCGGCGACAGCGGAGCGAAAACCGCAGCTCGATTGGTCAAATAAGGCGTCATCTGGTTGAAGGTGCATGACAGGCCCCTTGTGTCCTCTGGCCCCGCCCTCACGGCGGACCATCAGGTCGTGGAGAAGCTGGCCTTGGTCATTCTCAATCTCGATTGACTGGATAGGCCAAGAAGCTCAGCTCCAAGACCGCGTTTGATGAGGATGGCATCCATCAGGACGGTAGATGATCACCACTGTTGCGAGACGGCTCACAGCGCAAATTCTTTTCCCAAATTGGCATTGTGAAGGATAATTTTCATCTTGCTTGACTGCACGTCCCTATTCTATGCTTCACCTGTTCTCAGGGCGGGGCGCAATTCCCCACCGGCGGTATCGGGTTTACCCGCAGCCCGCGAGCGCTTTCGGTTTTACCGAAAGGTCAGCAGATCCGGTGAGATGCCGGAGCCGACGGTATAGTCCGGATGGAAGAGAACGAGGTGGCAGAAACCCGCAAACAGCGGGCTATGCTGCGTTGTTCGCCCAAGGGAGACTTGGCGTTTTTCCAAAAACGCGAAAGTGCCGGAAACGGCAGAACCCTTGAAAGGCAAGACATGACCATTTCGACAATAGACGATGCGATAGCAGCCATTGCGCACGGTGAGATGATCATCGTCGTGGATGACGAGGATCGTGAAAACGAAGGTGATATTATCGTCGCATCCGACAGTATCACGCCACAGCAGATTGCGTTCATGATGAACCATGCTCGCGGCCTCATCTGCGTGGCCGTTCCGGGCGAACGGCTGGACGAACTCGATATTCCGCTGATGGTGCCGCGCAACACCGAGTTTCACAAAACCGCATTCACCGTATCGGTGGACTATATTCCGGGTACCACGACCGGCATTTCCGCCAGCGATCGCGCAACCACCATTCGCGCGCTGGTATCGCCTGAAACCAAGCCGGATGATTTTGCCCGTCCGGGGCACATCTTCCCGTTGCGCGCCCATCCGCTTGGCGTTCTCGGGCGCACGGGCCATACCGAGGCCGCAGTCGATCTTTGCCGTCTGGCCGGCAAATTCCCCAGCGGCACGATCTGCGAAATCGCAAATGACGATGGGACCATGGCACGGCTGCCACAACTGCTCGTCTTTGCGAAACGTCACGGCCTGCCCGTCGTAACGATCAAGGATCTGGTCGATTACCTGACGGCTCGCGAACACATCTCAACCGACATGACTGAAAAGCAGGTTGCCTGAACGGTGAACAGCAAAATGCGCCCTTTCGGGGCGCATTTTTCAACACAAGATCATGGCTAAAGCTGCAGATCAGCCTGCGTAACGCGAAGCGTACCAGGACTTGAAGAGTGTATATTGCGTTTCGAGCTGACGCCGCTGGGAAGCGCTCAATTCGTCGCTCTCATTGAAGTGCAACGCGTATTCCGTGTCACCGTTCAACACCATCAGATATTTGTAGTGCAGCACGAGATCCGGACCCTCATCGTAGGTCGACAGAATGGTCAGTGCTTCCTCGAGTTCCAGCGCATCACGACGCGCTGTCGCGTCGCCCTTTGCCGCCTTCTGGCACAAAGACACGAGATGAAGGACTTCCTTTGGCAGCGCGTTACCGATGCCGGTGATGGCACCACCCGCGCCACAATTGACGAAGCCGTGATAGACGCCGGTGTCGACACCCACCATCAGGGTCAGGTCGTCATCGCCAGCGGTGATGTTTTCAGCCGCATAGGTCATGTCCGCCTTGCCGCCGAACTCCTTGAAACCAATCAGGTTGGCGTAACGCGAGCGCAGATCGAAGAACAGGTCCGCACGGGTGGCAAAGCCATAATAGGGGCTGTTGTAAATCACGGCTGGCAGGCCATTCGCCGCTTCCAGAATGGCCGAAAAATGTGCCTTCTGCGCGGATGAAGACGAACCGCGCGACAAGACACGGGGAATGACCATCAACCCCTTGGCACCGACCTGCGCCGCATGGGCTGCGTGGCTGACGGCCGATTTCGTGTTGATGGCGCCCGTGCCGACGATCACCGGGATACCCGCTTCGGCCAGCCGACGCACACCTTCCTGGCGCTCCGCATCGGTCAGAAGCGGCCAATCACCCATGGAACCGCAATAGACGACAGCCGACATGCCGGCGGCGATCAGATCCTTGCCCGTCTTGACCAGGGCGTCGAAATCGGGGGTCCGATCCGCCTTGCAAGGCGTCATGAGAGCAGGAATGCAGCCAGTGAAAATCGTATCTGCCATTGTCGTCGCCTCGTTCCAATCAAACATAAGACATTCACTACCAAGGAAACGCGTTACTGTCGACAAATAAAATACAAACCCTAACACTCGTATTTCGAAGCCTCGGGATATCGCTTCCCACCCAATCTCAGAGCCGGATATCGACGCTCTGTCTCGTATCGGCCGTAATATAGGACCGGATTTGCTGAACGATCTGGTCGGCATGAACAAGCGCCACCTTATCGGCCCGTTCGACGTCCCGCGAGATGATCGTCTGGATCATGTCCTCATGCTCGCTGACGTAATCACGCGGGAGCACATCATTGAAGGAGGAGTAATAGAGGCGGACGATGCGACGCCCCTCGTCCAGAAGCCGGGTGAACAGCTCGCAATAGTGGCGGTTGCCGCCCGCATAGGCGATAGCAAGATGAAAATCGCGGTTGGTGGAAATCATCGCCAGCACGTCGCGCTCATCGACCGCCCTTTCGAACGACGTCTGAAATGCCCTGATGGTGACGATATTATCCGCCGTATGGTTTGCCGCCGCAAGCCGCGTGGTAACGCGGTACATCAGCGTCAGCGCGTCGAAAAATTCCGGCAAACCGAGAAAGTCGATCTGCGACACGATGGTTGCGCGGTTCGTCAGGGTCGTGATCAGCCCTTCGGCAGACAGTTTGACCAGCGCCTCGCGGATCGGCGTGCGAGACAACTCGAACCGGTCGGAAAGCTGCACCTCGTCAATGGGGCTACCCGGTGCAAGCTTGAGCTCGATGATTTCATTACGAAGCGTCTCATAAACGGTGGAGACACCGAAACCGCGACGGGGCGCCTGCCGCTCCTTGTCGTCAACCCTGTCGTTCGTATTCATCTGCACCCGCATCCTGCAACCATATTGATATTTTCGTTTACGACATTCAACGCGATAACGAAATCCCCATACAGGAAACCGCCCGCGACACGCGCGGGCGGTTTTGATCTTCACCTTATCATCGGGTCGTTCAAGCCATCAGGCTCAAAACTCTTCCCAGTCCGATTTCACCGCGGCATTGCCGTTGAAGGCAGACGCCACCTTGCGGCCCAGCGCACGCGCCGGAGACTGGACGGGACGTTCTGCCTGCGTGGCCTGGCGCACCGGCGCTTCGTAACCGCCGCCCAGCTTGAACTGGCCCAGCAGATGGTTGAGCGAGGCCGCCTCGCGGGCCAGCGTATGACTGGCTGCCGTCTGCTCTTCCACCATGGCTGCGTTCTTCTGCGTGTCCTGGTCCATCTGGTTCACAGCCGTGTTGATCTGCTGGAGACCGGAGGACTGTTCCTGCGCGCCATCCACGATCGCCAGGACGTGACGGTTGATTTCCTGAACTTCGGCAACGATGGTTTCTAGCGCACGACCCGTTTCACCCACCAGCTGCACGCCCTGCTGGACCTGGCCGTTCGATGTCGTGATCAGCGCCTTGATGTCCTTGGCTGCGTTTGCGGAACGCTGGGCCAGTTCGCGCACTTCCTGTGCGACAACCGCAAAACCCTTGCCCGCTTCACCGGCACGTGCCGCTTCCACACCGGCGTTGAGCGCCAGAAGGTTGGTCTGGAAGGCGATCTCGTCGATCACGCTGATGATGTTGGAAATCTCCGACGACGACTTTTCGATCTGCTCCATGGCAATCACAGCCTTACGAACCACATCGCCGGACTGTTCGGCACCGGTGCGGGCCTTGGACACGAGCTGACCGGCTTCCTGGGCGCGCTTGGTCGAGTCCTTGACCGTCGTGGTGATCTGCTCGAGTGCGGCGGCGGTTTCCTCCACCGATGCGGCCTGCTGTTCGGTGCGCTTGGCCAGATCGTCGGCGGCAGCGCGGATTTCGTTGGCACCGGCGTCGATACCACGGGCATTGACAGCCACGCTGTTGAGGGCAGACTGCAGCTTTTCGGCAGACGAGTTGAAGTTGGCGCGAACCACGTCCAGATGCTGAACGAAAGGCTGGCTGATGCGGTAGGACACTTCGCCATCCGCCAGGCGCGACAGCGCGTCGGCCAGATGATCGACGGCAAAGCTGGTGTCTGCGGCTTCTTTGGCCTTCTGCTCTTCGCGGGCGATCCGTTCCTTCTCCGACAGGCTGCGGTTGGCATCGGCTTCCTGCTCCAAACGGATCCGCTCGAGAGCGTTGTTGCGGAACACAGCGACGGCTTCCGCCATCTGGCCGACTTCGTCACGACGATTGAGGCCGTCAACCTCTGCCTGCGTTTCACCATTGGCAAGAGAGACCATGCGCGCACGCAACCGGTCGATCGGGCTGGTAATGCCACGGGCAGACACAAACAGAGCAAGGGCGATGGCTGCGGCAAACAGCACGCCAAGAGCGATCAGCGTCGTGGTGATCGTCGACGATGTCTGCGCAGACATATCGTCCGATTTCGAAGCGACAAGAGCCAGGTTGCTCTCGCTGATCACGCGGATATCACTACGCCACTTGTCGATCAGCGGATTGACAGCCGTCATCATCTTACGCCCGCTCTGGAAATCGCCAGCCTTTGCGCTTTCCCAGATCTTGTCGGTCATGGCAACGATCTGGTCGACGCGACCGGACAGATCGTTCATCGGACCGGCAAGCTCGGGTAAAAGCGTTTTGGCAGTATCGAGGCGCCGTTTCGTCGTTGCAATATCCGTCTTGTAGGCTTCTTCGACCTTCGCGGTATCAGCAGACTGCTCACGCATCATCAGGCCAAGAGTGGCATCGTAACCGATAGAAACCAGGGCGGTATTCGCGCGGAAAAGCTCGGTGGAAGCGACGACGTTTTTCGAGAGAATATCCGAATAGGCGTCATCGGCTGTACTGTAATTATTTGAAACGACGCCGAGGCCAATGAGGCCAAGCAGGGCGACGGGCACGATCAGGGACAGAATCTTTGTGCGAACTTTCGCATTTTGCAGAAATGACATGGTTCCTCGGAGGGTAATGCGAGCAAACCGGCGCGACACATCCGCGACACCACAACCGTGGGTCAGCCATCGTGCTGCCAGAACAGAAAGACCCTTCGTCATGAAGTGACTGTGAGACCTTTGTTGTGAGGCACGGGTGCTTTCCAGCTGGTTAACGGTCGCTCTTTATGTCCGAAATTCCGTATAAACAAAAATACCAATACTAGAAATTCTACCAATATAACGCAGAAAATTGGCTTACGTTACGTAAGATTACAATCAAAGAACGATTTTAAAGGTTAATGATACCCCGACATTTCTTAAACCTTTCCTTGCTTTCACTCTTCGTTAAACGCCCGGTTGATCTGGTCTGTCAGCGGCTTGAGAAGGTATGAAAGCGCAGTCCGGTCTCCGGTCTGTACCATGGCCTCGGCGGGCATGCCGGGACCGAGCCTCAGCCCGTCCAATTTTGCCATTTCCCCATCGGCAATCGTCAAGCGCACAACATAATAGGAGGCGCCCGTCCTTTCCGTCGTCGTCAGATCGGCAGCCACCAGCGTCACCTTGGCTTTCAATTGAGGCGTGATGCGCTGATTGAAGGCAGACATCCGCAGCATCGCGTCGTGGCCAACGCGGATCTGATCGATGTCCTTGGGCGCGATCTGCACTTCCAGTGCCAGATCATCCTGTTCCGGCACGATGGACATGATGACCTCGCCGGGGCTGATGACACCACCCACGGTGTGAACCGCAAGCTGGTGGACCAAACCCGATTGCGGAGCGATAATATCGACCCGCTTCAAATTATCCTCGGCTGAAATCTTTCGCTCGATATACTCCCCGACCTGCGCCTGAACGTCCTTGAGTTCGCTGCTGACCTCGGATTTCAGATCCTGATCGATCTGGAGAATTTGCAGATGTGTCTCGGAAATCTTGCCCGCGACCTGCGCCTGATAGGCGATCTTCTCACCACGCTCTCCGCCAAATGTCGCAATCTGCGTCTTCAGCCCGTTGAGACGCTGATCAGAGACCACGCCTTTTTTGCGAAGGGCCGTCAGCGAGGTTATCTCCTGCTTCAGCACCACCATTCCATCATTGTAGGCCACTTCCTGGGCTTTCAACCCATCGATTTCGTGGCCAAACTGGGTGATGCGTTCTGACAGCTGCGCTTTCTTCCCCGCCCGCGCCTGGCGCCTGAATTCGAACAGCCGCGTTTCGCTGTGAATGACACCGGCGACATCGGGCTCCGAGCGACGTGCCAGGATCGCCTCTGGGAAACTGATGCCCTCCAGATCGTCCCGCTCTGCCTCCAGCCGGGCCAGCCGGGCCGTCAGTTCGTCCAGCCTCTTGGTCACAATGGCAAGATTGGCGCGTGTTTGGGTCGCGTCCAGCCGCATGAGAACATCGCCCGCCTTGACCGCGTCACCCTCCCTCACCAGAATGTCTGCCACGACGCCGCCGCTGGGATGCTGGACTTTCTTGACGTAGGATCCGACCACGAAGTGGCCTTGCGCAACCACAGCTCCCGACAGCGAGGTGACGGAAGCCCAGGCGCCCGCACCGCAAACCAGCACCGCACATGCCGCGACCCCGGCCAGCAGATGGCGGCGAATGGAGCGGGAAACATCGAACGAGTTCATGCTAGACATCCCGTCCCTCCGTTGCGTCGCCGCCAACCGTCTCCAATCGCTGCGCCACCGCGCGAAGGGGGCGCACGCCATACGCCGTCACCGAGAAGCTCTTTGGCACAGGGGGGGCCGCATCGGCACTTTGCAGAACTTTCGACAGAACCTCGTCACGCGGCCCGAAGGCTTTTTGTCGTCCGGCCTCCATGACCAGAACGAGATCGACCGCGCCGATGGCACTGGGGCGATGCGCCACCACGATCGCAATACCACCGCGCAAGCGAACGGACGCGATCGCATTCATCACGGCAGCCTCGCCCTGTGCATCAAGATTGGCATTCGGCTCATCGAGCACGACCAGAAACGGATCGCGATACAGCGCACGCGCCAGACCGATCCGCTGCCTCTGACCAGCCGAAAGCGCTGAGCCGCCTTCACCGATGGGCGTCTCGTAACCCCCCTCGAAACGAAGAATGAGGTCATGGGCGCCCGCCGATTTTGCAGCGGCAACAATGTCCTTCGGGTCCGCATCGTCTTCGAACCGGGCGATATTTTGCGCCACTGTCCCGTCGAACAGCTCCACACCCTGCGGCAGATATCCGATGTGTCGGCCCAGCGCCTCGTTGTCCCACTGGTCGAGACTGGCGCCATCCAGGCGAATTTTTCCCGAGGTGACCGTCCAGGCATTGACCAGCGCGCGCGACAGGGTGGTCTTTCCGGACCCGGATGGGCCGATGACGCCCAGCGCACTGCCAGCGCGCAACGAAAAGTCCAACCCCATGACGGTCGGCTTCTTTTCGCCCGGCGGAACGAGAACGATCCCTTCGACTCTGAGATCTCTGGTGGGCGCAGGCAGCGCAGTCACAGGCACGTCCTGCGGAATTGTCGACAGCAAGTCTTTGAGCCGCCGCCAGCTGTGCCGCGCCATCAAGAACGGCTTCCAGTTTGCGATGGCGAGATCGACCGGCGCCAGTGCCCTGCCCATCATGATCGAGCTGGCAATCATCACGCCTCCGGTCACCTCCTGGCGAATAACCAGATAGGCACCCACACCCAAAATGGCCGATTGCAGGATGACCCGCAATGTTCGGGAAATGGTGCCCAGCATGTTGGAGACATCGCCCGCCTTTCTGTTTGCAGCCAGATAATCAGCATTGGCGTATGCCCAGCGGGAGCCGACCCGCTTTCCCATGCCCATGGCGCGGACAACCTCTGCATTGCGGCGCGATCCCTCCAGCAGGCCGTTGCGCTTCATGTTGCAGGTCATCACATCATGGATGGGCTTTCGCGAAAGGGCGTTCGTGAACAATGTCAAAACGACCAGCACGATAGCGCCCGCCAAGGCCGTCATGCCGATCCAGACATGGAAGAGGAAGCACAGGCCGAGATAAAGCGGCATCCAGGGCAGGTCGAACAATGCGGTCGGCCCCTGCCCGGACAAGAAACCCCGCACATTGTCCAGATCCCGCAATGGCTGCAAACCATCGCCCGGCATGCGCGACGAGAGCGGCAGGCGGACAACCGCATCATGCACCCTGCCCGACAGGCGATTGTCGAATGACTCACCGATGCGCAGCAGAATACGCGCTCTGATGATGTCGAGGATGGCCTGGATGGCATAAAGTCCAAGGGCGAGGATGGCCAACCCGACCAGGGTCGGAACGCTGCCGCTTGACAGCACGCGGTCATAGACCTGCAGCATGAAAATGGGCGATGTCAGCGCCAACAGGTTGACCACACCGCTGATGATGCCGATGCCGAAAGCAGCCCGGGAAAAGGCTGACTTGCCTGCCGAGTCCAGATGCTGCGCCGACGCGTGGTGTTGGGCGCGCGCCATGTTCCGTGTCCTCTGCTGTGTCCTGTCATAGACCTTGCGTCACGCTCACCCTCCGGCAAGCCCCAGAGCACGACGTCAACCATGGTAGTGACGATCGGGATTTTTGAAATCCTTAGAAATCGCACCAAATCTCACACTGCAAGAAATCACCGATAAGACTTGAATTCTATCATTCGATAGATATCTATCAATTGATAGAAAAGGAATGATCCCATGCAGAAGCGACAGTTTCATCCTGCCCTGTGGCACCAGATCGAACAGCAGGCCACCCAGGTGCCGGCGATCTATGGTAAAATCGACTTCACCAAAATGCCTGAACGCTTCACCGTCGATGGTGACGGCGAAAGCCTGCCCGGTCTCGACGCGATGAAGACGGAGATTTTGGCGGATGACGCACTGGTAGAGCAGATGGCAGCCTACACGCTGATCGGCGATGCCGTGGCCGATGCCTATGCGGCCCGTATGGGCGACTTCAGCTTCCGGCAACTGATCGATATGCTGCAACTGGCCTGCGACAAGGGCGTGGAGGCCGTGCCGGATGCACCGCCGGAACTGTCAGCCTTCATCGGCGCCATGGAGGCAAGGCCGGACTGGATCGATATGGCGCTGGTCAACAAAGGCGCCCGCATCGAGCGAAACCAGTATGCCCATCTCGTTCCTTTCGCCATCCGGGGCGCATTTCTCGCGACCTTCATGAACCGTTATTCAGCGCTTCCCATGGCGCTCACCGGCAATCTGTCCGATCAGCTTGCAGCAAAGCGCGTTCTGGAAACCGCGACCTTCTTCACGCTCACCGTCATGCCCGGCGCGCTGGAACGCCATGGCGCCGCCTTCAAGGCCGCGGCTATGGTCCGGCTCATGCATTCCATGGTGCGCGTCAACGTCATGCGCCGCGAGGGCGTGTGGGACACCAGTGTTTATGGCGTACCGATACCCCAAGTGGACCAGATGCCCGCGGGGCAGATCGGCTCCCTGTTGATCGCCGCCGATGCGCTGCAAACCAAACGCCCGTTTACGGCAAACGAGCAGGCTCGCATCGAGATTGCGCGTTATCGCTGCTTCCTGCTGGGCCTGCCCAAGGAACTCCTCGGTGAAACGCCTGAAGAGATAGTCCGTCTGATGCTGGCGCGACAGGCCACGTTGCGCAGCGGGTTCGATGATGCGACCTGCGGTTCGCTGGTGCGTGGCACGCTGGAGGCGGAACTGACACACGAGCCGACACCACTCGGCCGCATCGATCGTGAACTGGAGCGCAGTTTCGCCAAATTCTTCTTCATCCGGCATTTCCTGAAAGGCGACACGGCCCGCGCGGACGCCATGGGCGTGCGTTACACATTTCGGGATCGCAATCTGGCGGTGATCACCGCAGCCCGTATCTTCTCGCAGCTTCGCCTGTTTCGAATGCTCTCCAACATCCCCGTCGTACGCGATGTAGCCGACCGGCATCTGGTGGGAAAGCTAAATGGCCTTCTCAAGCGCTATGGCCATGCCGAGTTCACCAGTGATGGTTCAAAGGTAGGGCGTCCCCATGGCTGATGGATCAGGCGAACCCGGTCGCGGCGGCTACGCCAAGAGCGACGTCACGCGTCAGGCTATCCTCACTGCGGCACTGGCCGAATTTGGGCTGAAGGGTTTTACAGGCGCGACCACACGCGCCATTGCCGATTCCGCCGGTGTGGCCCTTCCCGCCATCGCTTACCATTTCGGCAACAAGGAAGGGCTTTACCTTGCCTGCGCGCGGGACATCGTTGCTGCGTATCAGGCATCGGCACTGTCTTTGATGAGCAATGCAGCGCATCTGTTTCAATCTGGGCAACCCTCTCCGCAGCAATGCAGAACACTTTTATCCGACACGCTGAAGATGGTGCTGCGCCTGTTTCTGGACAGCAAGACAGGGGAAGCACAGGCAGACTTTGCCATGCGCGAACTGCGCGATCGGGGACCGGCCTTCGACATTCTCCATGACCGGCTTTGGCAGCCGGGTGTGGAGGTGGTGGCGCAGCTGATCTGCGCGATCAGAGCCATGCAAAACGTAACGCAATCCGATCGTGCAGACGCGTTGCTGCTGATATCCAGCCTGCTCGCTTTTGGAACAGGGCGGGATGTATCCTTGCGTATTCTGGGGCTTGAGCAAGGCCAATCGCAAACCTTCGATGTGCTGGACAAGGCGATTGAGCGCGCCGTCGCACGCCTCTAGCGTCAGCTATCTGAAGGCCGCAAGCTTGTCCGCCGGGGCGGGTCTGCCGAGCAGAAAGCCCTGCATCTGGTCGCATCCCAGCTTCGTCATGCAATCGAACTGCTCCTGCGTTTCTATACCCTCGGCAATGGTCTTCATGCGAAGGCTCTTGGCCATACCGACAATGAATTCGACGATGGCAAGCGCATCCGGATCGGTGGTGACGTCCCGCAGGAATGACTGATCGATCTTGATCTTGTCGAACGGAACGCCCTTGAGGTTGCCAAGCGAAGAGTACCCGGTTCCGAAATCGTCCATCGCGAGCTGTATGCCGACGGCCTTCAATTTCCCCAGCGTTTCCATTGTCTGGTCGCTTTTGTTGAGCAGCACCGACTCGGTAATTTCGAGTTCAAGCCTGCCGGGATGAAGGCCGGTCTTGTCGAGCGCATCGACGATGTTCTGAATGAGGGTGGTGCTCCGGAACTGGACCGGGGAGAGGTTGATCGCAACCTTCATGTCGCCCTTCCAGGTCATCGCTTGCTGACATGCCGTATCCATCGCCCATTTGCCCAGGGAGTGGATCAGTCCGGTGCGCTCTGCGACAGGGATAAACGCGGATGGCGGCACTTTCCCGCGTACCGGATGCGTCCAGCGTAGCAAAGCCTCGAAGCCGCAGATTTCACGTGTCCTCGTCAGAATTTGTGGCTGGTAGTAGACTTCCATCTCGTTGTTCTGGATGGCCAATTGCAGATCGGCCTCAAACGAACGTCGCTCCATCAGTTGCTGTTGCATATGCGCCTGAAACAGGCATGCACTCCCGGGACCCTGAGCCTTCGCTTCATAAAGGGCCAGATCCGCGCGCTTGAACAGTTCGTCGGCATGCGTCACATCCTGGGAGACCGCAATACCCACGCAGGTACCAATCTTGATTTCCATTTCGCCCAGAATATATGGCTCGCTGATGGCATCGATCAGCATTGTCGCAAAGGCCATCGAGTCATCTTCGCTCATCCCGCCGGAGATGACCGCGAACTCGTCACCACCCAGACGGCAGACGAGATCACCGGCCTTGTTCAGCGAGGAAAGTCGCGCTCCGATGGCCTGAAGCAGCGCGTCGCCAACATCGTGCCCCAGCGTGTCGTTGATGTCCTTGAAGCCATCGAGATCGAGCAACAGGACCGTCGCACCGCTGGATGTCGAAGCGGAAAGTCTCAGCTCCAGCTCCTGGCGAAACAAGGCGCGATTGGGCAGTTCGGTCAGGGCGTCGTGATACGCATCATGGGCAAGGCGAACATTGTTTTCCTGCAATTCGAGCGTGGCCGAACGAAGTTCATCGGTGAGCCCGCGCATGTCTTTTTGCGCCCGGTCCAGCAGATTGTTGTGACGGTTGAGCAGCAGGATGAGGGCGATGCCGCAAATGATGAGGCCTCCCGCGAGGCCCGTGTAGATCATGTGCAGTTGGCGCACTTCGGCCTGGGCAGAATCGATCAGGTCCACGTCAAATTCCAGAGACGACGACGCAAGTGTGGTCAAAGGCCCGTCGAGCGCGCCCATGACCGGCAACAATGCGCGCACATAGTCTGGCTGCATCTGATCGACATTCTTGTCGAGGTCGACCAGCACGTCATTCAGCTTCTTGACAAGATCACGCCACTCCCGGCGCGCGGCAATGAATTCGCCAAGCTTGCCATGCTGCAAAAGCTCCACCCTGCCGAGCATGATGTCGAGGCGCAGGTTCAGGTCATCGCGGCTGACACTGTTGGTATCAAGGACAAATCCATAGAGCGTGTTTTGAAGACGCAGATATTCTGCAACCGTCTGACTGACCGCCCAGGAATCATTATATCGCGAAAATTTTTGAAGAGCGTTTTGCCGCTCGGTGATAACATAGGCGATGTAGCCTGTCGCCAACACGAAGCAGCAGATGATGACCGCCAGTACCTTTCGCAATTTGCACCTTTACTCGACGATCAGCTTTGCCACCTGCCAAGCGGAACGTGCATAATATGTCTGGGTCTGAAGCTCCGGCGTGCTGTCGTACGGATAGATCACGAACAGCGGCCCTTTTTCACGAACCTCCATGTAAGTCCCGTTTCGCTTCATGGCGAGAATGACATTGAACTTCTGAAAGTCCGCCAGAGGAAGCGTGCTCATGTAATCGTTCAAGGCCACAGCCGTTACCGTAGTACCACTGGCGCCGACATATTCCATCAATTTTTTCAGCGAAACCCCTTCAAAACGCGTACGCCCGTCATACCATGGCGAACTCGTCTCTACTGTGACAATGCCCAATCCCTCCAGCATGGCGCGGTCGAATTTTGCGGCGCCGTCCGCGTTGGTGTTGCTGATGTTGCCGGAGATCGTCAAGATGGTCTTGTCGGACGGGGTTGGCAGCGAACCGGCGCTCGCGCCTGAAAGCCATGCGAGTGACAGGAAGGCACTGATAACAAATTGCGCTGCACGCATTTTAGGTGTCCTTTGAAAGACGACGGCCATACATTCGCCGATACCACGATCTCTTCAAAAACCTTATATCAGAACTTGATACAATACTCCCGCTGCGTTTTTTTTCAGTCGAGGTGTGGCGTGGCTGGAAACAGGAACAATAAGCGGCGCCTAATGTTAAAGACAGTGGCGCGTAACACCGGTTTACCCAATGTTTTTAAGGGGCGTTAGCAAATTCGGTAAAATATTTAGAAATGGTTTCAAAATTTAGAAGAACTATACACCGGGCGTGGCAGAGGCCACGCCCGGTTCTATCAGTAGTTCATATGAGTGTATCAGACCAGATCGAAACGATCGGCATTCATCACTTTGTTCCAGGCCGAAACGAAATCGTTCACGAACTTTGTCTTGGCATCAGAGGATGCGTAGACCTCCGACAAAGCACGAAGCTGGGAGTGCGAACCGAAGATCAGATCGACGCGGGTGCCCGTCCACCGAATCTCATTGGTGGTGCGGTCACGTCCCTCATAGACACCGTCCTTGCCGGAAACAGGCGCCCATTGCAGGTCCATATCCAGGAGGTTGACGAAGAAGTCGTTCGTCAGCGTTTCAGGACGACGGGTGAAAACGCCATGCTCGGTCTCGCCAACCTTCAGCACGCGGAGGCCACCGACCAGCACCGTCATTTCAGGGCCGGTCAGTTTCAGAAGCTGGGCGCGGTCCACAAGGGCTTCTTCCGGCTTCATGAACTGGTGGCGTGTCTTGCTGACATAGTTGCGGAAGCCGTCGGCACGAGGCTCGAGCGCCTCGAACGAATGCACATCCGTCTGCTCCTGCGAGGCGTCCGTGCGGCCAGGCGTGAACGGAACGGTGATATCATGCCCTGCGGCCTTCGCCGCCTTTTCGACACCGGCGGCACCCGCAAGCACAATGAGGTCGGCCAGCGATATCTTCTTGCCACCTGTCTGGCCAGCGTTGAAATCTGCCTGCACGCCTTCGAGAACGCTAAGAACCTTTGCCAGCTGTGTCGGCTGGTTGGCGTCCCAGTTCTTTTGTGGCTCCAGGCGAATGCGGGCACCATTGGCACCACCGCGCTTGTCGGAACCCCGGAACGAAGATGCGGAGGCCCAGGCCGTCGAAACCAGTTCCTGCACCGTCAGACCGGTGGCGAGAACCTTTGCCTTCAAGCTGGCAATATCGGCTTCGTCAACGAGCGGGTGATCGACAGGCGGAATGACGTCCTGCCAGATCAGGTCTTCGGCTGGCACTTCCGGTCCAAGGTAGCGAACCTTCGGCCCCATATCGCGGTGCGTCAGCTTGAACCATGCACGCGCAAACGCATCGGCGAACTGATCCGGGTTTTCGAGGAAGCGGCGGGAAATCTTCTCGTAAGCCGGGTCGAAACGCAGCGCCAGATCCGACGTCAGCATGGTTGGAAGATGCTTCCTGGATGGATCATAGGCATCCGGGATGGATGGGTCGGCATTCTTCGCCACCCATTGCTTGGCACCGGCCGGGCTCGTCGTCAGTTCCCATTCGAAAGCAAAGAGGTTTTCGAAGAAGAAGTTGCTCCACTGTGTCGGCGTCTGCGTCCAGGTCACTTCAGGACCACCGGTGATGGTGTCCTTGCCGATACCGGTGCCGAACTTGCTGTGCCAGCCAAGACCCTGCGCTTCAAGTTCGCCGCCTTCAGGCTCGGCACCGATCAGCGACGGGTCGCCTGCACCATGCGTCTTGCCGAAGGTGTGACCGCCTGCGATCAGAGCGACGGTTTCCTCGTCGTTCATCGCCATGCGGGCGAAGGTCGCGCGGATATCACGGGCAGAGGCCAGCGGGTCGGGATTGCCGTTCGGACCTTCCGGGTTGACGTAGATGAGGCCCATCTGCACGGCACCCAGCGGTTCGGCCAGTTCCCGTTCGCCGCTATAGCGTTCGTCACCCAGCCACGTGCCTTCAGGACCCCAGAACAGCTCTTCCGGCTCCCAGACGTCGGCACGACCGCCAGCAAAACCAAACGTCTTGAAACCCATCGATTCCAGAGCGACGTTACCGGTCAGGATCATCAGATCCGCCCAGGAAATGCTGTTGCCGTATTTCTGCTTGATCGGCCACAGAAGACGACGGGCCTTGTCGAGGTTGGCGTTATCAGGCCAGCTGTTCAGCGGTGCGAAACGCTGCTGACCGGCACCGGCGCCACCACGACCATCGGTAATGCGGTATGTGCCGGCACTGTGCCAGGCCATGCGGATGAAAAGACCGCCATAGTGACCGAAGTCGGCTGGCCACCAGTCCTGTGAGTCTGTCATCAATGCGTGCAGGTCGGCCTTCAACGCATCCAGATCGAGCGCCTCGAAGGCTTCTGCATAATCGAAGTCGGGTCCGAGCGGATCAGACAACGACGATCCATGGTGAAGGATCTGAATGTTCAGCTGGTTCGGCCACCAATCCCGGTTCGTACGAACGGATTTCGGCGTCTGGCCATGCGCAACAGGACATTGGCCTGCGCTATCGGTTTTCTGGTCCATTTTAGTCTCCATGTCACCTAATGAGTGGTCGATTTTAAAACAGGTCTGCAAAGCTAAAAATTGCAAAATGTCACTCAAACCGGATCGAGCCTTGAAAAATGTGCCCGACCGAGAAGAGATAACCTCTTCTCATAACCTTTTAACGACTAGCCGCCATAAATTTAAGTTGGATTTACTGATCGTTACGATAAGCTGCGGTTATGAAGAACATCACCCTGAAACAGCTTCGTTATTTTGAGGCGTTGGCTCGCCACAAGCGCTTCCGGATCGCCGCCGATGCCTGTGCGATTTCACAGCCTGCCCTATCGATGCAGATCAAGGAACTGGAACAGGAACTGGGTAACGATCTGTTTGAACGCAGCGCGCGCGAAATCAAGCTGACGACATTCGGCCAGGCCTTTGCCGTGCGCGTTCGCGACATTTTGCAGGGAATGGACGAACTGGGCGAACTGGCACGAACGTCGAGGAACTCGTTTCTGGTGCGGTTGCGCATCGGCGTCATTCCAACCGTCGCCCCCTACCTGCTGCCCACCATCATAAACGATCTGAACAAGGCGTTCGACGGAATAGAAATCCAGATCAGGGAAACCCAGACGGCAAAGCTCATCGAGGAACTCAAACAGGGTTCTCTCGATCTTGCCATCGTCGCTTTACCGATCTCTGAACCGTCAATGACGGAGTTGAAACTGTTCGACGAGGAATTCGTGCTCGTCCGCCGGAAGGAGGATGAGGGCAGGCCGGTGCCGGAACGTGCGACCCTGCCAAGGATGCGGCTTTTGCTTCTGGAGGAAGGGCACTGCTTCCGCGACCAGGCCCTGTCGTTTTGCCAGGTCGGCTCGACCCAGCCGCGTGAGGTCATGGAGGGCAGTTCGCTATCGACACTGGTTCAGATGGTCAGCGCCGGTATCGGCATCACGCTCATCCCGGAGATGGCGGTGCCCATGGAAACGCGCTCGGCGCAGGTTTCCGTGTCGCATTTCGAGGCACCCGCACCGGTTCGCTCGATCGGCATGATCTGGCGCAAGGCTACGCCGCTGGCCAAACAGCTTCTTCAAATTTCCGAGGTTATTCGTCAGTCAACAGAGCGCGTCAGGGCCGTATCGGTCTAAAGGAAACGCAATCAGCAATTTGGCGCGTTGGCATAGCCCTCAACGATGCAGCCGGAGCCAGGCATTGGCTGCGTGATGCTGCGACGAATGCTGTAGGTCTTCTTGGACGGCTCGCTGCGCTGGACAGATCCTGTGCTGAGCATATCGAAATTATCAGGCACCTGTGCAAAGCGCGCTGGCGGCATTTTGCCTGCAAGCATGGGAGTGACGATCAAGGACAGGGCAATCGCGATCATGCCAAACAGCAGTGCGACGTTCACGACGCCGATCCTGCGCGATTTCTCGGAATAGGTTTGACGGTCCTCTACGGTTTTCCAGAAATCCTCGTTCATGTCAGGCCTCGCTACGCGCCATTTACCAATTGTTCAGCCTGTGACGTTGACAGAGGGTGCTGAACGAAAGGTTAATGATGCCCTGTTTCGAGACACACGAAGCTGTGTAAATCGCGGATTTGCCGAATTATTCAGCTCTTACTGTTAGAGCAGGTCCTGAAGATACGGAATCAGCGGCTCGTCGGCAGGCGGCATCGGGTAATCACGCAAAGCCTGCGGCTTCACCCACTTGATGGCCTGCCCCTCCGCTCCGCGCGGAATGCCCTCGTAGCGACGGCAGACATACAGCGGCATCAGGAGGTGAAACGTCTCGTAGCTGTGGCTGGCGAAGGTCAGCGGCGCCAGACAGGCGACCTTCGTCTTGATGCCCAACTCTTCCTCGAGTTCGCGCACCAGCGTTTCCTCGGGCGTCTCCCCGCTTTCTACCTTGCCGCCGGGAAACTCCCACAGACCGGCCAGCGATTTGCCTTCGGGCCTTTGCGCCAGCAGGATGCGGCCATCCGTGTCGACAAGGGCACAGGCTGCGACGAGAAGAATATTTCGCCCGGCATCCGTCATCAGACAGCGTCCTTGCGCCAGTAACGGTAGGTATAGGCTGCCGAAAAGCCGAATTTCTCATACAGCGCGATTGCCTCGACATTGGTGGAAACAACCTGCAACCAGGCGGTCTTTGCACCGCTGATGCGCGCCCAGCGGAGGGCCGATGTGAGGATCTGCGTGGCGACGCCCTGCCGCCTGATTGATGCGGCGACCTCCAGCGATAGAATACCGGCCAGGTCATTGTCCTGAACGCAGATTACGGTCGCCTGCGGCTCGCCTTCCACCTCTTCCTTGGTGAACAGACCAAGGGTGGGCTTGATGGAAGTGACGATCTCGGCGATGGCGGAACGCAGCGATGGATCGTCGCCGCTGACCTTCAGGCTCGCCTCGACGAAACGACCGATGTCGTGGCTGGGCAGATGCGCGATCGTTTCGGGCAGTTCGGCGGATGCAATATCCGCGGTCATGACATCGACCTCTTCAAACACCGTCCAGCCGTCGTCGAACATGTGGGCGCGCAACTGGGGCGGCATCAATGTCGTTTCCCGCACGATCAATGGACGTCCGAAATCCTCGAAGCGCTTGCGGGCCTTTTCCAGCCGCTGATCGCAATTGCCATAATCCGATGGGTCGAGCGGCACGACGCAATTGATGCGCTTGGAGGGGTGCGATCCCGTCAGCCGTATTTGCCAGCTTCCGTCATAGAGCACGGAAGACGCGGGCCATGCCCGGAAGCTGACCGCCTCCAGACGGCGCACCAGGGGAAGATTGGCGGGAACACTGCGCATGTCGGATGTCTCCACCATCAGCTCCGGTAATCGCCGTTGATTTCGACATACTCCTTGGTCAGATCGCAGGTCCAGACCGTGGCAGTACCGCTGCCCAGACCAATATCGACCCTGACCGGAATATCCTGCTGTTTCATCACGGCGCTTGCATCGGCTTCCGAATAGTCAGCATCGCGCTCGCCGTTCACCGCCACACGCACACCGCCAAACCAGATGGCGAGCCGATCACGATCCGCCAGTTCGCCGGATTTGCCGACTGCCATCACAACGCGACCCCAATTGGCATCTTCACCGGCAACGGCCGTCTTGACCAACGGAGAGTTCGCGATGGAAAGCGCAATCGTCTTGGCTGCCGCATCGCTCTCTGCACCCGTCACGGTGATTTCAACCATCTTGCGCGCGCCTTCGCCATCGCGAACCACTTGCAGCGCCAGATCCTTCAACAGATCGTTCAAAGCATCACGGAAGGCAGAAAGTTTCGGATCGTCGGCATGCTCGATACGCGCCTGCCCGTCTTCACGGGCCGCACCCGTGGCAAACAGCATCAGCGTATCGGATGTGGACGTGTCGCTATCGACCGTGACAGAATTGAATGTGGGGCCGACTCCCGCCGCCAGCAAGGCCTGCAAGGCGGGCGCGGCGATATCGGCGTCGGTGACCACGAAGGACAACATCGTCGCCATATCGGGCGCGATCATGCCAGCGCCCTTGGCAATACCATTGATGGTGACGGTCACACCGTCGATCTGCGCCGTGCGTGTCGATACCTTGGGATAGGTATCGGTGGTCACGATCGCCTTGGCGGCGTCCTGCCAGAAGTCGCCTGTCGCTTCCTTGTTCATCTGGCCGAGAACGCCTGCGAACTTCGTCGCGTCGAGCGGCTCGCCGATGACGCCGGTTGATGCGAGAAACACTTCGCTGGTCGAGCATCCAACGGCTTCAGCGGCAGATTTTCCCGTCAACTCGGTGGCAGCCCGGCCCTTGACGCCGGTAAAGGCATTCGCATTGCCGGAATTCACCACAACGGCGCGGGCAATGCCGCCCGACAGGTTGGTACGGCAGAAATCCACAGGGGCGGATGGGCATTTCGATTTGGTGAAAACACCTGCGACTGCGGCAGGCTGATCGAACACCATCAGCAAAACATCGGTACGTCCCTTGTATTTGATGCCTGCGGCCGCCGTTGCCATTCGCACACCGCGAAGAGCGGGCATAGCGGGGTAGGATTTCGGAGCGAGTGGAGAAACGGCAGCGGACATGGGCGAGGAACCTGCATTTTTCGAAAAGGACGAAATGAAACAGGGCGGCTCATCGCCGCCCCGTAGAGTGCGGAGACTTACTGCTGCGCAGGTGCAGGTGGCTCGGCAGGGGCTTCTGCCTGCTGCTTGCTGGCTTCTTCGTAAGCCTTGCGCATGGCTTCGTCAGGAATGTCGATCTTCTGCTCGGCCTTCGCCTTTTCGATCAGAGCAACATACTTGTCGCGCATCACGAGCTGGCGGACCTGGGCTTCGACCTGCTCATAGGCTGGAGGCGGTGCAACGCGCTTGTCTTCCAGCTTGATGACATGGAAGCCGAACTGCGACTTTACGGGCTCCTTGGTGTAGGCGCCCTTTTCAAGCTTGAAGGCTGCCTCTTCGAATTCCGGAACCATGCGGCCCTTGCCGAACCAGCCGAGATCGCCGCCGTCATCCTTGTTGGAATCGGTCGACTTTTCCTTGGCCAGCGCTGCGAAATCCTTGCCGCCATCCAGCTGCTTGATCACATCCTTGGCTTCCTCTTCGGTCGCAACCAGAATGTGAGCAGCCTTGATTTCATCTTCCTTCGGAAGCGCAGCCACTTCCTTCTCGTAGCGTGCCTTGACCTCTTCATTGGTCACGGCATCAACAACGTGCTTGCGGAAATAGGCATTGTGCAATTCGCGATCGGTGATGAAGGCGAGACGCTTCTTGAAGTCTTCGGTCTTTTCGAGACCTTCGGCCGTCGCGTCCTTCACCAGAAGCTTAACGTCGATTGCCCCGGACAGAGCAGCAACCTTCTTTTGTTCTTCAGGAAGCTGGGCAAGCTGCGGATCGAGGTTGCTCATGGCAAGATCAAGTTCCGACTGGCGGATTTCGAGATCGCCGACCTTTGCGACAACGGCATCTTCCTGCGCGAAAGCAGGAAATTGGAGACCAAGCGTTGCTACGATGACAGCAGCCGCAATTCTATTATAGCGCAACATATTAAACCTTTCGGAGACAATGCCGGCTCCAGACGTGGTTTTCCGGCTGAAAAAACTTCCAAACACCGGAATGTGGCCATTCTGTAACGGGCAGAACCGTTGACATCATTTGCCCCCCCTCTTATCTGTCGCTCAACCTCGCGTCCAGATACGTTTAAGGGTCAAGTCTGTCATTTGTGCGTAAATGCGATGCCAGACCGCAATGCCTTGGCAAAACGGAATTTCAGAAAGGGCCACTAGGATGGTCAGTCTCGGCGGAATAGCCCGCAAGTTGTTCGGTTCGGCAAATGAGCGCCGTGTCCGCTCCTATCGTAGCAATATCACGGCAATAGGTGCACTCGAGGAAGAGATGAAGGCGCTCTCCGACGAGGCGCTGAAGGCAAAGACTGTCGAATTCCGACAGCAACTGGCAGATGGCAAAACGATCGACGACATTCTCGTTCCGGCCTTCGCCGTTGCACGCGAAGCCTCGCGCCGCGTTCTCGGCATGCGCCCCTTCGACGTTCAGCTCACGGGCGGCATGATTCTCCATTCCGGCGACATCGCCGAAATGAAGACGGGTGAAGGAAAGACACTTGTCGCGACCCTGGCCGTGTACCTCAATGCCCTTGAGAGCAAGGGCGTTCACGTGGTGACGGTCAACGATTATCTGGCACAGCGCGACGCCGCCACCATGGCGCGCCTCTACAGCTTCCTCGGCCTGACGACGGGCGTCATCGTCCACGGACTGGACGACGACCAGCGCCGCGAAGCCTATGCCTGTGACATCACCTACGCGACGAACAACGAACTCGGCTTCGATTATCTGCGCGACAACATGAAATACGAAAAGTCACAGATGGTGCAGCGTGGCCACCACTACGCCATCGTCGACGAAGTCGATTCGATTCTGGTGGACGAGGCGCGCACGCCGCTCATCATCTCCGGCCCACTGGACGACCGCTCCGATCTCTACAACACCATCGATGCCTTCATCCCGCTGCTGTCGCCGGACGATTACGAGATCGACGAGAAGCAGCGTTCGGCCAACTTCTCGGAAGATGGCACCGAAAAGCTCGAAAACCTGTTGCGCGATGCAGGCCTGCTCAAGGGCGAATCGCTCTACGACATCGAAAACGTCGCCATCGTTCACCACGTGAACAACGCGCTGAAGGCCCACAAGCTGTTTCAGCGCGACAAGGACTACATCGTCCGCAACGGCGAAATCGTCATCATCGACGAATTCACCGGTCGCATGATGCCGGGTCGTCGTTATTCGGAAGGCCAGCACCAGGCACTCGAAGCCAAGGAAAAGGTGCAGATCCAGCCGGAAAACCAGACGCTGTCGTCGGTGACCTTCCAGAACTATTTCCGCATGTACAAGAAGCTTGCCGGCATGACCGGGACGGCATCGACGGAAGCGGAAGAGTTCAACAACATCTACACCCTCGACGTGATCGAGGTTCCGACGAACCTGCCGATCCAGCGTGTCGATGAAGACGATGAGGTCTACCGGACCGGCGAAGAGAAGTTCAAGGCGATCATCGAACAGATCAAGGTTGCCCATGAGCGCGACCAGCCTGTCCTCGTCGGTACAACGTCGATTGAGAAGTCCGAACTTCTGGCCACCATGCTGCGTCAGTCCGGTTTTGAGAATTTCCAGGTTCTGAACGCTCGCTATCACGAGCAGGAAGCCTACATCGTCTCGCAGGCCGGCGTTCCCGGCGCGGTCACCATCGCCACCAACATGGCCGGTCGCGGTACCGACATTCAGCTCGGTGGCAACGTCGATATGCGCCTCGAGCGCGAGCTTGAAGGCGTCGAGCCTGGCGAAGAGCGCGACGCCATGGAACGGAAGATCCGCGAAGAGATCAAGGTTCTGAAGGACAAGGCGCTGGCAGCCGGTGGTCTTTTCGTCATCGCCACCGAGCGTCACGAGAGCCGCCGTATCGATAACCAGTTGCGTGGTCGTTCCGGCCGTCAGGGTGACCCCGGCCGCTCCAAGTTCTATCTGTCGCTTCAGGACGACCTGATGCGCATCTTCGGCTCCGACCGTATGGATTCGATGTTGCAGAAGCTTGGTCTCAAGGACGGCGAGGCGATCGTCCATCCCTGGATCAACAAGGCACTGGAGCGCGCCCAGAAGAAGGTCGAAGCCCGCAACTTCGAAACGCGCAAAAACCTTTTGAAATATGACGACGTTCTCAACGATCAGCGCAAGGTCATCTTCGATCAGCGTCTGGAGCTAATGGAAGCCGATAATATCGGCGAAACCGCTGCAGATATGCGCAACGAAGTCATCGAAGCGCTCGTCACCAAGCACGTCCCGGAAAATGCCTATGCGGAGCAGTGGGACATTGCTGGCCTCAAGGCAGGCCTTGAGCGCTTCCTCAACCTTGACCTGCCCGTCGACGCGTGGGCCAAGGAAGAAGGCATCGCCGAAGACGACATTCTGCAACGCATCACAGAGGCCGCAGACAAGACCATGACGGACAAGGCCGAGCGTTTTGGCCCCGAGGTCATGGTCTATGTCGAGCGTTCGGTCATCCTTCAGACGATCGACCATTTGTGGCGCGAACACATCGTCAACCTCGATCACCTGCGCTCCGTCGTCGGTTTCCGCGGTTATGCACAGCGCGATCCGCTGCAGGAATACAAGGCCGAAGCGTTCGAGCTTTTCCAGGCGCTGTTGTCCAACCTGCGTGAAGAAGTGACCGCCCAACTGATGCGCGTGGAACTGGTGCGCGATCCTCCGCAGCCTGAATTGCCCGAGATGACGGCCCATCACGTCGATCCGGTAACAGGCGAAGACGAGTTCGCCATGCAGGACGCGACCTCATCCGCAGCCTTCGTCCCGCCAGAACAGCGCGACCCGAACAATCCCGCCACATGGGGCAAGATCGGGCGCAATGAAGCCTGCCCTTGCGGCTCCGGAAAAAAATACAAGCACTGCCATGGTGTTTTCGATCAGGCTTGATCGAAACCCGCGCCGTGAAGCAATGAGACCCGCAAACAGTGTTTGCGGGTCTTTTCTTTGGGCCTGCCAATAACCTCTGCGCTTGCCCAAAAATGGTCACCCGGTTGGTCGTTCCAGTCTCTTACCAGGACGCGGTTTTGCGTCTAAAGAAGCGCAGTCTGCTTGTAGCCGGTCGCTTGGGCGAACCCACCACCATAAAATCCATTGACCCGTCGTCGGCGCTCTCGTAACGCTCGGCAAAGTTTCCATTCTGGACCAACCCCATGAAACCCGCAGAACTCGCCGCCTATACGTTTCTTGCCGTCGCATGGGGATTGTCGTTCATGCTGGTGCTGCACGTCGTGGCCGCTTTCGGCTGGATCGGCGCTGTGACATTGCGGTGTTTCATTGCCAGCTTCACACTGCTCATCATCGCGCGTGCGACCAAACGGAAGCTGAATTTCAGCGCCGGTTGGGGCGCATTTGCCGTTGTGGGTGCAACGACGGTTGCAGGCCAGCTCATCGGCCTCTCCTACGCCACGCCCATCATCGGCACCGCCATGGCCGCCATTCTGGTGGCGAGCATTCCCCTGTTTTCAATGCTGATCGGGCAACTCTGGGGCTTGGAAACAATCTCCTTGCAGAGCCTCGCCGGCATGGTGCTGGGCTTTGGCGGTATCGTTATTCTCGTCGGCTTCCCTGCCGTTCCGGCGACCCCGGCCTTTATTCTGGGATGCGCCATCTGCCTGATCGGCTGCATCTGCGCGGCATTCGGCAGCAATTATGCAAGCCGCTACCTGAAAGGATCAGGCGCGTGGGAAATCACGATCGGCGCGTTTATGGCCGGTGGCATCATGACGCTGCCTTTGCTGTTCCTCGTCCCTGTCCCCGCGACACCACGGCCGATTGATTTTGTCTCCCTTTTCGGGCTCGCCATCATCATGAGCGCGCTGACATACGTCACCTATTTCAGGCTCGTATCCCTCATCGGCGCAACCAAAACCATCAGCGTGGAGTTTGTGGTGACGGTCATTGCCGTGATTGTGGGTGCCGTGGTACTCGACGAGCCTCTGTCGCAGCTTCAATTCTTCGGTGCTGCGATCATTATTCTAGGTTGCGCCCTCGTCCTGGGCCTTTACCCGAAGCGCAGAATAACCCCTGCTCTTCCATAGACATGGCGCGGTTGCGTGTTTTGAAATAGGTTTGCATCGTATTTGGTTAAATGTGTTCACGTTTCGATGTATGATTGAAATCCTATAAGCAAAAGCTGATAGATATGATACGATCGGGCTCTCGCCCAAAAAGTTCATCCTGGCGGATGGGACACATGGAGCAGAGACGTGTCACGAACAGGCGTAGGAAAGACGGTTCAAGACGAGAATGGCAAGCGATCCGAACGATCCAGATATGCGAGATGACCGTTTCGCAAGATTGATAGCGAAAACAATGCCTGACCGTCCCGCCGCCGATAGCAGTGTTCGCGTGGGCCGTTCCGGGCGCGAATTCTGTATTTACCCTGCCCAGCTTGGATATGATCTCCAAGAGGAATTGGACTTTTTGTCGAACCGGGTCGTCGAGCCCAATATTTTCTTTACCGGTAAGCTGCTCGCACCGGCCATGCCCCGTGTCGATAACCGTGCCGTACGGTTTGCGCTGATGCGCGATGAAAACGGTATTCGCTCACGCATGCGTTTTCTCATGCCATTCACTGTCGAAAAGCCTGGCTTTTCGGTCGGACCTTCCATTTTGCGCGCATGGTCAAATCCATTCGGCCCGCTTGGCACGCCTCTTGTCGATTCTGAGGGAGCCGCCGAAACGATCGATAATCTGCTGGATGCACTGTCGCAGCCGGAACTGCGCCTGCCTAATGTTCTGGTGCTTCCAACCTTGCGGCTGGACGGAGCGTTTACGCGGATGATCAAGGCGATTGCGCTCAGCCGAAATCTGCCCTTGGCAACCGCTGAGCCCCATCGTCGCATGATGCTGGAGAGCCAGACTGACGCCACCCTGTATTTGCAAAATGTTCTGTCAGTCGGACAGTTGCAGGAGCTTCAAAGCCACTGGCAGCATCTTGAAAGCGTGGGCACCCTCACCCATGACATCGCCAGACAGCCCCAGGATATCAGGCTGCGCACGGAAGAGTTTCTCGCTCTGGAGGCGAGCGGCTCCAAAGGCCGGAAACGCTCGGCCCTTGTCAGTGACCGATATCGCGCAGCCTTTGCGCGTGAGGCCATCACCAATCTGGCAGAAGTCGATTCGGTCCGTATCCATACCGTCAACCTCAATGGCCAGGCCATCGCTTCCGCTGTCGTCTTCATGACCATGGGCGAAGCCTATGTCTGGAAGCTGGCCGTCGACGAACATTATTCGCGCCAATCCATTGAGCGGCTGCTGATGCAGAAGCTGACGGAATGGCATCTGGACGACGCCAACATCCTGCGCACCGACATCTGCGGAGCTGACGAAGGAAGCACGTTCAAAGGCTTCTGGGGCGAGTCCGCTGACATGGGGACACTCGTCATCGGTCTGGCGCAAAACAGCGACCGCGACGTTCGGCAGGTGGCAGCGCAGGTCCATATGTATCGCAACACCCGAAATCTCGCCAAAGTTCTGCGCGAGCGCATCATGTCGATTGGCCGCAAAAGCACCGGGGACTGACGGATCGGCACGGTCATCGCAACGCCACCCCCGTGTACTGACAGAGAACTCGACCATGCCCCATCGTGACTGGAGCCACCTTCTCGATATTCCCTCCTTTCCGCCGGACCGTTACGCCCATCTGGCAGACAGACTGGGCGCGCTGATCGGCACGACAAACGATGTGCTGCTGATCCAGGCGGAAGCCGTTCTGGCTCTGGAAGCGGTCGCTGCCAGCCTCGCACATTCCGGCCTCAAGGCCCTCAACATTGTGACCAGCCCTTACGGAACATGGTTCGGGACGTGGCTTAAGCGCGGCGGCGCCCATGTCATCAACCTCATCGCGGAGCCGGCCCTGCCCATCACGCTGGACGCGGTCACCCGCGCGATAGATGACAATCCCGATATCGCAATGCTCTCGCTCGTCCACGCGGAATCGGCCAGCGGTATTCTCAACCCGCTGGAAGAGATCATCGCCTATGCCCGAGAGCGCGGGATCCTCACCATCGTCGATGCCGTAGCATCCGTTGGAGGCCACGCACTGGACGTGGATGGTCTGGGCATCGATATCGCCGTCATCGGCCCACAAAAGGCCCTGGCGGGAACGGCTGGCCTATCGGCCATTTCCGTCAGTCGGATGGCGTGGGATCATCTTCATCATGCCGCCGCCCCTCGCCTGTCCATGCTGTCATTGCTCGACCAGAAAGACATGTGGATAGACACCGGACGTCACGTCTTGCCCGGAACACCGGTAGCGCTGGAGTTCTTCGCCTTGCAGGCAGCGCTCGACCGCATAGAGGCCGAGGGCATGGAGCCGTTGCAGCGACGTCACGAACGGGCAAGAGATGCCACACGCGCCGGACTTCGGGTCCTCGGCGCGAAACTTTGGGTGCAGGAGCAATCCGCATCGGCGCTTGTCACCACGGCTCTGCTTCCCCCTGATGTGGCCCGCGATGCCTTCATTTCCCGCCGCAAAATCGCCGGTGCGGATATGACGGCGGGCGTCGGTCCTGGCACGGAGCGCCTCGTCCGTCTCAATCACACCGGACGGCGCGCCACCGAAGAGGCAATTCTGGCAAACCTCACGGCGTTCTCACAGGCGCTGGAAGCTCACGGACATGCCAGCGATCTCGACAACGCCTTGAAGACCGCTGCCGATATCTACCGCCGCTGAACCCGGCCTTTGTCCGCGAGAAATAAAGCCGCGCATAAGCGCCCTTTGCAGAAACGAATCTTCCAAACACACACTTGCGCTTAAAAGACTAATTCCCTTGGCAATCTTGACGAAAACGTGGCAACGCGCGAAACTTTACGCCTCGTTAAATATTGTGACAATGAGGGACAAAATGGTAGCTGGCTTCAATATGCTTTCCTTCGACCTGTTCGGTCTAGGTCGCAAGGCGCAGGAAGAAAAACTGAAACGTGACAGCGGCTCGACACAGGAGCCGAGGGTCAAGGATGATTCCGAGCAGCACGACCGCGATCAGGAACACGAGTTGTTCTTCTGGTCGCTCTATCCGGTGATTTAGAGCGCTTTATTGCGATTGTCGCGAGGCTAGAGCGTTTCCTTGTTAACTGGAAACGCTATAGCGGGTGTGGCTCCCCTCACCTCTGCCCTGCCGGTCAATCTCCCCACTGTGGGGAGATGTCCGGCTGGATAGAGGGGCGAGCCACACCCGACGCTCGCTGCGACGTTTATGGCACCAAGCCCACTCGCGTCACACCTTCACCCATCCACCATTCTGCTTTGACGACTCAATACACGCCGCGACAAAGGCGACACCCTTCACGCCATCGTCAATGGTCGGGTACACGACGGCACTATCCAGCGCTGTTCCCTTGCTGCGTGCCTCGATGGCATTCGCCGCCTCGGTGTAGATCGTTGCGAAGGCTTCGAGGTAGCCCTCGGGGTGGCCGGACGGGATGCGGCTGACCCGGGCGGCGGCGGCGCCGGAGCCGGCTCCACCACGGGTGATCAGTTGCTTCGGCTCACCCAGCTTCGTGAACCACAGATAATTCGGATCGGCTTGCGTCCATTCGATGCCCGCCTTTGTGCCATAGACGCGCACCTTCAGGCCGTTCTCGTGACCGACCGCCACCTGGCTACACCACAGAAGGCCCTTGGCAGGCATCTTGCCGCCATTTGCCTTGAAGCGCAGCATCACGTGGGCATTGTCATCGAGACGACGACCGTCCACGAAGGTATGGACATCGGCTGCCAGTTCGTTGACCTCAAGCCCGGAAATGAAACACCCGAGATTGTAAGCGTGTGTGCCGATATCGCCCGTCGATCCGCCTGCACCCGATTGCGCCGGATCGGTGCGCCACACGGCCTGCTTGGCACCCGTCTGCTCCACCGGTTCCGCCAGCCAGTCCTGCGGATACTCCATCTGCACCAGCCTGATATCACCAAGTTCGCCGCTTTCCACCAGTTCCCGTGCATGTCGCACCATCGGGTAGCCGGTGTAGTTGTGGGTCAGCACGAAAAGCGCGTTGGCCTTGTCGGCAACGTCCTTCAGCTTCTTGGCGTCGTCCAGATTGGAGGTCAGCGGCTTGTCGCAGATGACGTGGATGCCGCGTTCCAGAAATGCTTTTGCAGCCGGATAATGGACATGGTTGGGCGTGACGATGGAAACGGCCTGGATGCCATCAGGGCGCGCCGCTTCGCTTGACGCCATCTCCTCGAAAGAGCCGTAGCAGCGGTCCTCATCGAGACCCAGTTCCAGACCGGATGCCCTAGACTTTTCAGGCGTGGACGACAGGGCGCCAGCCACCAGTTCAAATCGGTTATCCAACCGTGCCGCCATACGGTGCACACCGCCGATGAACGCGCCGGAGCCACCGCCCACCATGCCGAGGCGAATGCGGGCATTGGCCTTGTCGGTCGTTTTTCCTTCGATCGTCATTGTATCTCCTCGGATTTTTATGAAAGGCCGAGCATGCGGCGGTTGGCGGCATCGTCTGTGCCCGATGATGCGAAGTCGTCGAAGGCTTTTTCGGTCACGCGGATGATATGTGCCTTGACGAATTCAGCACCCTCGGCAGCGCCGTCTTCGGGATGTTTCAACGCGCATTCCCATTCGACCACAGCCCAGCCATCGAAGTCATTGGCGGCCATTTTCGAGAAGACCGCGCCGAAATCCACCTGCCCATCGCCCGGCGAGCGGAAGCGCCCGGCCCGCCCGACCCAGCCCTGATAGCCGCCGTACACGCCCTGGCGTCCTGTCGGATTGAACTCCGCATCCTTCACGTGGAACATCTTGATGCGGTCTTTGTACATGTCGATATTGTCGAGATAATCCAGGCATTGCAGCACATAATGCGAGGGATCGTAGAGCATGTTGGCGCGGCTGTGGTTCTTGACCCGCTCCAGAAACATCTCGAAGGTCACACCGTCATGCAGGTCTTCGCCGGGGTGAATTTCATAGCAAACGTCGACGCCCTGCTCATCGGCATAATCGAGAATCGGCGTCCAGCGCTTGGCAAGCTCGTCAAAGGCGGCTTCCACCAGACCGGCAGGCCGCTGCGGCCACGGGTAAATGAAAGGCCATGCCAGAGCGCCGGAAAATGTACCATGGGCGTTCAGCCCAAGATTGCGCGATGCCTTCAACGCAAACTTGACCTGCTCCACCGCCCATTCCTGCCGCGCCTTCGGGTTGCCACGCACTTCCGGTGCCGCAAAACCATCGAAAGCCTCGTCATAGGCCGGATGCACCGCCACAAGCTGTCCCTGCAAGTGGGTAGCAAGCTCGGTCACCTCGACGCCGTTCTGGCGCGCGACACCGGCAAACTCGTCGCAATAATCCTTGGATTCCGCTGCCTTCTTCAGGTCGATCAACTGTCCGGCCCAGGTGGGAACCTGCACGCCGAGATAACCCTTTTCCGCCGCCCATTTGGTAATGCCATCCCACGTGTTGAACGGCGCGGCATCGCCTGCGAACTGACCGAGAAAAAGCGCCGGTCCCTTGATCGTCTTCATGAATTTCTCCTCCTGCATCGATACAGTTGAGCGGTTTGAGCCTCCGTCCGCCAACGGTGCTCAAGCTAACCGCTGATAAATTTCGTGCAACCCTCAATCATCCCTGCGGCATAAGAATTTGCATCTTCACTTCGCCGGCAGGCGCTGAGGCGGCGATATCGAAAGCCTCGATGCTGTCTTTAAAATCGAAAGTGCGGGTGATCAGTGGGGAGACATCGATGGCGCCCGACGCCAGCATGTCGACACAGCGACCGAAGACATTGGCGTAGCGGAAGACGTGCTCAACGCGGGCTTCACGGATTTGCGCGGCCACCACATCATAGGCCACCAGCTTCGTCGGCATGCCGACGAAAACCACCGTTCCGGCAGGACGCAGGGGTTCGAACACGCGAGTAATCGCCGCTTCGGCACCCGAGCATTCGAAAATCACGTCCGCACCCCAGCCGTCGGTCGATGTCAGCACCTGCTCGGCAAGATTCTGCTCGCGAACATTAACGGTTTCCACGGCCCCGAGGCCGCGCGCCATATCCAGCTTTACCGGATCGACATCGGACACGATGACGCGGGCGCAACCGGCTGCAAGCGCTGCCAGCACGGTGACGAGGCCGATCGGACCGGCCCCGATAACGACGGCGATATCGCCCGGCTTGACCTTGGCCTGCGTTGCCGCCTGCACGCCGACGGCCAAAGGCTCCACCATCGCACCGGCTGCAAATGATACATTATCGGGCAGCTTGAAGGTGAAGGCGGCGGGGTGAACGACGGATGCCCGCAGCACGCCATGCACCGGCGGCGTCGCCCAGAAGCGCACGGCCGGGTCGAGATTGTAATGGCCGATGCGGCTGGCGCGGCTGATCGGGTCCGGGATGCCGGGTTCCATGCACACCCGGTCGCCAACAGCGAGATGTTTCACCT
Organism: Rhizobium skierniewicense; assembly: GCF_014196515.1. Lineage (GTDB taxonomy): Bacteria > Pseudomonadota > Alphaproteobacteria > Rhizobiales > Rhizobiaceae > Agrobacterium > Agrobacterium skierniewicense. The sequence goes on along the minus strand of NZ_JACIDV010000003.1, from coordinate 143,487 downwards.
CCGGACCAATCTCCGTGACGGTACCCGATGCCTCATGGCCGAGTATCATCGGCTCGCGCACCACGAAATTGCCGATGGCACCATGCGTGTAATAATGCACGTCGCTGCCGCAGATACCCACGGTGTGGATGGCGATGCGCACATCATGCGGCCCGACCTGCTCGTCCAGAGGAAAGGGGCGCAGCGACAACTTGCCCAGCTCTTCCAGAACGAGCGCGCGCTCTTCACCCGCGGCGGATTTTCCCTGTGATGACATACGGTCCTCCTAGACCTTCAACGGCAAATTTGCGGTAACAAAACCGGGAACGGCATCAATAAGCAAGGTCGAAAAGAAACTTTTCCCGCTCCAGCCGGTTTGCATCTCTTGGATATCAACCGGGAGAATAAGACATGTTAATGACCCGACGCGCCGTCATGGCCGCCACCGCAGCAACGGCTGCCGCAGCCACGCTTTCCGCGCCATCGATTGCAAGTGCGGCGCTTCCCTTCAAACAGCCCGCTTTGCCCTTCGCCGAAGACGCGCTGGCCCCGACAATTTCCGCAAAGACCCTTTCCCTGCACTACGGCAAGCACCACAAGGCCTATTTCGACAAGCTGAACACGCTGGCCAAGGGCACCCCTTACGCCGACATGGAGCTTGAGGAGATCGTGAAGGCCTCTGCCGGCAAGACCGCAGACAAGAAGATCTTCAACAACGCCGCACAGGCCTGGAACCATGTCGCTTACTGGGAGCAGTTCACGCCCGGTGGCCCGAAACGCCCGGAAGGCAAGGCCGCAGACGAGATCATGTCCGCGTTCGGCGATTACACCAAATTCATCGAAAAGGCCGCTGCCACATCGGATGAAGTCTTCGGCACCGGCTGGGTCTGGTTGACGCGTGACGACGCCAACAAGCTAGCGCTCGTCGGCTATGAGGACGGCAACAACCCGGTGGCCGTAGGACGACCTGCTTATCTCGGCATCGATATCTGGGAACACGCCTATTACGTGGATTACGAGAACCGCAAACCGGAGCACATCAAGGCTGTGCTGGAGAATCTCGTCAACTGGCGGGTCGTGGCCGACAAGATGGCTTGAGTGTAACAAGAAAAGCTGGTTCATTGCCAAGGCGTCCCGAAATATCGGGGCGCCTTTTTTGCTGCCCATCGCGTGGGAAGAAAAGCATCACCTTTTCCAGCTTTCCAAGACAATCATTCTAATTCCTTCGCCTAAATTAGTATCAAAATCGCGCCACGTTGAACTTTTGATCAAAAACCTCTGAATTCGCGCGGTCTGCCCGCTTGAGTATGTGCAAAGTTTCTTATAACCACGGTGCACGGTAGTCGCAGAATAAGCGAGCCGGATACAAAAATTGGGAGCTCCATTGATGAGATATAAACTTGGCCTAATCGCTGCAGCCTTGCTTTCAGCGACGTGCTTTGCGCCCGCCGCTGCAAGCGCTAAGACATTCGTCTATTGCTCGGAAGGTTCGCCAGAAGGTTTCGATCCGGGCCTCTACACCGCCGGTACCACGTTCGATGCTTCGGCCCACACCGTCTACAGCCGCCTGCTGGAATTTGAAAAGGGCACCACCAAGCCTGTTCCAGGTCTTGCCGAAAGCTGGGAAGTTTCCGAAAACGGAACGGTCTACACCTTCAAGCTCCGCAAGGGCGTGAAGTTCCAGACCACCGAGTTCTTCACTCCGACGCGCGAACTGAACGCCGATGACGTTGTTTTCTCCATCGAGCGCCAGATCAAGACAGACAATCCATGGCACCAGTATGTTGCAGGTACGTCCTGGGAATATGCGGAAGGCATGGGCTTCCCCAAGCTGATCAAGTCGGTCGAAAAAGTCGATGACATGACGGTCAAGTTCACTCTGAACCGCCCTGAAGCTCCATTCCTCGCCAATCTTGCCATGCCATTCGCTTCGATCATGTCGAAGGAATACACCGACAAGCTGGCTGCCGAAGGCAAGCAGGCGCAGTTGAACCAAATGCCGGTCGGTACCGGTCCCTTCGCCTTCGTCGCCTACCAGCAGGATGCCGTCATCCGCTTCAAGGCCAACAAGGATTATTGGGGCGGCGCGCCAAAGATCGACGATCTCGTTTTCGCCATCACAACCGATGCTGCCGTTCGTTTCCAGAAGCTGAAGGCCGGCGAATGCCACCTGATGCCTTACCCGAACGCTGCCGACGTCAAGTCGATGAAGGAAGACAAGACCCTGACGGTCATGGAGCAGGAAGGCCTCAACGTCGCCTACCTCGCCTACAACACCACACAGGCTCCTTTCGACAAGCCGGAAGTGCGCATTGCACTGAACAAGGCCATCAACAAGAAGGCCATTGTCGACGCCGTGTTCCAGGGCATGGCAACACCGGCCAAGAACCCTCTGCCACCGACCATGTGGTCCTACAACGACAAGGTGGAAGACGACACCTACGATCTGGAAGCAGCCAAGAAGATGCTGACGGACGCAGGCGTCAAGGACCTGTCGATGAAGGTCTGGGCAATGCCGGTTTCGCGCCCTTACATGCTCAACGCCCGCCGCGCTGCCGAAGTCATTCAGTCTGATTTCGCCAAGATCGGCGTCAAGGTCGAGATCGTTTCCTACGAATGGGCCGAATATCTCGACCGTTCGAAGGCAAAGGACCGTGACGGCGCCGTGTTCCTCGGCTGGACCGGTGACAATGGTGATCCGGACAACTTCCTCGACACGTTGCTGGGTTGCGATGCCGTGGGTGGCAACAACCGCGCTCAGTGGTGCGACAAGGACTTCGACGCTCTCGTGAAGAAGGCCAAGATCACCACCGATCAGGCTGAACGCACGAAGCTTTACGAAGAAGCTCAGGTCGTCTTCAAGAAGCAGGCTCCTTGGGCCACCATCGACCACTCCCTGTCCGTCGTTCCGATGCGCAAGGAAGTCACTGGTTTCGTCCAGAGCCCACTGGGTGACTTCACGTTCGAAACCGTGGATATTGCCGAGTAACAGGCAAAAGCATAAAACATGCCGCGCGTCTTGATCCAAGGCGCGCGGCATGTGCGTTATGCACCCTCCCCGATAACAAGAAGCAGACCGAAAAGGTCGCTACTACCAGCGCATAGGTTCCAGGCGGAACAGATCGAAGGTTTTTCATGATTGGCTTTCTCGTGCGGCGCATCGCCGTGCTCATCCCGACCTTCATCGGGGTCTCTATCATCGCGTTCCTGTTCATCCGGCTTCTGCCGGGTGACCCCGTTGCCCTTCTGTCAGGCGAACGCGTCATGTCGCCGGAGCGGCATGCGCAGATCAGCGCGGCACTGGGCATGGACCGCCCCATGATCATCCAGTATCTGGATTACCTCAAGGGTATCCTAATGGGTGATTTCGGTACATCCATCGTCTCCAAGACGCCGATCCTCACGCAGTTCAAGGCGCTGTTCCCCGCAACCGTGGAACTCTCCTTCTGCGCCATGATCATCGCCATCGCCATCGGCATTCCAGCGGGCATAATCGCTGCCATCAAGCGTGGATCGGCCTTCGATCAGGGCCTGATGGGCGTGGCACTCGTCGGTTATTCCATGCCGATCTTCTGGTGGGGACTTCTGCTCATCATCCTGTTCTCCGGCATCCTGCAATGGACACCGGTATCGGGTCGCATCTCGCTGATGTTCTACTTTCCGTCCGTTACCGGCTTCATGCTGATCGACTCGCTGCTCTCGGGACAGAAAGGCGCTTTCACGTCGGCGCTCAGCCATCTCATTCTGCCGTCCATCGTGCTGGCCACCATTCCGCTGGCCGTCATCGCGCGCCAGACACGCTCTGCCATGCTGGAAGTGCTGTCGGAAGATTACGTTCGCACCGCCCGCGCCAAGGGTCTCGCACCCTTCCGCGTCATCGGCATCCATGCGCTGCGCAATGCGATGATCCCCGTCATCACCACCATCGGTCTTCAGGTCGGCGTCATGCTGGCCGGTGCCATCCTCACCGAGACGATCTTCTCCTGGCCGGGCATCGGCAAGTGGATGGTCGATAGCGTCTTCCGCCGCGATTACCCTGTCATTCAGGGGGGTCTCCTGCTGATTGCGGGCATCATCATGGTTGTCAACCTCATCGTTGACCTCCTGTATGGCCTTATCAATCCGCGCATCCGGCATTAAGTGAGAGGATCGTTTCATGGCCGATACCACCATTACCAAAACAGCCGAGCCGGTTTCCTCCTCCGCCATGCGCAAGCAGATGCTGAAGGAATTCTGGTTCTATTTCTCCGAAAACAAGGGTGCCGTCATCGGCCTCTATGTTTTCGTCGCACTGGTGATCGTCGCTGTCTTTGCGTCCGTCATCGCCCCGCATTCGCCCTTCCAGCAATATAGCGAGTTCACTCTGCTTCCACCCGTATGGATGGAAGGCGGCAACGCTTCCTACCTGTTGGGCACGGACCCGGTTGGCCGCGATATCCTGTCCCGCCTGATTTACGGTGCGCAATATTCGCTGTTCATCGGCGTCTTCGTCACCACCCTGTCGCTGACGACGGGCATCCTGATCGGCGTTATCGCCGGTTATTACCGCGGCTGGCTCGATACGATGATCATGCGTCTCATGGACATCATTCTGGCCTTTCCGTCACTGCTTCTGGCGCTGGTTCTGGTTGCCATTCTCGGCCCCAGCCTCACCAACGGCATGATCGCGATTGCACTGGTTCTCCAGCCGCACTTCGTGCGCCTGACCCGCGCAGCCGTCATGGCGGAAAAAAGCAAGGATTACGTCACCGCCTCACGGCTGGCAGGGGCCGGACCCATGCGTCTGATGTTCAAGACGATCCTGCCAAACTGCATGGCACCGCTGATCGTTCAGGCCACGCTGTCCTTCTCCAATGCCATTCTCGATGCCGCAGCACTCGGCTTCCTCGGCATGGGCGCACAGCCTCCGGCACCTGAATGGGGCACCATGCTGGCCGAAGCGCGTGAGTTCATTCTGCGCGCCTGGTGGGTCGTCACCTTCCCCGGTCTGGCCATCCTCATCACCGTTCTCGCCATCAACCTGATGGGCGACGGCCTGCGCGATGCGCTTGACCCGAAACTGAAGAGGTCCTGATATGGCACTTCTGCAAATCGATAATCTCACCGTCGAATTCGAAACCGCCAGCGGCTGGTTCCGCGCCGTGGACGGCGTATCCGTCTCGGTTGAACAACGGGAAGTTCTGGCCATCGTGGGCGAATCCGGTTCCGGCAAGTCGGTCGCGATGCTGGCGGTCATGGGTCTTCTGCCCTGGACAGCCCGCATTACCGCCGACCGCATGCTGTTTCAGGGCAAGGATATCCAGACGCTCAGCGCATCCGAGCGCCGCAAGCTGATCGGCAAGGATATCGCCATGATCTTCCAGGAACCGGTGGCAAGCCTCAACCCGTGCTTCACGGTCGGCTTCCAGCTGGAGGAAGTCCTGCGCATCCACATGGGTATGGACAGACAAACGCGTCATGCGCGCGCCATCGAGTTGTTCAAGCTCGTCGGTCTGCCGGATCCGGAAGAGCGTCTCAAGCACTTCCCGCACCAGATGTCCGGTGGCCAGTGCCAGCGCGTGATGATCGCCATCGCAATTGCCTGCAATCCGAAACTGCTGATCGCCGACGAGCCAACGACAGCACTCGACGTGACCATCCAGAAGCAGATCCTCGACCTTCTGATGAAGCTTCAGGCTGAAACCGGCATGGGCCTCATCATGATCACTCATGACATGGGTGTCGTGGCTGAAACGGCTGACCGCGTGATCGTGCAATACAAGGGCAAGAAAATGGAGGAGGCCGATGTGCTCTCCCTGTTTGAAAACCCCAAGAGCAACTACACCAAGGCCCTTCTGGCAGCGCTTCCTGAAAATGCGACGGGTGATCGTCTGACCACCGTTTCGCAATTCTTCGATGGAACGCCAGCAGTGGCGGGAGAACAGGCATGACCGACGCCAAGACCATGCTCGAAATCCGCAACATGAAGCGTGATTATCACCTTCCCGGCGGCTTCATGAAAAAGGCCAAGACCATTCATGCCGTCAAGGGCGTGTCGTTTTCGCTCGAGACCGGAAAGACGCTGGCCATCGTCGGTGAAAGCGGCTGTGGCAAGTCCACGCTGGCCCGCATGCTGACCTTTATCGACGAGCCGACATCCGGCGACCTTCTGATCGACGGTCAGAAAGTCGATACCCGCCCCGGTCACCTCACACCCGAGATGCGCCAGAAGGTACAGATCGTTTTCCAAAACCCCTACGGCTCGCTCAACCCGCGCCAGAAGATCGGTGACGTGCTGGGCGAGCCGCTGCTCATCAACACCAAGCTGTCCGCCGCTGAGCGTCGCGAAAAGGCCAACGACATGCTGGTGCGCGTCGGTCTGGGGCCGGAACACTACAACCGCTACCCGCACATGTTCTCCGGCGGCCAGCGCCAGCGCATCGCCATTGCGCGTGCGCTGATGCTGAACCCGAAGCTGCTGGTGCTGGACGAGCCGGTCTCGGCACTCGACCTTTCGGTACAGGCACAGGTCCTCAACCTGCTGTCCGACCTTCAGGACGAATTCGGCCTGACCTACGTCTTCATCAGCCACGATCTGTCGGTGGTGAAATACATCGCCGACGAAGTCATGGTGATGTATTTTGGTGAAGCGGTGGAATACGGCACGCGCGAGGAGGTCTTCTCCAACCCGCAGCATTCCTACACACGTTCGCTGTTTGCTGCGACACCCAAAGCCGACGTGGATTCCATCCGCGCCCGTGTGGAAGCAAAGCGCCTAGCCAAGGTCGGTTGATATCGAAAGAGCCCGGTTCGCCGGGCTTTTTTCGTGTGGGAATAGGGTCGTGGTTTTACCGTGAGGAAACCCCTCAAACCTTAAAATTCCCTTTGAAATCAGTGCTCCCACAAAAATCTGCTAAAAAGCAAAAAAATATTCGATTTTTTCTCCACGGTCCGCGAATCACCCCCACAATGGCCTCACCTCCGCCGTCTCGCTGTTTTCGCGAGACAGGGCAGGCGACGGGGGCTGGTGGATGGTCGCAGACGTGTGGGCAGACACCAGGAATACCATGTCAGGGTCAGACCGGTGGCACCCGATTTCCTCGACGCGAAAGACCATTCACGGCTTTCGGACAGGGCGAGGCGAAACGGTCCATCGGACACTGCCTGTCACGCTCAGGCCGGATCATTCACGGTCCGGTTTGGGCAAGACATGGACTATCGAAACGACATTGGCAGCCATGCAAATGCGGCACCATAGCAAACATCATACCAGAGACATGTCCGCATTTGCGTGTGCTCTCCGGGTTGACCAAGATGACACATCACGGGCGTTCCACGCCGCGTGAACGGCGAAGCGTGTCTGAAGGGATCCCATGATTTTTGACACTCTGGGCGTTGGCAGGGGGACTCACCCCCTCACTCCGGCTTCCTCGCACAAATCGCATAACGATGCTGGATGCCGCGCGCCGCAGCTTTCAGAAAATTCCAGTTCTTTGCCTGCGTCTTGTGAATGTCCCGCAGGCCCGTATCGATGACCACGCTCTCAAATCCGGCCTCCCGAAGCAAAGCCGCAACCGCTTCCGCCCGCGCCCCTTGAGAAAAATAGACCCGTGACAGAATGCTGTTGTGGGTGCCTGCCATATCGGCGGGCATGTGGACCGCCTCGGGCTTGAAGACACCCCATGCGAGCAGCCTGGCCGCAAGGTTCTTCAACAGCTTTTCGGCAAAGCTGACATTGACGAAATCGCCATCGACGATCAGCACCCGGCCACCCGGCTTCAGCACCCGCAGCCATTCGCGAAATGCCGCCTTGGGATCGACCAGCGTCCAGACCAGATGACGGTTGATGATGACATCGTAGCTGCCTTCCGGCTCCATCGTGTTTTCGGCGTCGCCCATGCGGAAGGAAATATTGCGGTTGCGGTTTCTTGCCTTCGCCCTGGCCTGCTCAAGCATCTGTTCGGACCAATCGAGGCCGGTCACACGGTAGCCCAGATCGTCCATCAGATGCGAGATGACGCCGGTGCCCGATGCAAGATCCAGCGCGCTTTTGCCTTCACCCCTGCCGAGGTGCTTTTCCACCAGACGATGCCATGCGGCCCGCTCGTCTTCAGAAAAGATTTCATGGCCGGGCGACAGATCGAACGTGTCGGCACGCGCAGACCAGTAAGCCTTGATCTCATCGCGGAGACCAAAATTGTTCCCGTAATCGTTCACATGATCCATGATATCCACCCTTGCCGAGTTCCAGTTTCGAATCGCTCTAAAAGATAAAACTTGACTCATCTAATCATAAAACCATAAAGCGCGGACAGTTTTACCGGAGAACAATTTCGATGCGCATTACAGGCAAATCCGCCATTCTTGCAATGGGTCTTCTCGTTTCCACCGTGTTGCCTGCATTTGCCGACAAAGTGACCATCAAGGACGTGACGGGACGCGATGTCGACGTCAATGTTCCCGTCAAGAACGTCATTCTCGGCGAAGGCCGCCAGATCTATTTTCTCGCCGCTCTCGACAAGACCAATCCGTTCGAGCACGTCGTCGGCTGGCGTGACGACCTACCAAAGGCGGATCCTGAGTCTTATCAGGCCTATCTGGCGAAATACCCCGATGTCGCCAAGCTGCCGACATTCGGCGGCATGAAGGACGGTACGTTCGATATCGAGCAGGCCGTTGCGCTGAAGCCCGACGTCATCATCATGAACATCGATGCCAAGACGGCAACCGAAGAAGCGGGCTACATCGAAAAGCTCGGCAAGGTCGGCATTCCCCTGGTCTATGTCGACTTCCGCGAAAAGCCCATGGAAAATACCGAGCCGAGCATGCGCGTCATGGGCAAGCTGATGGGCAAGGAAGACCTGGCCGAAGACTTCATCACGTTCCGCTCCGACAGCATCAAACGTGTGACCGATGTGCTGGACAAGGAAAAGCCGAAGAAACCAGTCGTCTTCGTTGAGCGCGCCGGTGGCTACTCCGACGATTGCTGCATGTCTTTCGGCAATGAGAATTTCGGCAAGATGGTCGAGATCGCCGGTGGCATCAACATGGCGAAAGACATCATTCCCGGCACCTTCGGCACGGTCAATCCTGAACAGGTCATCGCATCCAATCCGGACCAGATCATCATCACCGGCGGCAAGTGGGACGCGTATGTGCCGGGCGGCAACTGGGTTGGTGTCGGTTACGGCGCAGACCTCAAGGAAGCCCGCCGGAAGCTTGAGAACCTGACCAAGCGTCCAGCCTTCACCGGCGTCAAGGCGGTCCAGTACGGCAATGTCCACGCCATCTGGCACCAGTTCTACAACAACCCGTACCAGTTCGTGGCCATCCAGGAAATTGCCAAATGGCTTCACCCGGAGCTGTTCAAGGACCTCGACCCGGAAGCAACCTTCAAGGAACTGCACGCCCGTTTCCTGCCGCTTGACTACAAGCCCGGTTACTTCGTGTCCTTGAAGGACGACCGTTAAGATCAGGGCAGCGCAGGAGGAGCGCTGTCCCATCATCAGGCGAAGCCGCTGACCGCGGCTTCGCCATGCGCGTTTTGAGACTGAAAGGACCTCCCATGCCACACACGCTGTTCAAACGGATCGCAGTCCTCCTCGTCATGCTGATCGCGACGCCTGCATTGGCGACCCAGATCATCGATGCCGCCGGTCGCAAGGTCGAGATGGACCTTCCCGCCAAGCGCGTCATCGTCGGCGAGGCAAGGCAGATCCATGTCATCGCCGCATTGAAGGGCGACAAGACGTTCGATACCGTTGTCGGCTGGCGCGATGACTTTCTGACCAAGGACCCCGACAGCTACAAGGCCTATCTCGAGCGCTTTCCGCAGATCGAGAAGCTGCCGCGCTTCGGTTATCTGCCGCAGGGTGATTTCACTCTTGAATCTGCCATCGCACTATCGCCAGATGTGATCACGCTCAATCTGGAAGTCGAAAAAACGGCCAAGGAAAGCGGCTTCGAGGAGAAGGCGGCAGCAGCAGGCATCAAGGTCGTCTATCTCGACTTCAGGCTCGATCCCGAAAAAAACAGTGAAAACTCCGTCCGCATCCTCGGCCAGATATTCGGTGCCGAGCCCCGCGCCGAAGAGTTTCTCGCCTACCGCAAGGACCAGATTGCGCTCGTCACCGATAGGCTGGCATCGGTGAAAGATCTGAAACGCCCCGGTGTCTTCATTGAGCGCGCACCCGGTATTTCCGGCGAAAACACCTGCTGCCGCACCTTTGGTCCTGTCAATTTCGGCGCGATGATCGAGCAGGCCGGTGGACACAATATTGCGTCCGACGTAATCAAGACAACCTTCGGCGATCTCAATCCGGAGCAGCTCATCGTCTCCAATCCTGAGCATGTCATTGTGACAGGCTCCAACTGGGCCGCCGAATCCGACATCAACCAATTCGTGCCGGTCGGTCGTGGTGCCGATATGGCGCTGTCGCGTCAACGGCTTGCCAAGTTGATGGAACGCACACCGTTTCCTGAGCTGGATGCCGTGAAAAACGGCAATGTCCATGCTGTCTGGCACCAGTTCTATGGTGCTCCCTACGAGTTTGTGCCGATCCAGCAATTTGCCAAGTGGTTTCATCCCGATCTGTTTTCCGACATGGACCCGGAAAAGAATTTCGAGGACTTCCACGAAAAATTCCTGCCCGTCAGCTACAAGCCGGGTTATTTCGTTTCACTTGAAAAAGGCGCGAACTAAATGGCATCCATTGAGGCCGCTCATGTTGAAAAAACAGGGGGCGCACAATATCGCGCCCTCGCCGCCCGGCGTATCCTGATCCTGATCGGGCTTGTCGTCGCGCTCTGTCTCAGCCTTGCCACGGACATGGCGCTCGGACCTGCGCGCTACAGTCTTTCCGAAGTGGTCGGCGCGATCCTTGACCCCGCAGGCGTTGCAAACCAGCTGCGTGTGGTGATCTGGGACATCCGCATGCCCATCGCGCTGATGGCCGTCACCGTCGGCGCGTCGCTGTCTGTGGCGGGTGCGCAGATGCAGACCATTCTCGCCAATCCGCTTGCCAGCCCCTTCACGCTCGGAATTTCGGCGGCAGCCGCCTTTGGCGCTGCGCTTGCGCTGGTGGGTGGTGTCGCTCTTTTTCCGGGCGCCGTCGAATATATGGTGCCGGTCAATGCCTTCGTCATGGCGATGGTGGCTGCGCTCTTCATCCACTTCGCCTCGACCATGCGCGGCGTAACGGTCGAAACCATCGTTCTCTTGGGCATTGCGCTTGTCTTCACCTTCAACGCCGCGCTTTCGATGCTGGAATATCTGGCCTCCGAACAGGCGCTGGCCGCCGTCGTCTTCTGGACCATGGGCAGCCTGACCAAGGCGACATGGGCCAAGGTCTATGTGACAGGTGCGATCCTCGTCCTCACCGTGCCGCTGTTCATGAAAAACGCCTGGGCGCTGACGGCACTTCGTCTGGGTGACGACAAGGCCGCCAGCATGGGCATCAATGTGCGCCGCCTGCGTCTGCACACCATGCTGACCGTCAGCCTGCTCGCCTCCATTCCCGTGTCTTTCGTCGGCACCATCGGCTTCATCGGCCTCGTCGGGCCGCATATTGCGCGCATGGTGGTGGGTGAAGACCAACGCTTCTTCCTGCCAGGCTCGATCATTTGCGGTGCGCTGCTGCTATCGGTGACATCCGTTGTCAGCAAGGTGCTGATCCCCGGCGCGATCCTGCCGATCGGTGTCATCACCGCTCTCGTCGGTGTGCCCTTCTTCTTCGTCCTCATTTTCTCCAATAGGAGACGCGCATGGTAGCCCTTGCCCTTCAGGATGTCGGCGCCAAATACGGGCGCACGACGGTGCTGGCCCATGTCACCATGGACATGCTGGAAGCCGGAAGCATCACCGCCGTCATCGGTCCCAACGCCGCAGGCAAGTCGACCCTGTTCAAACGGATCGCCGGGCTGATCAAGGGTCCGGGCGTGGTCACGCTGTCGCAAACAGAGCAGGGCCCACGCACCATTTGCTACATGCCACAGGACACCGGTGCCAATGCCGTTCTGACGGTCTACGAATCCATCCTTCTGTCGGCCAAACAGGGCAGTGGCTGGAAGGTGCATGACGACGAGCTGGCCGAGATCGATGCCATTCTGAAGGCTCTCAACATCCACGAACTCGCCTTTCGCGGGCTTGGCGAACTCTCCGGTGGCCAACGCCAGCTGGTATCGCTGGCGCAGGCACTGGTACGCAAACCGGAAGTCCTGTTGATGGACGAACCGACATCGGCGCTGGACCTCCATCGACAGGTGGAAGTTCTGGATTTCATCACCAACCTTGCCCGCGAGCGCGGCATGATCGTTCTCATTGCCCTGCATGATCTCAATCATGCGCTGCGCTACTGCGAGCACACGATCGTCATTGCAGATGGAGCCATGGCGGTGAGCGGACAGACGTCTGCTGTCATCACACGCGACATGCTGCGGACGATCTACAAGGTGGATGCGCGCATTGAGATGTGCTCGCGTGGGCAGCCGTTTATTCTGGTGGACGGGACCGCCTGAAATGGATCGCGGAGGGTGCGGCTACCACCCACCCTCTGCCGTGACCGGCATCTCCCCCGAAAGGGGGGGAGACTGGCGGCGCGCGACATCCCGTCCACCCCAACGGCACCAACATCTATTCCACAAAAATCCGGACGCTGGACGCCCGTCCATCCGCATCGATCACGGTCAGCGTCGAAAAGCCCTGCCCCTCCGGCAACCACTCGCTGCTGCGGCGACGCGACGGTTCTGGCAAGGGTTTGCCATTGGCGAGCCAGTGGAAGGGGGCGCGCCCGCCTTGCAGTTTGAGCACGAGGGGTGAGAGATCGCCGCTCTGGCTTGAGAGCTCTATCCGCGCGCCTTCCGGGGGATAGACGATCTGGGGAGATGGTTCGCGCCGGGTGGATGAGAGAAGACCGCTGCTGGTGACGCTGAAGCGCCGCTGGTTGGCGGGCAGATCTTTGTAGGCCAGCCGCAAAACACCCGGCGGCGCTGGCGGGAATGGCGTCAGGGCAACGCCCGATTTTGAAAAAGCTTCAAACAGGATCGGTGCCGCAGAGACGTAGCCCGCAAGACCCGGGACCGAGCCGTTATCAGCACGTCCAGCCCACACGCCGATGACATAGCGGCCATCGAAACCGACCGACCATGCGTCGCGATACCCGTAGCTGGTGCCCGTTTTATAAGCGATGCCACGCTGTTTCATGCCAACGGGTGGCAGGATGCTGGAGAGGGCATCGGTGATGTTCCAGATCGCAGCCTTTGAAAACAGCGGATCGACATTCAAAAGCTGCGGTTTGTTGCGCACCCCGTCTCCAAGGACGACGGGTTGACCGCCATTGGCAAGGGCCGCGTAAAGCTGGACGAGGTCAACTAGAGAGAGACCGGCACCCCCCAGAGCAATCGCCAGCCCCGGCGCTTCGGCCTTTGGCAATGTCAGTTTGACGGACGCGCGGCGAAACCGGACCAGGAGGGCGGCCGGACTGACCGCATCCAGCAGGCGCACGGCGGGGACGTTGAGGGACAGTTGCAACGCCTGCCGAATGCTGACATCGCCCTGGTATTGCATATCGAAATTGCGCGGGCGGTAGCCTGAAAAATCCGCCGGGCGATCTTCGATGACAGTCTCCTGAGCGATAAGGCCGTTTTCAAAGGCAAGCCCATAGATGAAGGGTTTCAGCGTCGAGCCGGGAGAGCGCACTGCGCGGGACATTTCCACCCAGCCACGGCGATTGCTATCCAGAAAATCGGATGAGCCGACGTCGGCGACGATCTCACCCGTCGTGCTATCGGCCATGACGATGGCGACCGAAACCTTATCTCCCAACTTTTCGGCAGAGCGCTGTGCGAGGTCTTCGAGCTCTTTTTGAACGGGCAGACGCAGCGTCGAGCCAATGGTCAAGGACTGCGGAAACCTGGCACGCGCCGCCTGCGCCAGATGAGGGGCGTAAGACGGAAGGTCCAGGCGCTTTGCGGGAATGGCAACGACGGCGGCGCGGGCGGCCTCTCCCTCGCCGACCACGCGTGAGACGGCGAGCCGTTGCAGCACACGCGCGCGCGCTTGTTTCGCCGCATCCGGAAAGCGATCCGGACGGCGCTTTTCCGGCAGTTGCGGCAGCGAAACGAGCAAGGCCGCCTCCGCCGTATCAAGCCGCTTCGGCTCCTTGCCGAACCAGGCAAGGCTTGCTGAACGCACACCTTCCAGATTGCCGCCATAAGGTGCAATGTTCAGATAAAGGTCGATGATCTCCGGCTTGCTGAGGCGTCGCTCGATCTGCCATGCCCGCACCATCTGGAGAAATTTCGTGCCAAGCGAGCGATCCGTCCGCGGCTCGATCAACCGCGCCACCTGCATGGAAAGTGTCGATGCCCCCGAGACGATGCGGCCATTGGTCAGCAATTGCCACGCAGCGCGGCCCAGGGCCTGAACATCGACGCCACCATGGTCGAAGAACCGCTGATCCTCATAGGCGACCAGCATGTTGATGAATTGTGGATCGACATCTTCAGCACTGGTGTGAAGCCGCCAACGCCCCTGTGGTGTCGCAAACGCGCGCAACAGCTTTCCGTCTCTGTCCAGCACCTCCTGCGAGACGATCCGGGCATTTTGCAGGGGTGGCGGGTAGGCGTGGTCCAGACGGTTCAGTGCATAGATGCAGGCGGCAGTGAGGACTGCCGCCAAAACAAAACCGCTGATGAACGCCCGCCACCTGATCATTGCTGCGCCGCGCGGACCTCCAGGCGACCGGTTGCCGTGCGCGCCGAGAACTGCGGACGGTACATATCTTCCACCGATGCGGCCGGATTGTCGTAAGTGCCGGGTGTTACGGCCCTGACGACATAGGCCAGCGTCACCTCCGCATTATCGCCCGCAGCCTGATCAAACGCTGCAACAAAACGGTCGTAACGGAACTCGGTATGCGCAGCCTCGGTTTCCGGCAACCAATCGAAATTGGAAAGCGCCGCGCTGTTGACGAGGCTCGGATTGTCGATCTCGAACCCCGACGGCAGGAGATCGGTCAGCATGATACGCTGCTGCCAATCGTGCTTGGGCGTCACCGACAAGACCACGACGTAGCGTTCGTTTTGCGTCGCTTCGCTGATATCAACCTCTTCGCCTTCAAGGGAATAATAGGTTTTCTTGATCTCGAAACCATCGCCGCCGGCAGGCAGCGGCTGTGCTGGCGGGGCGACGGTGGTCACGACCGCCGTGACCGTATCCTTCGAGGCATTGGTGATCTTGAGGGGCGATTGCAAAAGCTCGTCGCCGCTCATCCCCTTGCTGTATCCGCCCTGTTCAAGCGTGCCGTTGATATCGAGCTTCACATCCTTGTCCTCACCCTTCAAGGCGCGGGCGGCGAGCAGCATCCAGGCCTGTTCCTGTGTGCTGGTATAGGCTTTCGCATCCCAGGCCTTGGCCACAGCGCTGGCCAGTTGCGGCACCACCGCAGGAACGGGGCGGCTTTCTGCTGCAAGGGCGAGCGAGGCGGCGCCATCGCGCAGCACAGAACCATAATCCGCGCGGGACAGGCTGACATTCGTCGTTGCGGCCGCCATGCTGAGAGACGCACCGAAGACCGTCTTGGACCGGGCGGCATCGCCATAAAGCGACAGGGCAGATGCCAGTTGCGCCTTGGCCAGCGGCGTCGGGAAATCGTTCAAGGTCGTGTCGGCATAATAGCGCAGATCGTTGATGGCAGCCTTGCGGTTGCGGGCCAGAACATACAGCGAGTAGGCGATTTCGTTGCCGCGATCTTTGACGTTGTTGTCGTAGGCAAGACCATTTTGCAGGTTGGTCAGCGCCTGAACCATGGCGGTTTCAGGGACATCATAGGATTGCTCCCGTGCCCGCGTCAGGAAGTCGGTGATGTAGGCGTCCAGCCACAGATCGCCTTCGCCGGGAGACCAGAGGCCAAAACTGCCCGATGTGGACTGGAAGGACAGCACGCGATAGATCGCGTCCTGCACCCGCTTGCGCAGATCCTGATCCTGCGCACCGCCGCGCTGCGTCATCAGTTCCGAGACGTAGAGCAACGGCAGCGCACGACTGGTCGTCTGCTCGGCGCAGCCATAGGGGTATTTATCCAGCATCATGACCAGACCCGGAACATCGAAGGCGGGTGAACGCGTGACGTTGACGGCCACCGACGACCCCAGCAACATGCTGTCAGCCAGCAATGCGCCATCCACCGTCAGAGTGCTGTTGGGTGCGATCTTGATGTTTCGACGCGTCGTGACCGGCAAGACCGAGGGACGAACGGGAATGTTGAGCGCCTGTTCCAGCGAGATGCCGCTGGCGTTGCTGAGCTTGATCGTTATTGCCCCGTTGCCCGGATATTCACCGGTCAGCGGTACGGTCAGCGAGGACTTGCCACCCTTTTGCAGCGTGACGGTCTGCGACACCTCGCCCTGATCGACGGTCAACGCCGTGTTGCTGGCGATATCAAGCTTGTAATCGCCCGCATCGCCATCCGTATTGGCGATATCGACGCGCATTTGCGAGACGTCGCCGGGGCTGAGGAATTTCGGCGCACTGGCGGTGATGACAACGGGATCACGAATGACGACGTCCGACACAGCATGACCGACGCCGGTCTTTGTCCAGGCCACGGCCATGACGCGGGCCGTGCCGTTGAACTGCGGAATATCGAAACGGATGATGGCCTTGCCGTCCGCATCAAGCTCCACCGGACCGGCAAAAAACGCCACCAGCTTTTCCTTGGGCGGGCTGCCCTGAAGAGCAACCTGTCCGCCGTCACCACCCGTTCTGAGCCGCCCTGTGGCGCCGAGCGAGCCATCGATCAGACGACCGTAGATATCGCGGATTTCCAACCCGAGACGACGCTGGCCGAAATACCATTCATCCGGCTTGGGTGGTTCATAGCGGGTGAGGTTGAGAATGCCGACATCGACGGCAGCGACGGTGACATAAGCCTTGTCCCCCGCACCGGCGCCGGACACCTGCACCGGAATTTCCAGCGGCTGGCGCGGCAATGTCTGCTTGGGCAATGTCAGTGCGATGCCGAGCTTTCGCTCTCCGGGATCGACGGCCAGCCACTTCACACCGATGGCGCGCATCGGCATGCGGCTTTCCTGCGCGTCGCCGGGCCGGAACAGGGTAGCGGTCACGTAAGAGCCCGCACCCCACTCCCTGGTTACGGGAATATCGACTTCGCCGCCGTTCTCACCGACATCGACGTTCTGGACCGCAATCAGCTTGTCAGAGCCGGACGCGACCATGAGCTGGCCGGCAAAACGGGAGGTCACTTTCAATTTGGCGGTGTCGCCGATCGTGTAGCTCTGCTTGTCGAGTGCGATTTCCAGCGCATCCGGTGTTTCGGTCGAACTTGCGGTGACGTACCAACCGGCATCGAACTCGACGCTGGACGCAGGACCGCCGTTTTCAGCGGATTCGACTTCCAGGCGATATCGCCCCCACGATGCAAGCACGGAAATCTCGCCGCCATTGGCATCCACGGCCAGGGTGCCGGTCTGCACCTGCTTGGTATAGACGACGGGCTCGTAGCGCCATGAATTGCCCTGGCGATACCATTGATAATTGCGCTCGACCTTGATGAGTTTCCAGGTCAGGCCGCTCATGGCCTGTTTCGTGCCATCGGCGGCAAGGCCGATGACGTGGAAACGACTCACGGAATTTTCCGCAAGATCGCCGGAGAATTCCGGCTTGATGCCGATCATGGCGCTATCGGATTTAACCGGAAGGGTCAGCGAACGCTCCACGGCGCGGCCACCGGCCTCGCGCATCCGCACGGTGATATTGGCAGACAGAAACTGCGTCGTTGACGGCAGGTCGGCCAGGGTGACCGCAAACTGCGCCTTGCCGTTTTCATCCAGCGCAGGCAGCGCATCCAGCGTGGTGCGGCTTTCCTCCTGGCTTTCCTCATCCGCCAAACCAAACTCGTAGCCATCGAAACCGGCGCGGGTGCGCGTGGCCTTCAGCGCGATTTCACCTTCAAGTTCGAGACCGGCAGCGGGCGCGCCGTAGAGATAACGGCCATCGACATCGATGGTGGTATCGGCAACCGGATTGATCTCCTTGGCCTTGCTGGTCAAGTCGAACTCGGTCCTGTCTGGCACGAAGTCATCAACGAGGAAGGACTTTTGACTGATGGCTGCCGTCTTCGGGTCGGTATGGATTGCCACGGTCCAGGTGCCGCGCATGGCATTTTCCTGCAAGGCCAGATCAACGGCATAACCGCCCAAGGCCTTGCCATCACTGACGAAACGGCGATCTTCCACACCATCGGGGCGCGAGAAGACAAACGTCAGCGGTAGGTTCTCCACCGCATTGCCCTCGACATCGCGCGCTAGCGCCGCCGCATGCACAGTTTCACCGGCGCGGTAGATGCCGCGCTCGGTCCAGCTGAACACATCCAGTGCACCGGGTGCGGCGCGGCCGGTGACGCCACGGTCCGAGAGGTCGAAACCGGCCCGGGTCATATCGAGGAAGACATAGTCCTTGTCGCCGTTTTTCGCAGTGATGATGGCAGGTGCCTGCCCTGCCGACCCGCGCATCAGACCTGCGGAGAAGATCGCCCTACCCTCACCGTCGGTCGTGGCGGTGCCGAGAATTTCGTTGTTTCTGGCCAGAAGCTGAAGTTCGACCCCTTCCAGCGGCTTTGCGGTGCTGAGTGCGCGCACGAAGACGTTGAGGCCATCGGTTCCGGCATAGGTGGTGATGCCGGTATCGGACACGAGAAACCATTGCGTGGCGCGCGAATCCCAATTTTCGGCTGGCGTACCGGGCGGGACCGCAGTCAGGACGTAAATGCCAGGCTTGCGCTCCGGCAATGCTTCATCGACTGGAAAGCTCGTGACGACGTCCTTGTTCAGCTCATTCTGTATATCGATGCTGCCCTGCCAGACCAGTTCACCGATTTCGTTTTCGATCCGCTCCGCGCCATAGCCATCCATCTGCGTCAGGAACTGCGAATTGCTCAGCAATGTCGTGATGCTGCGATCACCGACGCGGTAAAGCTTCAGATCGGCACGATCGGTGTTGACGGTCACGAGCGGGATGCCGCGACGGGCTGTCCCCGGAAGAACAAAGTTCTCGCCGGTAAAGCGCACCGAGCCGGACCTGTCACGGACATAGATATCGAGATCGACCTGCTTTTCCAGCGGTTCTTCGACCGAGGACGGAAGACCGGCGCGCAGCGCGATCTTGTATCGCTGGCCGTGGGTCAGACCTTCGACGCAAATCTCGCTGCCCTCGGCTTCGATGGCCTTGGGTGCTGCGCCATCCAGCGTGACGAAGGAGGAATAATCGACACCGTTCTTGACCAGGGGTTCCGAGAACTGGACGCAGGCGCGTGGACTGACACTATCGGTATCGACAGTGTTGTCGATGACCCGGAAGCCCTGCCGGGTCTTGAGATCGGCATAGGCGGCGCGCGTCTGTGGATCATCCGACAGAGCAAGACGTGCCTTGTAGCTGCTCAGCGCCGCGCGGTAGTTCCGTGCCCCTTCGAACGCGACCGCAAGCATGTCGAGCGCGGCGGTGCGAGCCGCCACGGACCGGCTCAAAGAATAGGCGTTGAGAGCACCGGACACTGCCAGCGACGACATCGAAGCGTTGCTCTTCACATTTGCGGCGGCGCGCGAAAGTTCACCCCACACCGCACCATCTTCCAGGCCGAGCGCCAGCGCCTGCTTGTAGCTGCCGACAGCACCGACGAAATCGCCACGGTCGGTTTGTTGGCGGGCCACAGACAACCAGTCGGCCATGGATTGACCGTCTCCGGCAGGAACGAAGCTGGCTTTGAGACGTCTGGCCTCCTGGTAGAGGCTATCATCGACAAAGGCGAGTTTCTGCGGTGCGCCGATATCCGGCTCGCTCGCCACCTCCACCACCTTGCCCGCAACGGCACCTGGGAACGCGTTGAGCTGGTTGAAATCCGATTTCAGGAAGCACCATTGCACCCTGGGATTATAGGTGAAGGCCTTGCAGGATTTGTCGTTGATACAGATGGTTTCGCATTGTGGCAGCGACACATTCTGCTCTGTGCGAAGATCGAAGCCAAAATAATCGCCGTTTTGCGTCGTGACGATCTTGCGCGTCGTGTCCTGCGCGAGCGCCGGCTGAACGGCCAAAGTTGCGACAATAAACAGCAGGCTTTTGAAAACAACGCGCATGGACATCAGTCCCTCCCCGATACGCATGACCGGGGCGACTTTGCTCGCACTTCAGGATAAAAGTCAACGCGAACGCATGGTGCGATGTGTGAAGTTTGGACGACGCCGGTTCTGGGACCAACGCATCTCAGTCTTCGATGCGTCTTGCTTCCGACATCAGCATGATCGGGACGCCGTCACGAATGGGATAGGCGAGTTTGGCGCTTTCGGAAATCAGCTCGTTGGCGTCCCGATGATAGGAAAGGCGGCCTTTGGTCAGCGGGCAGACGAGAAGCTCCAACAGCTTGGGATCGACATTGCTCAGTTTCTCGTCCATCGCTCGAGCCTCACTGCAACGTCGTGCCGCTTGGGGTGTCACCCTGAGCAAGCAGGATCTCGGTGATCGCGATCAGCGTGTCGGCTCTCGATTTGAGGTCCGGCGCTTCGAGAAGCGCCTGCTTTTCGGCGGCACCGAAGGGTGACATCATCGAAAGCGAGTTGACCAGAACGCGGTTTCCAGCACGCTCCACGCTCTCCCAGTCGGCCTCCAGCTGGTTGGCATCGAGAAACGCCCTGAACACGCGCAGGAGGTTTCCACGGTCCACCGCGTCCTCGTCGTTTTCGCCCGAGAGATCGGCGATGAAGGGTGCGTGTCTGAAGCTGCGGTAAGGCTTTCCAGCGGTTGCTTCCTCCAGCAGACGGAACCGGCAGATGCCACTCAAGGACACCATATAACGACCGTCGCCCGTCTCTGAAAAGGATGTGATGCGGCCCAGGCAGCCGATCTGGCTCAGCTGGCCTGCTTCGGCGCCCCCATCCAGCGAGGTCAGTGCTGGCTGCACCATACCGATCAAACGATGTCCGGCCAGCGCGGCGTCGAACATGGCCAGATAACGCGGCTCGAAAATATTGAGGGGAAGCTGGCCTTCCGGCAGCAGGAGCGCACCGGAAAGCGGAAAAACGGGCACCACATCCGGTAGATCCGTGGTCTTCAAGTATCTCGCATTGCCGACTTGCATGGACGTGTCCTCATTTTCGAGACGTTTGGCAGGCCCGACCTGAAATTCGTGCCCCCACTTCGAACTGCGCAGACGTTCTGGTGCGTGTCTGCCGGTATGTGCCTTATAGATGTGTTCCGCGTGCCCTCATCGCAAGTCGAACGATCAGGAAAACAGGATCGCGGAGAGTTTCCGGCGGCCGGTGACCGATGCCGGGTCCTTGAAACCCCAGCTTTCGAAAAACTCGACCAGTTGCTTGCGCGCGCCATCGTCTTCGAAGGTGCGATCCTTGCGCATGATGGTCAGCAGCTCATCGGCCGCCTCATCGCGTCGGCCCTGCGCGTTGAGAATCTTGGCCAGCTTCATCCGCGCTTCGTGATTGTCGGGGTTTGCTGCCAGTTCACGCTCCAGCGCCGTTGGATCACCAAGCGCCTTGGCCTCTTCGTACTGGGCGAGCTTCTTCAGTGCGGCCTGGACGGCTGCATCGGCACGCAGCTCTTGCGAAAGCGCACCCAGCAGATCGCTGGCGCGCGGATAGTCGCCAACGGCGATCATGCATTCGGCAATGCCGGCAACGGCCTGCGGGTTTTCCGGGTCCACCTGCAGGACAAAGCCGAAGAGTTGGGCAGCGCCCTGGTGATCGCCATTTTCGAAAAGCTGTTTGGCTTCGGCCAAGGCCGCATCGATTTCGGCCTGCGGATCATCGCCAGCCGGCCCGGCGATCTTGTCGATGAACTCTCTGATCTGACTTTCGGGTACAGCCCCCATGAAGCCATCCACCGGACGACCGTCCTGAAACGCGACGATGGCCGGAATGGACTGGATGCCGAGCTGGCCAGGAATGGAGGGATGGTCATCGATGTTGAGTTTGACAAGCTTCACGCGCCCGCCGGATTCGTTGACCACCTTTTCCAGCACCGGCGTCAATTGCTTGCAAGGCCCGCACCATGGCGCCCAGAAGTCCACCAGAACGGGCTGGTGGCGCGATTCCTCCATCACGTCCTTTGAGAAGTTCGCAGTTGTGGTATCCTTGATGTGGCCGCCCGCCGCAGCCTGCGGTGTACCCGGCGCATTTGCATATTGCACGGAGCCGGTCATCTGTCCGCCCATGGACGTTCCGTAGGGGTTGCTCGTACCGGTCATCTCAAGTCTCCGTTCATTTTGCATGTGTCGCTGGTCTGTCGCAAAGATCGTACTTTATTCGGTCACTTTCAAGATCAGCGGCGTGTGCCCCGTCGCCTCCAGAAAACGAACAAGGTCATCGCGACCGATCGTCGTCGTCGCATCGTTGGAAAGCGGATGACCGTTGATGAGCGCATGTTTCATCAATTCGCTGTCGAGCACGAAGGTGACATTGTTTCCGACATCGTTGATGGCACCGAAAACGGTGACCGAACCCGGGATAACGCCAAGATATTCGAGCATTTTTTCCGGCTTCCCAAATGACACACGGCTGGATGCATCGATGGTCTTGTGAACCGTCTTCAAGTCCACGACGGCGTTTTCTTCGACAGTCAGGACGAAATATTGATCCTTCTTGTCCTTCACGAAGAGGTTCTTGGTATGGGCGCCAGCAATGCGATCACGCAGGGATTCCGATTCGGCCACGGTAAAAACAGGCTCGTGCTCAAGCGTTTTGTATTCGATGCCGAGACGATCCAGCAAAGCAAAAAGGTCCTGTGCCGTTTTGGGGGATTGCTGCGTCATGTCTGCCCTCTTGCGCCAGTATCTGGAAATTCGATGGTATCGTCATTAGGCGTTCAGCAACGACTTTGCAATCGCCTTTGGAATTCAGCCATCAAAAATATTCAATGTTTTCCGTAGCTTGTATTGTTTTTAGGGATTTTCTGACGGTTTTTGTCATTTCCCTGTTGCATTTAAAAAGCGGTTGAGCGATATAGCGCTCGTCGCCGCAACGCAGCGACCCGCGGTTCAGCGATCTACCCCGAACCAGCGGATTTGAGCGGGTGTAGCTCAGGGGTAGAGCACAACCTTGCCAAGGTTGGGGTCGAGGGTTCAAATCCCTTCGCCCGCTCCAATTTTTCTTAGGACGAAAAATTGAGAAAAGCCTCCGAGAAAGAGGTCTCTATCTCAGTCGATTCAAGATCGTCGGGCCGTCATACGGACATCTCAATCCAAGCATCTCTTCACCGCTTACGGTGATCCCGAAAGGGCCGAACCAGCCTTCCATATGGAATCACGTGGGCATTGTGAAAGTGAACCGTGTTTCGCTTGCATCGGAATGGACGGTGATCGTGCCATTATGTGCCTTGGCAATTTCTGACGCGATGTAGAGACCAAGACCCAAGCCTTGCATACCGGGACGCAGGTCACCTCTTCTGAACGGCTGGAACAGACGCTCCAGCATGTCGGGCGATATTGGCTTGCCGCAATTGCTGACAGAGATTTCCAGTTCACCGTTGTTGACGGCGCCATCGATCCTGACGGTTCCCGTGTCGGTACCGTGGGTCAGGGCGTTGGATACGATATTGGACAGCATCTGTGCAATCCTGAACCGATCGACCAGAAGCGGCGCAGGAATATCGAGATTGACGTCAATCATGCGCGAGGGATGAGCAACCCGCAATTCATCCACGACGTGGAACAGGGTCGTGCTGAGATCATCCTCGAAAAGCTTGAGCGAGATGCCGCCGCCAAGCCGTGCGCGGGCAAGGTCCATGACATTGTCCACCAGACCGCCCATACGGGCAATGCTGGTTTTCATCAGGTTGAGAATGAAAGGACTCCGCTCGGTCCAGCCCTCTTTCAACAGGCGCGCGGTTCCCGCGTCGAGGGCTGCAATGGGGTTGCGCAGATCGTGGCCCAGAACCGCGATGAACTGCTCACGCAATTCTGCGACCTCGCGCTCGCGCTCCAGCGTCTCATGCGCGACTTTCAGGCGCTCGCCGGAGTCGAGGTGCTGGCCAATGAGCTCGGCAAACAGCTTGAATGTGCCGAGAACCTGTGGGTTCTTGATCTTGGCCGGATTGGGATCGATGGCGCAGAGGGTTCCGAAGAAGCGACCATCCGACAGGATGATGGGCTCGGAAATGTAGCTGCGCAATCCGTAGATGCGTGGTGTGTGATGGTCACGGTAGACAGGGTCTTCGTCCGCGTTATCGAAGACAATCGTTTTGCGGTGATCGCGGATTTCGTTGCAAAGCGTGCTTTCGACCGGCAGCTCGTCGCCGGGCTTCAAGCCAAAGCCGACATGGTCGAGCGCCTGGCAGGTGATCCACCGGTCTTCGGTAACCCTTGCCACGGCAGCAAAGCCCATGCCCGTCATCCGTAGCACGACGTCCAGAATGGTGGGCACGGCAGCGATGGCGGCAACGCGGGCGATATCGCTGGAGAAATCCGTCTGACCCTCGATTTTTTCGAGCGTGAAACGGCGCGCATGTGCCAACTCACTCGACAGAGACTGGATCAGATCAATGGTCTCGAATGCGGAAGCGGCCGCACTGGCCAAGGCTTCCAGCGTCTCGATCTCCCACTGACTTGGCTCATAAGGTTGAGCCCAATAGGCGGCGATGGCACCGACTGCGGTTCCGGCACCCACCGGCGCCACAACCACAGCCTTGACGAAAGTATCGGCATAGAGCTCGTGGGGGATGCGGTTGTCCCGGGAAATATCCGGAACGACGACAGTCTGCCTGTTGAGCATGGCCCAGCCGCTGACGCACGCCACCATGGGGAAACGCTTGCCCTTCCACAGCGGACCAATCGCATCTTCCTCCACATAGTGGCAAAGATCACCATCCCTGCGGATGATGGCAATACCCTCGCAGCCGATGAGAAACCGCGCGGAGGTCCTCATGATTTCGATGACGTCTTCCCAGCTTTTGGCGCGAGCGATGCGCGCCATGGCGTCTGTCAGCTTCGAAAGCGACGTCAACGGAGGAGGTGAAAAGTCATGCAATGCCATGTCGTTCTTCTTTCCCGGAACTATGGCCGCGTTGCATGGAAGCCGCACTGTCGCATAAATTGGCAAGCTACGCAAATCCAATGCAAATTTCGTCCCCGACTGAGCTTTTTACGCCCTATGGCTGCGACGATTGTGCAACCGATTCGTGGTGGCTTGTCTTCCAGAACGATTTGATGAAGTCCGAGAGTCGCTCGATTTCCACGAAGATGACCGGCGTCATGAACAGCGTTAATATCTGACTGACGATGAGGCCGCCGACTACGGCGATGCCCAACGGCTGGCGCAGCTCAGAACTCGCACCGGTACCAACAGCGATGGGAAGTGCGCCGAAAAGTGCGCAGAACGTCGTCATCATGATGGGGCGCAGACGCCGCACGGCTGCTTCGTGGATGGCATCCAACGTCGTCATGCGTTCTTCCCGTTGCAAGGTCAACGCGACGTCGATCATCATGATCGCGTTCTTTTTGACGATACCGATCAGCATCAAAAGCCCGATCAACGCGATGATCGACAGGTCAAAACCGAAGAGTTTCAGGGTGAGCAGCGCACCGAAGGCCGCGGATGGCAGGCCGGACAGAATGGTAAGCGGGTGGAGAAAGCTTTCATAGAACACGCCGAGCACGATGTAGATGGTGAGGATCGCAGCGCCGATCAACAGGCCGGTGCTGTCGCTGGTCTGTTTGAAGATTTGTGCCGCACCCGCGAGGTTGGTGGTCACCGTCGATGGAACCTGGATCTGCTGTTTCAGTTCATCGATCCGCGCCGTAGCCGACCCCAGCGAAACGCCGGTCGGAAGGTTGAACGACAGGGTGACGGATGTGAGCTGCCCCGTCTGGTTGACCGTGACAGGGCCTGCCGCACGCGTAATCGTCGCAAAGCTTGCCAGCGGAACGAGCGCACCCGAACTGGAGCCGACGCGCAGCGCACCGAGCGATTGCTCGTTCCATTGCAGGGACTGATCATATTCCAGAATGACATCATAGCTGTTGCCGGTGGTCTGGATCTGTGTCGCCTGATAGCTGCCGAATGCCGCTTCCAGCGTCTGGCGCAATGACTGCGACGTGACGCCAAGCGTATTGGCGCGATCATTGTCGATGACGAGATGGGCCTGCAGCGCGTTATCCTGCAAATCCGATGCGACATCCACGAAATATGCACTGTCCGCGCGCATCGCATCACCCAGCGTCTTCGACCACTCGCGCGCCAGTTTCGCATCGATGGACTGGAGCACCACCTGATACATGCTCTGGGAACTACGACCACCGAAGCGAAGGCTCTGTTGCGGGGTGATGAAGGTCTTGAGACCCGCAATGCCCGACAGCGCATGCCGGAGCGAGTTGAGCGTCACATCCAGGACCGGCCGGTCTTCGAAAGGCTTGAGCTGAACGAGGATGGAGCCCGCATTCAGCGCCGAGCCACCGGGGCCTGAGCCGAGCGTGGAGGTGACGTGCGCGACCGAGGGGTCCGCAGACACGATGGCTGCGGCCTTGGCCTGAAGCGCACTCATGGCCTGATAGGAAATGTCCTGGCGCGCCTGGGTGGAGACAGTCAAAAGACCGATGTCTTCGGTGGGGAAAAAGCTGCGGGCAAGGCTTGAGAACATCCATCCGGAGCCCACGAGCGTGAGGACGAACATGACCATCACGATGGGGCGGTGCTGAAGGCACCATCCGACCGAGCGGCCATAAGCGGCTGTCGCCCGGTCGAACAGGGTCGGTTTTCTATCCTTTTCTTCCGGCTTGTGCGGCAGGCGGGCGGCCAGCATCGGTGTCACGGTCAGCGAGACCACAGCCGACGACAGAATGGCAAGGGTGACGACCACGCCGAATTCGTTCAGCACACGCCCGACGATGCCGCCCATCAACAGAATGGGCAGAAACACCGCGACGAGCGAAATCGACATGGAAATGATGGTGCCCGTGACTTCACTGGCGCCCTCGATGGCTGCCTGGAAGGGCGGCATGCCCTCTTCCACCTTGCGCACGATATTTTCGAGCATCACGATGGCATCATCCACCACCAGACCGACCGAAAGGGTGAGACCGAGGAGGGAAATGTTGTCGATGGAAAAGCCGAGCGCGTACATGGCGCCCAAGGTGGCAACCAGCGACAAGGGCACGGCAAGGCCCGGAATGAACGTTGCCCAGACCTGACGCAGGAACAGGTAGATGACGAGGATGACGAGGCCAAGCGTAATCATCAACGTCACCTCGACATCGGCCACCGCGGCGCGGATCGACACCGAGGCGTCGTTGACGACGTTGATATGCATGTTGGCCGGCAGGCTTTTCTGCAATTCGGGAAGTTTTGCCTTGATGGCATCGACCACGGCCACCGTATTGGCACCGGGCTGGCGCTGAACGGCCAGAACGATCGCCGGTGTGCCATCCAGCCAGCTACCCTGGTTCACCACCTCCACGCTGTCCTTGACCGTTGCCACATCTTCCAGCCGCACGATGCGGCCATTCGGTCTGGCGATGATCAACGTGCGGAAGGAAGCGGCATCGGTGCGTTGGGTGGAGGCATCGATGGTCAGCGCCTGCGAGGCATTCTGCAAGGTGCCGATGGGCGACTGGTCGTTGGAGGCGGAAAGCGTGTTGGAGACGTCGTTGAGCGACAAGCCACGATTTGCAAGCTTGTTGGGATCGACCTCCACGCGCACCGCATAGGTCTTGGCACCGTAAACCTGCGCCTGGGCCACACCGGAGATGGTGGACAGTGCCGGAGAAACGATGTTCTCGCCGATGTCGTCCATCTTCGTCAGGTCGGCCGCATCACTTGTCAGCGCCAGAATGAGGACGGCGGCATCTGCCGGATTGGCCTTTCGATAACTGGGCGGCGACGTCATGTTATCGGGAAGCTGCCGCTGCGTGCGGGCAATGGCTGCCTGAACGTCTGCGGCGGCAGCATCGATGTTGCGCGACAGGTTGAACTGGATGGTGATCTGGGTGTTGCCGAGCGAAGAGCTTGCCGTGATCGTATCGATACCGGCGATGGTTTCGAACTGCTTGATGAGCGGGGTCGCCACCGAGCTTGCCATCGTATCGGGTGCGGCGCCTGCCAGCTGCGCCGAGACGTTGATGGTCGGAAAGTCTGCCTGCGGGAGGGCGGCGACAGGCAGGTTCCGATAGGCGGCGACACCGGCAATCAGCACGCCCATGATCAGCAGGATCGTTGCGACCGGACGTCGAATGAAAATTTCAGACATATTCATGTCGCGTCACCCGTCACGGCTGCCGCAGCCGGTTTACTCCCGGCTGCATCCTTGGGCTTGTTGACGACGACGTGGCTGCCGTTGATGAGGGACGCCTGCCCTTCCGTGACGACCGTGTCGCCGTCTTTCAGACCGCTCGACACACCGGCGACGTCGCCATCGGTCAGCGCCAGCGTGACCTTGCGCTGCTCGACCGTGTTATCAGGAGCGACGACATAGCACACGAAACCGCCAGCCTGGGGCTGGAGTGCAACCAGCGGAACCGTCACCAGATCATCCACCTGCCCCGCCTTGACCGTGACTTTGAGGGACTGTCCGGGCCAGAAGGTCGCGGGGTCGTTATCCAGACGCATGCGAAGCTTGAACGTGCCGGACGCCGGATCAACAGTATTGTCGATGAAGACGATATTGCCGGTTCCCGTGGCCTTGCCGTCCTGCTGCTGCGCCTGCGTGGTAAAGACATCCGCCGTCAAAGTTTTCCTGGTCATGGCCGTGCGAACGAGGTCGAGGTCCGGCTCAGGCAGGAAAAACTCCGCCAGCACCGGTTTCATCTGCGTCAACATCACCACCTCGCCGCCCGGCGCGACATAGGCACCTGGCGACAAGAGGACGACACCCAGCTTGCCATCGAATGTCGCGCGGATCTGCGTTTGCGAAAGCGTGACGTTGTCTGCCGCGATATTGGACCTGTCGACCGAGAGTGTGGCCTGCGCCTGTTTGACGGTGGCGTTCGCATCGCTGAACTGTTGCTGCGTATCGACGCCCTGTCTGCTGAGCGATTCGACGCGGGCAAGCGTTGCCTGGGCTGCTTCCAATACCGCCTGGTCCCGCAGTAAAACGGCCTCGTCGCGTGCGATATTGGCCTTGATCGTGCGGTCATCGAGCTGCACGAGAAGGTCTCCGGCCTTCACCTCAGCACCATCACTCACCAGAACGCTCGCGACAATGCCTGAAATGGGACTGGTCAACGCAGTGGACGCCACGGGAACGATTGCGCCAATCGTCTGGCGCGTGACGGGCAGGGAGCCCGCCTTTGCCGTGGCCACCGTGACCGCCAAGGGTCGCCCTGCCTGCCCTCCGCCGCCGCCGCCATGCCGTCCACCGCCTTTTGTCTGGGTGTCGTCGGAGGCGTGGGTCTGGGTGGTGGCCGATGTCGGCTTGGCCCAAGACGGCAGGTAGGCTTCCACTGTATCACGATTGACAAAAAGCAGCGTGGAAACGGCAATAACGGCTGCGACAGATATGATAAACCGCATGCGGAAGTCCTTTGGAGGCATTCGAGCCGATGGACGGGAAGGTATTTATTCTCACGCGCACAGCATGCGGGGCCGGAGCGTCCGCAGGCAAATCCGTGTAGACTTTCAAACTACATGTATCGTTCAAGTCATCATCAAGCCGGAAGCGTCACGGTGCCAACATCAAACCCAGCCCCTACTTCATAAATGCCCGATATTCACAAAGGGCGGGCCGATGACGCCTCAGCCATCATTCCGGTTCGAGCACTTAACGCTTCGCAACGCGAAAACGGAAGACGATATAATATTAAATTACTGTAATATTTAAGGTATTTCAAAAGTATCGGCAACAACGGATGGTAGAACAGGCCGTTACAGAGCGGCCGATGTCAGTTCAGCAGCTTGAATTCCAGCATCATGTTCCGTTGCAAAAACGAGTGGTTGTCGTCGGACACCAGAATGAGATGTGTCGAGCCGTCGGCCGCCTTGATGACATCCATCCCTTCCATGTTGTCGATCTGGTCGGAAAGGTCGGCTTCGATGAGGACTTCACCGTCAACCACCGCGCCGGGCCTTATCGTATCTGCCTTGATGCGACGGATGCGCATGCCGACGCCGACGGACAGTTCGAACCGTCGCTCGAGCAGCAACAGATCGCCATCAGGCAGAAACGCGCCATCCGTCACGGAATAGGAATGGTCGTGGGCAACGGAAAACAGTCCTTTTCGCGGACCTTCCAGAATGGCGGCAAACAGGTTTCCGTCACCGTCAAAGCTTGCCTCGGCAACCACAACCATGGAACCGCGAAGCGGCCCGTCTGCGGGAGACACGGCAATCGTCTCCATGCCTGCGTTACGGCGAAACTCGTCATCGGGTATGAGATGTGGCAGCTGCCCGATCGGCTTTGCCGCGTCCAGCGTCTCCGTCGAATAGATCATGATGCGGGGCCGCTGCTCGTAGCTGACGAAGGCTCGGTTGCCGCGCAGCGCCAACCCTTCCGAGTCCATCTCGCGTTTTCGTTTTGCCTCGTGGCCAGCCTTGTCGAGCATGGGCGCGATGCGGACCTGCGATAGCCCCGAAAGGTCGCCCGACGCATGACGCTCCACAGTGCCGGACAGGAAGTGGCCGGTATCCAGAACCGCAAGGAAACTGCGGCCATCGGGCATGAACCGGATGCTGGAGATAGCACCGAACAGTGGCTCGGGCGAGCGCATGACCAACCCGCCGACGAATTGAAGTTTGCCGAACCGTTTTTCCGGAGAGTCGACTTTGAACTGTGAGACCAGGCGCGCACTGACCGGCACATCGACCGTGCCGGCAGCCATGCCGGACGGGATGAGGGTTGTCGCCAGTGTCACTGCTAAAGCGGCAAACCCGAACCATCCACGTCTTGCCGACCTGCTACCGCGGGGCTTAGCCCGCACGGCGCATCCTGCCGGAACGGCGCGGAGCCGCACTGGTGTCTTCGAACAGGGCCGCAAGCTGCTCCGTCATCGCGCCCGCCAGTTCGTCCGCGTCCACGATCGTCACGGCGCGGCGATAGTAGCGCGTGACGTCATGGCCGATACCGATGGCCAGCAGTTCGACCGAGGACTTCGTTTCGATCTGTTCGATGACCGCACGCAGATGGCGCTCGAGATAATTGCCCGGATTGACCGACAGCGTGGAATCGTCCACCGGCGCGCCATCGGAGATCATCATCATGATCTTGCGCTGTTCGGGCCGGTTGATGAGGCGGTTATGCGCCCACATCAGCGCTTCGCCGTCGATGTTTTCCTTGAGCAGGCCTTCACGCATCATCAGGCCGAGATTGCGGCGCGAACGGCGCCATGGCGCATCTGCCGACTTGTAGACGATGTGGCGCAGGTCGTTGAGGCGACCGGGCGATGGTTGCTTCCCACCGGCCAGCCACTGCTCGCGCGACTGTCCGCCCTTCCAGGCCTTGGTCGTGAAGCCCAGGATTTCGACCTTGACGCCCGAACGCTCCAGCGTGCGCGCCAGAATATCGGCGCAGGTGGCCGCAACCGTAATCGGGCGACCACGCATGGAGCCGGAATTGTCGATGACCAGCGACACCACGGTATCGCGGAACTTCGTATCCCGTTCCTTCTTGAAGGACAGCGGCTGCATCGGATCGATGACCAGGCGCACCAGACGTGCAGGGTCGAGATAACCCTCCTCCAGATCGAAATCCCAGGAGCGGTTCTGCTGCGCCATCAGGCGGCGCTGCAAACGGTTGGCCAAACGGCCGACCGCGCCTTGCAGATGCGCAAGCTGCTTGTCGAGAAAAGCACGAAGACGGTCAAGCTCGGCTTCGTCGCAGAGTTCTTCGGCAGAGATTTCCTCGTCGAACTCCTGCGTGAAGATGCGGTAATCCACCTTCTCGTTGAAATCGTCGAAAGGGCTGTTGGGGCGACGGGTTTCGCCGGGTGTTTCGGAGTCCTCGTCCAGATCGTCGGACATTTCGTCCTCAGACATCTCGGCGCCATCCATCTCGCCGTCTTCCATCTGCTCCTGGGAGGCTTCGCTCTCTTCGGCAGGGGCGGCATCGGAACCGGCCTCTTCCTCGACCTGTTCTTCCTGCGTCTCGTTGCTGGCGGGCTGGTCTTCCTCGGATTCCGTTTCCTGGCTCTCGGGCTGATCGTCCTCGTCGCCGAAATCCTCCGCCATCTGCATCGAGGTCAGCATCTTGCGGATGAGCTTGGAAAACGCCTTCTGATCTTCAACGACCTTCGACAGATCTTGCAGGTCGGCGGATGCCTTGTCCTCTATGAAGGAACGCCACAAGTCCAACACCTTGCCAGCGCTTTCAGGCGGTTTTTCGCCCGTCAGCCGTTCGCGCACCATCATCGCAATGGCCTCTGCGAGCGGCGCGTCTTCCTGCGTATTGATGTTGACGAAATTCGCCTTGGCATATTTTTCGGTGTTCATCGCCCGCATGTTGGCGGCCATGCCGGGCATGCGCCGCGCACCGATGGATTCAACGCGCGCCTGTTCCACGGCATCGAAGATAAGCCGAGCATCCGGCCCCTGCGGGGCCATGGTGGCGTGCACATCGCTATCGTGACAGGCAATGCGCAATGCCATGGAATCGCCGAGGCCACGGGTGATCGCGATTTCCTGGGCGGTCGGCTTCTTGGAGATTTCCGGCAGGCGCATGCGCTCTCCGGCAAGACCGGGGCGCTCGTTGGCGAAGGTGACTTCGATTTCCGAATCGCCCGCAATCGAGCGCACACATCCGGTAATGGCCTGACGCAGCGGTTCCGCGTCGATCATCATTCCGGATTTGGGTCTCACATTGTCGCCACGGCCTGCCATTGTCTTTCCTGTCGATTCCAGACCGTCACCCCTCCAGCAAGGCAGCGGGGTGACGTCTTCAACTCATGGGTGATATCATCCGGAAAAGCCGGAAAATATCAGGCGCTGAGAACGATGTTCGCAGCGCTTTCCTTCAACTCGACGCCGAATGCGCGTTGATAATGCTCGGCCACCAGGGTCCGCTCCAGCTCATCGCACTTGTTGAGGAAGGTTACGCGGAAGGCGAATGCGACATCACCGAAAATATCGGCATTTTCCGCCCAGGTGATAACGGTACGCGGGCTCATGACGGTGGACAGATCGCCATTGACGAAGGCTGAACGGGTCAGGTCGGCAACGCGCACCATCTTCGACGCGGTTTCGCGACCCTTGTCGTTATCGAGGCTTTTGACCTTGGCGACGACGATGTCCACTTCCTGCTGATGCGGCAGATAGTTCAGCGTGGTGACGACAGACCAGCGGTCCATCTGCGCCTGATTGATCTGCTGCGTGCCGTGGTAGAGACCCGTCGTATCACCAAGACCGACCGTGTTGGCGGTCGCGAAGATACGGAAAGCGGGGTGCGGACGGATAACGCGGCTCTGGTCGAGAAGTGTCAGGCGGCCGGACGATTCCAGCACACGCTGGATGACGAACATCACGTCCGGGCGGCCCGCATCATACTCATCGAAAACAAGCGCGACATTGTGCTGATAGGCCCAGGGCAGGATGCCGTCCTTGAATTCGGTGACCTGCTTGCCGTCCTTCAGAACGATGGCGTCCTTGCCGACGAGATCGATACGGCTGACATGGCTATCGAGATTGATGCGCACGCAGGGCCAATTGAGGCGGGCAGCGACCTGCTCGATATGGGTGGATTTACCGGTGCCGTGAAAGCCCGAAACCATGACGCGTCGATTGTGCGCAAAGCCCGCAAGAATGGCGAGCGTCGTATCGCGATCAAAAAGGTAGTCAGGGTCCAGGTCCGGCACATAGGCGTCGCCCTTCGAATAGGCGGGCACGCGCAGATCGGTGTCGATACCGAAAACATCACGCACGGAAACGGTTGTATCCGGCAGGTTGGTAATATCCAGGTCAATTTTGCTCATAACGTCTCCAAGGCGGGTAGCAGCCACCCGGCCACATATCTATCAGGCGGTCACAGGAAAGGACTTAGCAGAAACCAGATTGCTTTAACAATTGGTAGGCTTGAATAACAGCCCGAAAACGATCTTCCGAACCACGATCACCACCATTAGCATCAGGATGATGCTTTTTGACAAGCTCCTTGTAGCTGCGTTTGATCTGTTCCTGCGTTGCATTGATGCTCAACCCCAAGGTATCGAAGGCCTTCTGCTCCAGTGTCTTGAGCTTGCGGGCCTGCTGATAACGCGGGCCACCCGAGCGCCCCTGGCCTGCAAAGCCGAAAGGGTCGCGAATGCGCGCATTCGCCGCGCCCGAGCGCAGCGTCGAATGCAGGGGGCTATCGCTGGCTGTCTTGTTGACGCCGACCGTCCAGGTGGGGCGATGGCCGGTAATGGCCTCTTTCTGGTACCGCGCGATCTCGCTATCGGAGAGGCCAGAAAAATAGTTGTAGCCCTTGTTGTAGTCCTTCACATGCTCGAAACAGAACATGAAGAACTGCCCCTCGGCATTGCGGCCGACGGGTGCGCGATGGACGCCCGGCTTGTCACACCCGTCCCACTGACAGGTCGGTGCCTTGATTTCAGGCTCCGGATCCCGTCTGCGGCGTGTGCGAATGCGGTCGAAATATTTCGAATCCAGTTTCATGGTATCCTAATTATGGGACGCGAAAACGCGCCAAACAAGAATTGACAAAGTGGAATGTTGCAGGCTTCTAGAGAGCCCCTTCGACGCGCAAGACTGATTTGGAGACCGAAACGATGGCCCTGCGAGAGCGTATAGAAAACAAGCTCAACGAGACGTTTTCGCCAATCCGGCTGAATGTTATCGATGAAAGTCACCTGCATGCAGGCCACCAGCCAGATATGACTGGCGCAGGCGAGACACATATGCGGGTCCAGATCGTCTCGGAAAGCTTTTCCGGCAAGTCACGGGTGGACCGCCACCGCGCCATCAATGCGCTGCTGAAGCCAGAACTCGATGCCGGACTTCACGCGCTCGCGATCGACGTGGCGGCACCGGGTGAAGCGACCCGGTTCTAACCGTGTCCAAGGCTTTCAGCCAGGGTGCTTTTCGCTGAGGAAAGACTGCACTTCGGATGCGGCAACATCATCGGCCACGAAGGATTGTCCGACGCCGTGGGTGAGGATGAAGGTGAGCTTGCCGCCCTTGACTTTCTTGTCCTGCGCGATCGCCGACATCAACGTCTCGACTGGCGGCAGTTGTCCTGGAATATCCTTCATCGTCGTCGGCAGGCCAACCGCCGTCAGATGCGCCTCGACACGGGCGGCATCATCAGGACTTGCAAGATTGAGGCGGGCGGAAAACTGGTGGGCGAGCACCATGCCGATGGCGACACCTTCGCCGTGGACGAGACGTTTGCTGTCGTATTCCGTCGCCGCTTCCAGTGCGTGACCGAAGGTGTGACCGAGGTTGAGCAATGCGCGAACGCCATTTTCCTTTTCGTCTGCCACCACCACATCGGCCTTGGCCTGGCAGCTCGTCGCAATCGCCTGAATGCGGGCCGGACCACCCTTCAAAACGTCTTGCCAGTTCTTTTCCAGCCAGGCAAAGAAATCAGGCTTGTCGATGAGCCCATATTTGACGACCTCGGCGTAGCCGGCGCGAAACTCACGCGGGCTCAGCGTATCCAGCACCGCCGTATCGGCCAACACCAGATCCGGCTGGTGGAAGACCCCGACGAGGTTCTTGCCATGGCGCGTGTTGATGCCGGTCTTGCCGCCCACGGACGAATCGACCTGCGCCAGAA
Source organism: Rhizobium skierniewicense (assembly GCF_014196515.1). Classification (GTDB taxonomy): domain Bacteria; phylum Pseudomonadota; class Alphaproteobacteria; order Rhizobiales; family Rhizobiaceae; genus Agrobacterium; species Agrobacterium skierniewicense. Next base: position 107,816 of record NZ_JACIDV010000003.1, on the reverse strand, counting down.
GCGAGGTCGGTATCTGCACGAAGCGCACACCGCGACGCACGATGCCCGCGGCAAAGCCCGTGAGATCGCCGATAACGCCGCCACCCAGCGCAATCACGGCATCGTTGCGTTCGATCCGCGCTGACAGCACCGTGTCGCAAACCGTCATCAGATGCTCAAAACTCTTGGTCTTTTCACCAGCGGGCAAAGTCAGCGACACGGCCTCGATACCATCGGTCTGGAGACCGTCCATCAGCGCTTCGAGATAGAGCGGCGCGACATGTTCATCCGTGATAATGGCGGCGCGCCTGCCCTTGAGGCGTGAGGAAATCTCGCCACCGGCACGTGCCACCAGACCTGGACCAATCAGAATGTCGTAGGCACGTTCGCCCAGGGGCACGTGAACGAGGCGTTCGTCTGTAGAGAGGTCGTCGAATGTCATGGGATCAGGCCTTAAGTTCCGTACTGGCAATGGCTTCCAGTACCTCCTTCACGATGATGTCCTTGCGAACATCCCGCGATTCGATGGTTATGTCGGCTTCCTGATAGATCGGATACCGTCGTTCCATGAGTGCCAGTAACGTGGCCTTGGGGTTTTCGGTCTTCAGAAGCGGACGATGCTCGCGCTTGCTGACCCGCTCCCACAGGACCTCGATATCCGCTTTCAGCCACATGGAAATGCCGCCACGTTTGATATGCCTGCGCGTATTGTCATTGACAAACGCGCCGCCCCCGGTCGACACGACTTTCGGGCCGCCGCGCAGCAGGCGCTTGATCACACGCATTTCCAGCGCGCGGAACTCGTCTTCCCCGTAAGAAGCAAACAGTTCGGAGATCGTCATGCGCGATACGCGTTCGATTTCGGAGTCGGTATCAACGAAAGGAATTTTGAGCTGCTGGGCAACGAGCCTCCCGATGGCGGATTTTCCAGCGCCCATCAAGCCGACGAAAATCACGTTGCGTCTTCCAAGCTTTGCCCGGGCTTTCTCGCCGATAGTCTTGTCACCCAAACCAGAGTGAGGAGTCGTGCTGGTTTCGCTCATGAATGATGGCCCGTTTGGCATCGGTATCTGCAAATGTTTACCAAGCGTCAAGCCTAATTGCGCCTAATGGAAAGAGAATCGCCTCGGAGACGCGTTTCAAGGTCACGGCATCGGTCTTGCCGTTGATCCATGCGCATCTCATATACTGCAAGAGACCTGCCCGGAGTATCCATGCCAACTCTTTTCCGCTTCATTTTTGTTCTGGCTGCCATTGCGGGCATCATCTATGGCGGCATGATTTCGCTGGTCATGCTGGTGCAACCGCGCGAGCGCGAGGTGACGGTGCGCATACCCTCCGAAAAGCTGAACCCGCCCACACCATGATGACAGGGAAACACGCCTGAATGGCTGGACAGGACACAGCACGGCTGGAGAGCTTTCTGGAGATGATGAGCGCCGAGCGGGGGGCCGCGTTCAACACGCTTGCATCCTATGAGCGCGATCTCAACGATCTCAGAGACTTTCTGGCACCGCGCCATACGCCTGTCGCCGATGCGGCGACGTCCGATCTGTCCGCTTATCTCGGCCACCTCTCGGCACAGGGCTTTGCCGCCTCGTCACAGGCGCGGCGACTGTCCTGCCTGCGGCAATTCTACAAATTCCTCTATTCGGAAGGGCTGCGGGGCGACGATCCGACGAGCATTCTGGCATCGCCCAAGAAGGGGCACACGCTTCCCAAGCTCATGAGCGTCGCCGATGTCTCCGCGCTTCTGTCGCAGGCGCAAAAGGAAGCGGAAACGGAAGGGGCCGGGCAATTGTCACGCATTCGCATGCATCTTTTGCTGGAGCTGCTCTACGCCACCGGCATGCGCGTGAGCGAGCTTGTTTCCCTGCCCGCGACGGTGTTGCGCCACGAGGGCCGGTTTTTGATGATCCGCGGCAAGGGTAACAAGGACCGGATGGTGCTTTTGTCGCGCACGGCGATGGAAGCGATGGACACCTACGACCAGGCCCGCAAGAAACTCGTACCCACAGCGGAGGGAAAGCCCGACAGTGTGTGGCTGTTTCCATCCAACGGGAAAGAGGGCCATCTGCCGCGGCAGGTGTTCGCGCGCGATCTGAAAGATATCGCCATCAGGGCCGGATTGACGCCCTCGGCCATCTCCCCGCATGTCATCCGGCATGCCTTTGCCAGCCATCTGTTACAGAATGGTGCAGACCTGCGCGCCGTGCAGGAATTGCTGGGCCATTCGGACATTTCCACGACACAAATCTATACACATGTGCTGGAAGAACGGTTGCAAGAGCTGGTACAAACGCACCACCCTCTTGCCAAACAGGCCAAAAACCTTGAATAGAGCGGTCGGAACCGCCGGGGTCACCCGGTCAAACCTTGCGCAAAACGATCGGAAACGGATCTCATGCACAGCTACCTCGACTTCGAAAAACCTATCTCGGACCTTGAAGGCAAAATTCTGGAGCTGAAAAAGCTCGCAGCCGAAGACGAGAGCATAGACACCTCGGAGGAGATCTCGCGTCTTGAATCCCGCGTTCGGGACGCAATGCTGGACATCTACTCCAAGCTGAACGCGTGGCAGAAGACGCAGGTCGCGCGCCATCCGCAGCGCCCGCACTTCGTGGATTATGCCAAGGCGCTGTTCACCGACTTCACGCCGCTTGCCGGCGACCGCAAATTTGCCGAGGACGCCGCCATCCAGGCTGGTCTCGGCCGCTTCAACGGCCAGCCCGTTGCGATCATCGGACAGGAAAAGGGCAACGACACGAAGTCGCGCCTCAAGCATAATTTCGGCAGCCCCCGCCCTGAAGGATACCGGAAGGCCATCCGCGTTCTGGAACTGGCCGACCGCTTCTCGCTGCCGGTTATCACGCTGATCGATACGGCAGGTGCCTACCCCGGTGTTGGCGCTGAAGAGCGCGGCCAGGCGGAAGCCATCGCCCGCTCCACCGAAATGTGCCTCAACGCGAAGGTTCCGATCATTTCCGTCGTGATCGGTGAGGGAGGCTCGGGCGGCGCGATTGCGATTGCCACCGGCAACCGCGTTCACATGCTGGAACACGCCATCTACTCGGTCATCTCGCCGGAAGGTGCGGCCTCCATTTTGTGGCGTGATTCGACCCGTGCCAAGGAAGCCGCCACCAATATGAAGATCACGTCGGATGATCTTAAAGCGCTGGGTGTGATCGATTCCATTATTCCAGAGCCGCTGGGTGGCGCACATCGCGACCCGGCAACCGTCATCGAAGCGACCGGCAAGACCATCGCGGCCGCATTGAAGGACCTCACGCCCCTGTCCGGCAGCCAGCTTCGTGCGGAGCGCCGCCAGAAATTCCTCGATATCGGCCGCAACCTCTAACACCGCCGCCGACACACCGAACAGGGCCCACCAGCAAGCAAAGCGGTGGGCTTTTTTTGTGAAACAGTTCAGCTTCGCGCCAGCGCGTTCGTCGATAAAAGCGAACAACTTAACCATTAATGCGGCAACGTCTTGCATATGGGATAGACGCTGGATACGTACGAACAAACTTAAAAGCTACGGGGTCTGGGTTGGCAAAACTATCTGCGTTCGTTAGGCGAACAATGATCATGTTCGGTTTGGGCGTCCTGCTGCTTGTCGGCATGGTTGCGACCTCGCTATGGCTTGTGCAGGCGAACAATAAATACTCGCAGGAAACCGCTGAACTGCGTCGTTTGCGCGCTTCCATTCTGGACGTCCTGACCGCGATACAGGATGCAGAAACGGGCCAGCGAGGCTACCTTCTGACCGGTGACGAGCGCTATCTCGCGCCCTATCAGGACGCGCTGAAGACCTTGGGTGAAAAACGGCAAAGGCTTGTCGAGCGTATCGGTAACAAAGCCGAATATCTCGACGATCTGCCCCAGTTCCAATCCAACCTCGACGCCAAAATGGCCGAGATCGGACGAGCTATTCAGTTGATGAACGACAACCGCACGTCCGATGCCATCGAGTTGGTGCGCAGCGATACCGGCCTTGCCTATATGCGTGATATCAGAGCCACGCTCGGTCGTTACCAGGAAACGGCCGACAACCGGCTGCGCATCATCGTCGCAGATCAATTGGCGGCCGCCGAAAATTTGCGGTGGGTGACCGTCATCGGCGCTATCGCCATCCTTGCCGTGCTGACCGGCGCTGTGGTGCTGATGATGAAATATATCCGCGAGCTCATGCGTTCGCGTGAAGAAGTAGACGAACTGAACAGGGGGCTGGAAGAGCGCGTCGACGAGCGCACCAGAGACCTTGTCCGCGCCAACCAGGAAATCCAGAAGTTCGCCTATATCGTGACGCATGATCTGCGGGCACCACTGGTCAACATCATGGGCTTTCTGTCTGAATTCGATGCGTCCTTGAAGCCCGTTCAGGCTTTCGTGCTGGCGGATGGCAAGCCGCTATCCGACAATGATGTGCGCGATGCCAGGCTGGCCGTGGAAGAAGACCTGCCGGAAGCCATGCGCTTCATCCGCTCTTCGACCCGCAAGATGGACCAATTGATCAACGCCATTCTCAAGATTTCGCGTGATGGCCGCCGAAAGCTGCAGGCCGAGAAGGTGGATCTGAAAGATTTGCTGATGACGGCGGGGGCAAGCGTGCAGCATCAGGTGAGCGCCGTCGGTGGGAAAATCGATGTGGACGTGCAGAGCTTCACGGTCGTGACCGACAGGATTTCGATCGACCAGATTCTCGGGAATCTGTTCGACAATGCCGTGAAATACCAGATGCCCGGTCGTCCCCTGGAATTGACCGCCCGTATTCTGCCGCAAGGGCGCGGTATCGTTCGCATTGACGTGAGCGATAATGGTCGCGGTGTGGCCGAAGACGATCTGGAACGCATTTTCGAGCTTTTCCGCCGCGCGGGAACGCAGGACCAGCAGGGGGAAGGCATTGGCCTCGCCCATGTTCGATCGCTCATCAGAAATTTAGGTGGAGACATTACTGTCGCGTCCGAGCTCGGCAAAGGAAGCACGTTTCACCTGACATTGCCGACAGATCTACGGAAAATAACGCGAGGGAACGACATATGAAAGCAACGGGACAAGAAGTCACGATCGTCATGATCGAAGACGACGAGGGGCACGCGCGCCTCATTGAAAAGAATGTGCGCCGCGCAGGTGTGAACAACAAGATCGTGCCGTTCACGCTCGGCCATGAGGCGCTGGATTTCATCCTGGGTCCTGAACGGGACGGTTTGGTCAGCAAGGACCGTTACCTGCTGATCCTGCTGGATCTCAATTTACCGGATACGTCGGGCATTAAAATTCTTGAAGCAATCAAAAACAATGAATACACCAAACGCCTTCCGGTTGTGGTACTGACGACGACAGATGACGAAACCGAGATCCAGAAATGCTATGATCTCGGCGCGAATGTCTATATTACCAAGCCAGTGGACTATGAGGGGTTTGCAACCGCCATCAGAAATCTCGGTCTTTTCTTCTCCGTAATTCAGGTCCCGTGAACGCTTAATGACTTTACGAATACTCTATGTTGATGACGATCCTACCCTTGCTAAGCTCGCCCAGCGCGTGCTGGGTCGGCATGACATAGACGTCATTCATGCGTCCTCCGTGTCTTCGGGCCTCGAAGAATTTCACGCCGGCACGTTCGATGCCGTGGTTCTGGACCATTATTTCCAGAACGGCACGGGCCTTCAGTTCCTCGCCGCAATCGGCGATGCCTGCCGGGTGATTCCGGTACTCTATGTGACCGGAGCCAGCGAGGCCCAGATTGCCATCGATGCGTTGAAAGCCGGTGCGGCCGACTATGTGATCAAGAATGTCGCAGACGATTTCTTCCCGCTTCTGCTGAATTCCATCCATCACGCCCTTGATAACTTCCAGCTTCGCCGGGAAAAGGAAGAGGCCGAGCGGCAGTTGGTGCAGGCGAAAGAGCGGGCCGAACTGATTTCCAAGGAAATGAACCACCGGATCGCCAACAGTCTCTCTCTTGTGTCAGCCATGATCCGCATGCAGCTGAACGCCGTGACGACGGCCGAGGCCCGCACCGCGCTTCTGGAAACGCAGAGCCGCATTTCCGCCATCGCCGGCGTTCATCGCAGCCTCTACACGGCCTACAATGTCGGCGAGGTCGAACTCGATTCCTATCTGTCGTCCATCATTCAGGATCTTGCCAAATCCGCCCGCGACAGCGAAAAAGTCCAGATCTCCACACAGATGGAAGCCGTCAAGGCCTCACCCGACCAGGCCGTGGCACTGGGCGTGATCGTGACCGAGTTGACAACCAACGCGTTGAAATATGCCTATCCCGGTGGTGTCGGCGAAATTCGCATTCTTCTGACGATGGACGGCAGTCTCGTGCGGCTCATTGTCGAAGACGATGGCGTCGGCATGGACAGTACCAATCCGCCCAAGGGTACCGGCCTTGGCACAAGGCTGATCTCTGCCATGGCGCAGAGCCTGAAGGCACAGCTCACCCAGTTTCCAACGCCATCATCCCAAGGCGCATCCGTTTGCGTCGAGTGGGAAGGAAACATTCCCTCCCACTGAGCCAAGCGCTTTTCCGCTCAATAATATGGGTCCGGGTAGGGCTGATCCTGCATGGGTGCCAAGCCCGGTGCCACGGCCATCGATTGCGATTGCGACGCACCCGCACCGGCCATGACGACAATCGGTGTGCCGTCGGGCACGCGGTTGTAAAGATCGATGATGTCCTGGTTCATCAACCGTACGCAGCCCGATGACACCGACTTACCGATGCTCCACCATTCCGGCGAACCGTGCAGACGATAGATCGTGTCCTGTCCGTCTTTGAAGATGTAGAGTGCACGAGCGCCGAGCGGGTTCTTGAGGCCCGGCTCCATACCGCCATTGGCAGCACTGTAAGGCACAAGTTCCGGCTGGCGCGCTACCATCTCGTCCGGCGGTGTCCAGCGCGGCCATTGGCGCTTGTACTGGATGACGCCCCTGCCCGACCATTCGAAACCGGCACGGCCGAGGCCGACGCCATAGCGCATGGCCTGATTGCCCTCATAGGTCAGGTAGAGAAAATGGTTGGCGGTATCCACCACGATGACACCAGGACGTTCGCCCGTGGGGTTATCCACCATCTGACGATAAAAGCGCGGGTCGATTTTTTCGTATGGGATGGCTGGCAGCGGGAACTGCTCATCCGGCTTCGGCCCATAAATTTCGGCATAGAACGGATCCGCGACAGGACGAACTGTCCGCTGCGTCACCTCGCGCGGCGTGGTGTTACATCCGGCAAGCGCCGTTATGGCCAATCCTCCGGTACCCAAGAGGAAAGACCTGCGCGTCGTATAGTCCATTTTCAATCGGTGTCCTTGTCAGTCTGTTATCGCGAGCCCGCAAAGGGGTCAGCGAGGGCCGCTTCCGGGCGGCTGATCGGGTATTTCGTGCCGGATACCTTTTCCGCCATGCTCTTTGCGCCATTGTTCTTCAAAATGGCGCGGAAGCTGGGATGCATGCCGCCATCGACATAAGAGTTGACTGCGCTGGAGGTTCCCTCGTTCAGTGCTGCAACGAGCTTTTGGTTCTCGGCACTCAGCTTGGCGGCTACGGCGGGTTCCGTCTGGTTGATAACTGCGGGACATGCCGCGAGCGGATCGGTAGGCTCCCCGCCAGAGAATTCACTGTTGAAGACATAGCGACGGCCACAGACGGAGACTTTCGGCTGACGTCTTGTCAGTTCGAAACTGTCATAGCCTTCCTTAAGGGTCTTCCAGAACGGGAAGTTCGGGTCATCCTTATAGGCCGCCATGTTCTTGGCCGTCATGCGAAACGGATAGGCCTGAACCTGGAACCTGTCTTGCCCGCCTTTGAGCGCTCGATCGACAATCGCATAGATTTCACCCACCTGCTGGTCCGTCATGGCGTAGCAACCCGACGAGGAACACGCGCCATGTACCATCAGCGCCTCGCCGGTATAGCCCATCGCGGATTCCAGCCGGTTCGGGTAGCCGAGATTGAACGACACATAAAACTGCGAATTCGGGTTCAGCATGCCTGCCGAGACATGGTAGAAACCTTCAGGTGCCTGCCTGTCACCGCTTTTGGTCTTGGGGCCGAGTTTACCCGACCAGCGGCACATGGGGTAAGTCTTGAACAGCGCGTAGTTGCCTGACTTGTCCACCTTCCACACTTCAAGTTCGCTCTCCTGCTTGAAGATGCGCACGAGCACGGGGCTTTCTGGCTTCATTCCCTTGGAGGCCATGGAGGCGGCGACTTTGGACGACAGCTTCGGCGGTTCCTTTGAGGCGGTATCGAAACCCATGGATGTGCATGCGGCCAAAGCGCCGCACAGCGCCGCCACCGATGCCACACGCACGGATGCGTCCATGAATTTCCGCAGCCTCACGGGAACCAACCCTAGAAGATCTGTATACGCCATAAAGAGTCTTGCCCGCCTTATTCATGGAAACCGTACATAAAGAAGTTGACCGGATGACGGCAACCACGTCGCGAGACAAAGCTTCGTGAATTTGCGTTACTGTTTCGTTAATCATACGAACACAAGGCTGTGACGGCGCAGATCAGACGAGCAGGCCTTGCCCGCCATCGATCCAGACCGGGCTACCGGTGATATGGCGCGATTTCGAGCCCGCCAGAAACACGACGAGATCGGCCACGTCCTCGCTGGTTCCCGGATGTCCCTTGGAAATGGGGATTTCGCCCTGTGGCCATTCGACGGGAATGGCCGTCTCTTCTCTATCGCGGATCTGCGTGTTGTCATCGATATCGGTTTCGATGGCGCCAGGGCAGACGGCATTGACGCGGATGCCATAACGGGCCAGTTCCAGCGCCAGCTGCTGTGCCATCGCCAGCTGTCCTGCCTTGGTCACGCTGTAGGCTGTGGCACCTGGCGAGGTGAAGGTTCTGGTGCCATTGATCGAGGAAACGATCACGATCGAACCGCCGTGCTTTTTGAGATGCGGCACGGTTTTGTGGATGGTGAGATAGGTACCGCGCAGGTTGACGCTCATGGTTTTGTCCCACTCGTCCGGCGTCAGGTCCTCAATGGGCGCCCACACGCCGTTGATGCCGGCATTGGCCACCACCACATCGATCCGACCGAAGTGGTCGACCAGCTTCACTGTCGCTTCATCCATCTGGGCTTCGTCCGAGACATCTGCCAGGAGCGCGACTGCCTTGAACCCTTGCGCGACAATATCATCGACAACCGCATCCAGCTCTTCTTTCGTGCGGCCGAGAACGCCGATGTGATAGCCTTCCCTGGCAAGCGCAAATGCGGATGCTCTGCCAATTCCGGAGCCCGCACCGGTGACCAGTGCAACTTTCCCATCGATCATGCTGTTCTCCTTGCGATCGGATATTCGACTATTGATGTCATCTCATCAAACCATAACAGCACTTTCTCCGTGTTGTTCCCTCACGCGCGAGCCCGCATGAACCTCCTTCCGCAGAGTTATTATCTGAGAGACGCCGTGACGGTCGCCAAAGACCTGATTGGCTGCGCATTTCGCGTGAACAATACGGGCGGGATCATCGTCGAAACCGAGGCCTATAGTCCCGACGATCCGGCATCGCACAGTTTCAATGGACCGACCCGACGCAACAGGACGATGTTCGGGCTCCACGGACACCTCTATGTCTACAGATCCTACGGACTGCACTGGTGCGCCAATATCGTTTGCACACCGGGTTCGGCGGTTCTGATCCGCGCCATCGAACCCACCCACGGTATCGACCTGATGAAACTGCGGCGCAACACCGATGACATTGCCAATCTTTGCTCGGGGCCGGGAAAACTGACGCAAGCGCTTGGGATCACGCAAGACATGGACGGTCTGCCCGTGACGAAAGAGCCCATCGCCGTTTCGCATGGCGCCGATATCATCTCGACAGTCACCGGCCAGCGCATCGGCATATCGAAAGGCGTGGAGCAGCCCTGGCGTTTCGGGCTGGCAGGCTCGCGATTTCTCAGCCGAAAATTCTAATCGGCATACATTCTCCGCAATGCGGTGGTGCCATTACACCCGGCGTCCATCACTGCCGAAGACGTGCGCATTGGCGAGGTCGAAGGACAACGGGACTTTTTCTCCCATGCGAAACTGCTTTTGCCCCTCCAGCAGAACAGTTACGGGCTGGCCATCGGCTGTGTTGGTGTAGATGACGGTTGATCCGCCCAGATGCTCGACAAGCTGGATATCGCCCTCGCCCAACGTGGATGATTGTGTCTGCGCCTGAATATGTTCAGGACGAATGCCGAATGTCAGCGCTTCATCGATTTTGGCGTCCAGAGGACGCTCCAGCACGATGTGCTGACCGGCAATCTCGATGGTGCGGCGAGCGGTATCGGATGCGACAAGCTTTGCTGCCAGAAAGTTCATTTTCGGCGACCCGATAAAGCCCGCCACGAACTGGTTGTCCGGCCTGTTATAAAGATCGAGCGGACGCCCGACCTGCATGATCTTGCCTTCGCGCAGCACGACGATCTTGTCGGCCATGGTCATGGCCTCGACCTGGTCATGGGTGACGTAGATCATCGTGCTGCCGAGCTTCTGGTGAAGCTTGGCGATTTCCACCCGCATCTGCACACGCAGTTCCGCATCCAGGTTCGACAAGGGTTCATCGAAGAGGAAGATTTTCGGCTCCCGGACGATGGCACGACCAATGGCCACGCGCTGCCGTTGCCCGCCCGACAGCGCCTTTGGCTTGCGTTGCAGGAGAGGCCCGATCTGCAACACGTCTGCCGCCTTCTGGACGCGCGCCTCGATTTCCGGCTTCTTGTATCCAGCGGTTTCCAGACCGAAAGCGAGGTTCTTGTAGACGCTCATATGCGGGTAAAGCGCGTAGGACTGGAACACCATGGCGATACCACGCTTGGAAGCGGCTGTGTCGTTGACGCGCTGACCGTCGATACGAAGCTCTCCATCGGAAATCTCCTCAAGCCCCGCGATCATCCGCAACAGCGTGGATTTTCCGCAGCCGGAGGGGCCGACGAAAACGGTGAACTCGCCCGGTTCTATCTGAAGGTCGATGCCGTGCACGACGGGGAAAGCGCCGAAACGCTTGACGATCTTTTCAAGGGTAATGCTGCTAGCCATAGTGTTCCTCGCATCCGACGCTTATGGTCGCCAGCTGATATATTTCGGATGATCCCGGGTAATCGGCAGGGCGACATCCGTTTTCGTCTCGTTGGAATGATAGATCGCTGCGATGAGCGACAACGAACGCCTTGCATCTTCCGAGGTGACCGGCGGCTTCTCGCCGCTTTCCAGCGTGTGGTAAAAGGCTTCCATCTGCCCCGTAAAGCGACGCCCGGTGGGGACGATGTCCGCAAGCAGAGCTTCGATCCTGGCGCCGATCTCGTCGTTGGCGGGCAAGATGCGCCAGGGTCCATCGCCGGGTGAATAGGGTTCGGTGTTGCTTTCGAACATGACGTTTTCAAAGGCCAGCCGCAACCGGCTGATCTCATCCTGAGAGCCGAGCGTGGAGGTGGACGACACAAGCGCACCGCTTTCCATCAGGAAACTGGCCGATACGCAGTCTTCAACTTCAATGGCATTCACGCGGGTTGCGGTGCGGGCAAACACCCGCTCCACCGGCCCCATCAGATAGGTCAGCATGTCATGGTTGTGGATGGCATGGGTCATCAGCACGCCGCCAAGTTCGGTTGCCCAGCGCCCGCGCCAAGGATTGTCGTAATAGGCCGCGCCACGCTTCCAGAATGTCTCGACCGTCCCGGCATAGGGTTTGCCGGCCAGACCGCTGTCGATGATACGACGTGCCTGCTGCACGCCTGTGCCATAGCGATACTGGTAGATCGGCATCAGCACGCCTTTGGCGCTCGCTTCGGCAGCGGCCACATCGTCCAGTTCCTTGAGCGAGCCTGTCAGCGGCTTTTCACAGACAACGTGTTTTCCGGCAGCCAGCCCCTGCAAAACGAGTTTTGTGTGAATGGCGGGAGGCGTGCAGATATCGATAATGTCGATGTCATCCATGGCCATGAGTTCGTCGGAGGACCGGGTGCGGCCCTTGACGCCGAACGCGTCTGCAACGGCGTTCAACCTCACCTCATCCAGATCGCAAAGATATGCGACGTCGTATTTATCAGGATGGGCGGCGTAGCCTTCCTCGATATGCGTTCTGCCGATACCGCAGCCGATGATGCCCACTCTGTAACGCTTAGCCATGTTGATGACCCTCCGCAAATTGTTGAGCTTTGAGAGCGATCTCCATCGCTGCAAAGCAGCGCGCCTGCGGCATGGCAGTCTCGGTGCGATTGCGGATATCCGACAGGAGCTGCGAGCCATAGGGCAGCGGCACATTGGAGCAATCGAAATAATGCATGCCGGTCTTGTCGGTCAGGAACAGATGGTTTGCACCTTCACGTCCGGCCACATCGATATTCTTTCGGATTTCGATCGCACCTTCCGTGCCGGTGAGGAACAGGCGCCCATCCCCCCAGCTCGACAGACCATCCGGGGTGAACCAATCGACCCGAATGAAGCCGTCCACGCCCTTGGTCGACAGATGAATATCGCCGCTGTCCTGCAGGTCCGGTGTCTGCGGATTGGCCTTGTTGGCGACCTTCGCAAACAGGATATCGGCCTCCTGCGCATTGGTGAAGAACAGGAACTGTTCGCACTGGTGGGAGGCGATATCGACCAGAATGCCGCCATAGCGCTGCCGCTCGAAGAACCATGCCGGGCGGGTGGATGCCCTCAACCGGTGTGGGCCGAAACCCGCCATGGAGACCAGTTTGCCAATGGCGCCAGCCGCGATCAGTTCGCCAGCCTTGACCGTGGCGGGGTTTTCAAAATGCTCGGAATAAAGCACCGAAAAGATCCGGCCGGTTTCCGCCTGAACTTTCTTGACCTCGTCCAGTTGCGCCAGCGTTACCATGCCGGGCTTGTCGACCATCACATCCTTGCCGGCGCGCATGACCTCGATGGCAAGGGCCGCCCGCTCATCGGGAATACCCGCGCTGATGATGAGGTCGATTGCGGGATCGTCCAGCAAACGGCGCTTGTCATCGACGCGGGGAACATGGGGGAAGGCCTGCGCATATTCCTGCGCCAGATCATCTTCGATGGCGTGAAAGCCGACATGCTCGGCACCGGCCGCAAGCATGCAGCTCGTCTGTCCGAAGATGTGGTTGTGGTTGATACCGATTGTCGCAAACCGAACGGGTTTCATGGTGCAATGCCTTGATGTCAGCGCTTCATGCCAGTGGTGGCAATGCCCTCAATGAGGAGGCGCTGGAAGAAGAGGAAGAAAAGGAAAACAGGAATGAGCGAGAGGTTGGACATGGCAAACAGCGCCGTCCAGTCCGAACTGCCGGTACTGTCCACGAAGGAGCGAAGGCCGAGCTGAACCGTGTAGGTGTTGATATCGCTGAGATAGATCAGCGGTCCGAAGAAGTCGTCCCAGGTCCAGATGAAGGAGAAGATGGCAGCCGTAGCCAGAACCGGCGACGACAGCGGCAGCATGATTTTCCAGTAGATCCGGAACGGGCTGCATCCATCCATGACCGCCGCCTCATCCAGCTCCCGCGGAATACCCCGGAAGAACTGGACCATGAGGAAGATGAAGAAGGCATCGGTCGCCAGATATTTCGGCACGATCAGCGGCAGCGACGTGTTGACCCAGCCCAGCTCCAGAAACAGGATATATTGCGGGATGAGCACCACATGATAGGGCAGCATCAAGGTGCCCAGCATGAGCGCAAACCAGAAATTCCGTCCGCCGAACCGGAGGCGCGCAAAGGCGAAAGCGGCGAGCGAACACCCGACCACGTTGCCGAAGGTTGCCAGAACCGAGATGAAGAACGAGTTCCAGAAGAACTGCCCGAACGAGACCTGAAGACCGGTCCAGCCTCTGATATACCCGCCCCAGTCAATCGACGAGGGAATGAGTGAGGATGAGCCGAAAAGTTCATCCTGCGGGCGGAACGAACCCGAGATCATCCACAGGATCGGGTACATCATGGCGATGGAGGCGGCGATCAGAACGGCGTGGAGCAGAACCGACTTCCACAGCGGACGCTGCACCGTTTGCCCAGGACGAAGCGAAGAGACGGCATCAGTCATCGTAATGCACCCAGTAACGTGCGCTCAGGAAGGAAAAGGCCGTGAAGAGCGAGATGATAACGACAAGAATCCAGGCCAGGGCCGAGGCATATCCCATGCGGAAGAAGCCGAATGCTTCCTGATAGAGATAGAGCGTGTAGAACAGCGTCGAATTGATCGGACCGCCGGACCCTTCCGAGATGATGAAGGCAGGTGTGAAGGCCTTGAAGGCATCGATCGTCTGGATGACCGCGTTGAAAAAGATCACGGGCGTCAACAATGGCAAGGTGATGCGGAAAAACTGACGCATCTTGCCCGCTCCATCCATTTCCGCCGCCTCGTACATGTCCTGCGGGATTTGACGCAAACCGGCGAGGAAGATGATCATTGGCGAACCGAACTGCCAGACAGACAGGATGACCAGCGTATAGATCGAATAGTCCGGATTGGAAATCCAGCTTGGGCCTTCGTACCCGAAGGCCTGCCACAGGACCATGTTGACCAGACCGTCGGAGGCGAAAAGCTGACGCCAGAGGACGGCGATTGCAACGCTGGAGCCGAGCAGCGACGGCAGGTAAAAGACCGCGCGATACATTGTCAGCCCCTTGATGCCGCGGTTGAACGCCATGGCGACCATCAGAGCGAAGATCAGTTTCAGCGGCACGGACAAAAGGACGTAGGTGAACGTGACCTTCATGGCGGCTGCGAATTTTGGATCGGCAGTTGCGATGCGCACATAGTTGGAAGCGCCCACCCAATCTGGCGATTGCAGCAGATCGTAATTCGTGAACGACAGATAGAGCGACGCCAGCGCGGGACCAAGCGTCAGGCCGAAAAAGCCGATGAGCCACGGCAGCAGAAACACATAGGCGTGAAAATTGCGATCAAACGCTTTTCGCACACGGCCCTGCCCTGGAAGAGCCGCAGACCGGCCCTCTCCTGTTATCGGTTCGGATCGAAACGTCATGGATCGTTACTTCCGTTTGATCACGGTTTCCGCTTCGGTCACCAGCTGTTTGCCGCCTTGCTCAGGCGTCATTCTGCCGAAACCGACCTCTTCCGAGGTGCGCTTGAGCACGAAGGCGAACTCGCCGGCACCCGGAGGTGGTGACGGTGGCAATGCCCCCACACCCGGCGTAACCTCGGCGATGTAATCGACCATCGCCTTGCTGACCTCGTTGAGCTTGGGGCTGAGCTGATCCCGCATGGACGCAGACGCAGGAACGCCGCGTTCGACGCCGAGGATATCCACACCTTCAGGCACGGCCACGAGGAAGTTGATGAAATCCACCGCAGCCTCGATACCAGCACTACCATTGGCCACGCTCATCAGCATCGATGGCTTCAGATAATGACCGGACGGGCTGTCTGCCGCGACCTTCGGATAGGATGTGATCGACAGCTTGGCCTTGTTGATGGCCTGATAGCCGACGAACTGGTTGGAGTGGGCGAATGCCGTTGCCGCCTTGCCGGTCGTCAATGCATTGCTTTCGATGTTCAGCTGATCGAGCGCCTGAATGTCAGCGGGGACGCAGGCTCCGGCCTCGCGCATGGCCGCCCACATGGCAAACCATTCGCCGGCGTCCTTGGCATCGTACCCCAAACCGCCGCCTTCAACGAACAGCGATTTGTTTTTCTGACGCAGCCAGTTTTCAAAGCTCGGCTCGACGCCACTGGCATCGGCTGTGGCATAATAGCCGGGCTTGGGCTTGTTCTTGCCGAACTCTGCCGCGTTCTTGGCAAAGTCTTCCCATGACTGGCCAGCCGATGGTGGCTTGGCACCGGTCTTTTCCCAGCCCTTGGCGTCATAAAACACGGCGGATGAATTCACGCCGAGATTGATGCCGTAAAGCTTGCCGTCAACTCGGCCGGAATCGATGTTCGGGGTGCCGAAATCATCGATCTTCAGCGACTTGCCGAGATAATCATCAAGGGGCGCCAGAGCACCGCGACGGGCATATTCGAAAATATACCGATAATCCATCTGGATGAGATCCGGCGCGTTGCGTCCGGCGACCTGCGTGGCCAGACGGGGCCAGTAATCCGACCACCCGGCGAACTCCCCGGCGATATCGAGATCGGGCTTGACCTGCTTGAAGGCAGCGATTGCCTTGTTGGTGCGGTCAGCGCGCTCCTGAGAGCCCCACCACAACAAACGAATTCGCGCAGCCTGTGCGAAAGCGGGTCCTCCACCCACCGCCGCAAGCGAAAGCGCAGCCAGACCTGCCGAAAGTACGGCACGCCTCTGTAGCATCATGGACATTGGCAACTCCTCCCTAATTGAATGCCAAATTGAATGATGACGGCAATGAAGACTTGCCGTTTTATAACTATCTGGTTACATGGGAACACCGATCAACAGCATTGTCAAGCGACCTTTGAAGATGGATGAAACCAGCAAACCGGCGACCGAAGACACAAACGAGGAAACCGGGGCCAAGCCAACTTCAACACGAAAGAAGGCAGCAGCGCAATCTCGCAATCCCGAGCGAACACGCGCAGCCATTCTGGAAGCCGCCCGCCGTGAGGTGGCGGCCAAGGGGTTGGCCGGTGCGCGGATCGATGTGGTTGCAAGACGCGCCGGCACCAACAAGCGAATGATCTACCACTATTTCGGCGACAAGGATGCGCTCTATCTGGCCGTGCTGGAAGATGCCTATCAGCACATCCGCAATGCCGAACATCGGCTGGATCTGACCCGCAAGCCACCGGTGGAAGGTTTGCGGGAACTGGCCCTGTTCACGTGGCACTACTTTCTTGACCACCCGGAATTCCTGAGCATTCTGGCGACTGAAAATCTCAATCAGGCCAGATACTTGCGACAATCCTCGACGATTACGGAAATGCATTCGAACTTCATATCCGAATTGAAGGATGTGCTTTTGCGCGGTGAAAAGACCGGCGACTTTCGTCCGGGTCTCGATCCGGTCGATGTTTATCTGACGATTGCGTCGCTTGGATTTTTCTATCTTTCCAACCGCTATACGCTCTCGACGATCTTTCAGCGGGATCTCGTGGCACCCGCCGAGCTGGAGCGTTGGGGCCAGCACATCGTCAACACGGTCATTGCTGCACTGCGGCCGCTTTAACATCTGAAGCTAATTTATATAACAAGAACAATCGCCGCAACCTTCGCATGTGCGAAGGCGCAAAGGATGTGGGACGCCTCGTCACCGCTCCTGGAAATTTCCGTTTCTGTTCACCTCCGCGTTTTCATCTGAAAAACCACTTGACAGAAAGCCGGTTCGACAATCACAAATAACCAAACAGTTACAAATTTTCGATCTGATAAAATTGCGTCCTGACGGGAGTGGGATGCTTTGGGAGGAATTTTCATGCAACGTATCGGCGTCATCATGCACGGCATCACCGGCCGCATGGGGTATAACCAGCATCTCGTCCGCTCTGTTCTTGCGATCCGAGATCAGGGTGGGGTTACGCTGAAGAGCGGCGAGAAGGTCATGCTGGACCCCATATTGGTGGGTCGCAATGGCGATAAGATCGAGGCCATCGCCCAAAAGCACAACGTCGAGCGCTGGACGACCGATATCGATTCGGCTCTGGCCAACCCTGACGACACCTTGTTTTTCGATGCCGGGACGACGCAGATGCGCGGCAGTCTGCTGACCAAAGCCATCCAGGCGGGCAAGAACGTCTATTGCGAAAAGCCGATTTCCGACACTCTGGAGGAGGCCATTGCCGTGGCAAGGCTGGCAGAAAGCGCCGGTATCAAGCACGGCGTGGTGCAGGACAAGCTTTTCCTGCCGGGTCTTCGCAAACTGGCCATGCTGCGCGACAGCGGTTTTTTCGGCAAGATTCTCTCCGTACGCGGCGAGTTCGGATATTGGGTTTTCGAAGGCGACTGGCAACCGGCGCAGCGCCCCTCCTGGAACTACCGCGCAAAAGACGGCGGCGGCATCATTCTCGATATGCTGTGCCACTGGCGCTATGTGCTGGACAATCTGTTCGGCGACGTCAAAGCCGTCAGTTGCCTGGGCGCAACCCATATTCCGCAACGCTTCGATGAGCAGGGCAACGCCTATGTGGCAGATGCCGACGACGCGGCCTATGCCACATTCGAGCTTGAGGGCGGTGTCATCGCCCATATCAACTCGTCCTGGGCCGTGCGCGTTCGCCGCGACGATCTCGTCACCTTTCAGGTAGACGGTACCCACGGTTCGGCGGTGGCGGGCCTGACCAAATGCTGGACGCAGCACCGCACCAACACACCAAAGCCCGTGTGGAACCCCGACCAGCCACAGACGATCGATTTCTACAAGACCTGGCAGGAAGTGCCGGACAACGTGGTCTACGACAACGGCTTCAAGGCACAGTGGGAAATGTTCGTGCGGCATCTGGCCGATGACGAGCCGTGGCCTTACGGACTGATGGAAGGTGTCAAGGGCGTGCAGCTTGCAGAACTGGGGCTGAAATCCTGGAAGGAGCGCCGCTGGCTCGACGTTCCCGCGATTGTCTGAGGTGACCGGGATGACAGAACTGAGGCTACCGAGACATGATCGCTCCACCGAAACCTACCGCTTGACCGGTACACCGATCGCGCTGGAAAGACGCGATGCTGCCGATTTCAACCGCGTGGCCTTCGCCGCCGCGCATGTAGTGGCAGACCCGCTGGCCGACAACGACCCCTGGCTGACACCGGCCATCGACTGGGATGCTACGCTTGCCTTCCGGCACCGGCTGTGGGACCTGGGTCTCGGCGTCGCAGAAGCCATGGACACCGCCCAGCGCGGCATGGGTCTTGGCTGGTCACAGGCGCAGGAACTCATCACGCGGGCCTTGAAGGAAGCGGCAAGCCGCTCGGATGCTTTGATTGCCTGCGGTGTTGGAACCGACCATCTGACCGGCACCGGCTACAGTCTCGACCAGATCGTCGATGCCTATCAGGAACAGCTGGACTTTGTCCAAGGCCAGGGCGGGCGCGTCATTCTGATGGCCAGCCGCGCACTGGCGGCCAGCGCTCGTTCCCCGGATGAATATCTCGAGACCTATGCCCGTGTGCTCGCCCACGCCAATGAAAAAGTCGTCATTCACTGGCTCGGTGAAATGTTCGATCCCGCGCTGGAAGGGTACTGGGGTTCGTCCGACCATATGGCGGCGATGGACACCTGCATCGACATGATTGCTGCCAACGTGGACAAGATCGACGGCATCAAGATTTCGCTTCTGTCGAAGGAAAAGGAAATCGCCATGCGCCGCCGCCTTCCCGCTCTGGTGCGCATGTATACGGGTGACGATTTCAACTACGCCGAACTGATTGCCGGCGACAGCTACGGACATTCCGATGCCTTGCTCGGCATCTTCGACGCCATCGCTCCAGCGGCGTCCAGGGCGCTGGCCAGTCTGAAGCAGGGTAACGAAGCAGAGTTCTTCGATACGCTGGAGCCGACGGTGGCGCTATCGCGACACATCTTCAAGGCACCCACGCGCTTTTACAAAACAGGTGTGGTGTTTCTGGCCTACCTCAACGGCCTGCAGGACCATTTCACCATGATCGGCGGGCAGGAGAGCACCCGTTCAACTCTGCATTTCGCCGAACTTTTCCGGCTGGCGGACAAGGCCAATGTTCTTGCAGACACCGACCTTGCGACCCAGCGCATGAAGACGTTTCTCAGTGTGCGGGGCGTCAATTGAGATGGATGGAACCCGTGCGGGCAACTTTTGAGGAGGCCATGACATGAGCCTTGAAGGACTTTCCATTAACTTCGCCACCATCAAACAGGGCGGATCTTTCGCCACCCTGGTGGACGCATGTCTCCACCACGGCATCACAACGATTTCGCCGTGGCGGGACCATGTGCATGGCGTGGGCCTTGAAGAGGCGGCACGGATCGTCGCACAGAACGGTATAAGGCTGTCCGGTCACTGCCGGGGCGGGTTTTTTCCCGCTCATGACGCGCAGGGAAGGCGCGATGCAATCGAAGACAACAAACGCGCCGTCGATGAAGCCGCCGCCATGAACGCCGATTGCCTGGTGCTGGTCGTCGGCGGTTTGCCCGTCGGCTCCAAGGACATCAACGGCGCCCGACAGATGGTGGAGGACGGCATGGCGGCATTGCTGCCCTATGCCAGACAGGCCGGCGTGCCGCTGGCCATCGAGCCGCTGCACCCCTTTTATGCGGCGGACCGCGCATGCTTCAACACGCTCAAGCAATCGCTCGATCTGTGCGACAGGCTGGGTGAAGGCACCGGCGTCGCCATCGACGTCTACCACGTCTGGTGGGACCCGGAACTGGAGGAACAGATGGCGCGCGCGGGTCGAAATGGGCAGATTCTCGCGCACCATATCTGCGACTGGCTGGTGCCGACGACGGATCCACTCAATGATCGCGGGATGATGGGCGACGGTGTGATTGACCTCAAGGCGTTTCGCAGAATGATCGAGACGGCCGGTTTTACGGGTCCGCAGGAGGTCGAGATTTTTTCAAACACCTGGAACGCCAGGCCGATCGACCAGGTGTTGACGACGGTCGTGGAGCGTTATCGCGCTCTTTCCGCGGATTGAGCCATTTTCATCGGCTGTCACGGGTGTTGAATCAGATGATAATCGTCTAATACGAGGGACGGCCTCCCCGTCCTCATCTGCCCAACATCAGAGTTTTCTAATGCCCTCCCAGTCTATCGGTTACCTTTACGCGCTTGCCGCCTTCACGATTTTTGCAGCGCAGGACGGCATATCGAAGCATCTGGGTTCCGCCTATCCGCCCGTCTTCGTCACGATGCTGCGCTATTGGGCCTTCGCCATCTTTGTGATCATTCTTGCGATGAGATCGAGTGGTGGCATTCGCAAGGCCATTTCGACGGACAGACCATGGTTGCAGGCAAGCCGTGGCGTCGTTCTGGCCGTGCAGATCGTGCTTTCGATCTTCTCTTTCTCGCTGGTGGGCCTGGCCCATACGCATTCGATATTCGCGTCCGTTCCGCTGATCGTCGCGGCACTCTCGGTACCCATCCTCAACGAGAAAGTTGGATGGCGGCGCTGGTCGGCGATTCTCGTCGGTTGCCTCGGGGTGATCGTTATTCTCAAGCCCGACGAGAGCGGCTTCGACGCCACGCTTTTGATCACATTTGCAGCCGCCGTGCTGCTTGCCCTTTACGGTGTGATGACGCGGCTGGCCAGCCGCAGCGATCCGGCCATGACGAGCTTCTTCTATACCGGCGTTCCCGGTGCGATTGCCCTGACACTGATCGGGCCATTCTACTGGGTCAACATGGCGCCGGGCGACTGGGGCTGGATGGCGGCGCTTTGCGTGACGGGCATGACCGGCCACTACCTGCTGATCCGTGCTTTCGAGCTGGCCGATGCGGCGTCGGTCCAGCCATTTTCCTATTATCAGCTTGTGCTCGTCTCCATCGTTGGCATCACCATCTACGGCGAGATTTTGACGATAAACATGCTGATTGGCGCGGCCATCGTGGTTGCGGCGGGCCTGTTCACCATCTGGCGTGAGCAGATGGTGGCCCGCCGAAACCGGCAACCGCGGCTATGATGCCAATGCCGCGCGTGATTTTAACGATGCCTCGCATCTCAGCAGCATGCCATAGAGATCGCGCGGTTCGTCGGGATCGGCCAGGAGATCGAGCTCTTCGTAGAGGCCCGTCGCCTCAAGCTTCGATCTGACGTAGCGCAGAGCGGAAAAATCTTCCGTCGCAAAACCGACGCTATCGAAAAGGGTGATCTGTCCCTCTGACGTTCGCCCGTCGGCCGCACCCGTCATGACCTGCCACAGCTCGGTCACGGGATGATCCTTCGCCAATTGCTGGATTTCACCTTCAACACGGGTTTGTGGCGGATACTCCACGAAGATATCCGAGCGCAGCAGGATATTCCGGTGCAATTCGGTTTTACCGGGGCAGTCACCACCGACGGCGTTGATGTGAACGCCAGGGCCGACCATGTTGTCGGTCAGGATCGTGGCGCATTGCTTGTCCGCCGTGACAGTGGTGATGATCTCAACGCCTTCCACGGCGCGTTCGGCGCTGTCGCAGATCTCGATGGAAAATCCCAGCCCCTCCAGATTGCGCTGGCATTTCGCACTGGCCGCCGGATCGATATCGAACAGTTTAAGGGTGTCGATGCCCATAATGGACTTGAAGGCGCGCGCCTGAAACTCACTCTGCGCGCCGTTGCCGATGATCGCCATCGAGCGCGCGTCCTTGCGGGCCAGATACCTAGCGACGACGGCCGATGTGGCTGCCGTTCGCAAAGCGGTGAGGATCGTCATTTCCGAGAGCAGCATGGGGTAGCCGTTGCCCACATCCGACAACACGCCGAATGCCGTCACCGTCTGGCGGCCTTGCCTGGTGTTCTTCGGATGGCCGTTGACGTATTTGAAGCCGTAGAGCGTGCCATCGCTCGTCGGCATCAGCTCGATGACACCATCAGGGGAATGGGCCGCAATCCGCGGGGTCTTGTCGAAGGTTTCCCACCGCCGAAAGTCCTCTTCGATAACCTCGGCCAGTTCCCGCAGGAACGTGTCGATACCCACGGTCAGCACCAACTTCATCATATGATCGACGCTGACGAAGGGAACAGTGTTGAGATGTTGATTGAATGTCATGGCTGCACCCTCATCCGGCTCTCGTTGGGCGGTCCAGAACGCGTTTGCCCATCAGGCTTGCGGTCAGGTCCACCATCAGACGCGCGGTTCTCCCGCGCTCATCGAGAAACGGATTGAGCTCGACCAGATCGAGACTGGAGACCAGCCCGCTGTCGCACAGCATTTCCATCACCAGATGCGCCTCCCGGAACGTCGCCCCACCGGGAACGGTCGTGCCGACGGCGGGCGCGATGGAAGGGTCCAGAAAATCGACATCCAGACTGACGTGCAGAAGGCCGTGGGCAGCGGTCACCCGCTCCAGAAAGGCGCGCAAAAGCACACCCACACCATGTTCATCAATCATCCGCATATCGTGGATCGTCACGCCGGTTTCGCCCAAGGCGGCACTTTCGGCGGGATCGACACTGCGAATACCGATCATGCAGATATTCGCGGGATCGACAGGGTTGGGAACGGGAGGGAAATAACCGTCGAAGCCGTCGCGACCGCTATAATAAGCAACCGGAGTGCCATGCAGGTTGCCGCTGCGCGTCGTCTGCAGGGTATGATAATCCGTGTGCGCATCCAGCCACAACACGAAAAGCGGCCGGTTGCGTTGTGCTGCACGCCTGGCAACACCCACCACGCTGCCAGCCGAGAGCGCATGATCGCCCCCCAAAAAGATCGGCATCGCATTTTCGCTCTCGCGATAGGCAACCTCCATCAGCGCTTCGGTCCAGGCAACGGTTTCATCCAGATGATGCACGGCCTTGTTCGGATGATCGAACTTGCGAAAGGGTGCGGGCAAGACATTGCCGATATCGGCCACGGTGTGGCCCAGTTCTTCCAGCGCGGTTTTCAACCCGGCGATGCGCAGGGCGCTCGGCCCCATTTCACAACCCAGTTGCCCTGCACCGATTTGCAAGGGCACTCCAATCAGCGTGCAATCCATCGACTATTCTCCCCAGTCATCAGTGTGAGAATTCAAACATGACGACGCGGCGAATTGAACAATCAATATTGGCAATTTTTACAGTTTGATCTATCATTTCGATCATCTTAATAGCCAAAGTGATACGCCATGGATGACCTGGATACGAGGCTCGTTACGCTGCTGCGGCACAATGGTCGGCGCAGCATATCCGACCTCGCCCTCGAGACGTCCTCATCGCGGGCAACCGTCCGCGCCCGGATCGAGCGTCTGGAGCAGAGCGGTGCCATTTTGGGTTTCACCGTGATCTTGCGCGCGGATGCCGTCGAAGAAGCCGTCCGTGGCATCATGATGATCGAGATACAGGGGCACGTTACCGAGAAGGTGATCCGTGCGCTGGGCGGGTTTCCAGAAATATCCGAGATACACACCACCAATGGCCGCTGGGATCTTATCGCAGAACTCAGCGCCTCCACATTGGCAGGCTTCGATTCCGTTTTGCGTCGAATCCGTCTCGTGCCGGGCATTACGGGAAGCGAGACAAGCCTGCTGCTTTCAACGCCGCGCTCGACACGGGCGCGACTTTGACCGCGAAATGATCAGGATGCGACAGAACTTTCCACCGCCTTGAGAGTTTAAAAAGCCGGAGGAAACAATCATGCCGCTCGCTCTTGAAGGTCGCCAATATCTCGTGGTCGAGGACGAGTATCTCGTGGCCTCTCATCTCTTGATGACGCTTGAAGACGCTGGTGCGAGGGTCTTTGGACCGATATCGGACGTGAAGCGAGCCATAGAGGTCCTGTCTGATCCGGATTTTCCGGTTGATGCGGCCATACTCGATATCAATCTCGGTGGAGAACTGGTGTACCCGGCCGCCGAACTTCTGGCCCACCATGGAAAACCGTTCGTATTCGTCACGGGCAGCAATATCACAGCGATGCCCGCAGAGTTCCAACACGTGCCGCGATTGATGAAGCCGTACGATACCGATGAGCTTATTATCACGCTTCAACGTGTGACGGGATAACCCTCGATTATCTCCAAGAGGGGGGGGAGACCGGCGCAGCCGGTCCCGACTTCCTTATTGACCGGTCACGTGAAGAGCCCCGGCTTCACCCAAGCTGCGTTGAACGGCAGCGAATTGGCTGTTGGACACATCCGCAGAAACCTCGATTTCGCCTTCCAGTGGCGCATCATCACGCACGCCATCGGCTTGCGAGGCATCGCCACCCGATGGGGCTGAGCCGACGGTGTTTTTCGCGGTCGTGGACTGAATAAAAATATCCGGGCGCGGCACACCGTGCTGCTGGACGAGATGCTCGACCGCCAGATCTGCCGCGGCACGCGTTGCGAAGGTAGCGCGGATTGTGTTGGTACTGTCGTCTGCCATGGGGTGGCCTCCCTTTTTTATAAGCT
This sequence comes from Rhizobium skierniewicense, assembly GCF_014196515.1. Classification (GTDB taxonomy): domain Bacteria; phylum Pseudomonadota; class Alphaproteobacteria; order Rhizobiales; family Rhizobiaceae; genus Agrobacterium; species Agrobacterium skierniewicense. Next base: position 82,902 of record NZ_JACIDV010000003.1, on the reverse strand, counting down.
ACGTGAGCAAACGCCATGGGGCCGCGCTTGTTGCCAAGAAAAAACGATGGGCAAACAAAAAAATCATGGACGGTCTTGAAACTATTTTTGCCAAAACCAGATCATTCTCGTCGGTCGCCATCAAGGGGCCGACAAACCGGGGACGGGAATATCCACGTCTCCATTCCATCTCGCTTTACGGAGGATTTGGTTATGAGAAACGATCTAGATTTTGCACCCCTTTATCGCTCGAGCATCGGCTTTGACCGCGTTTTCAACCTGTTGAACAACGCGCAGCGCCTGCATGCCATCGACAGCTGGCCACCCTATGACATCGTCAAAACCGGTGACGATGCCTACCGCATCGAAATGGCCGTGGCAGGTTTCGGCGATGAGGAACTCGACATCACGCAGGAGCGCAATCTGCTCATCGTCAAGGGCCACAAGGCAGACGCCAAGGACGGCGAATATCTGCACCGTGGCATTAGCGGACGTACATTCGAGCGCAGCTTCGAACTGGCAGACCACGTCCGTGTCGAGACTGCCGCGCTGAGCAACGGCCTCTTGAGAATTTCGCTCAAGCGCGAGGTTCCCGAAGCCATGAAGCCACGCAAGATCGCGATCGGCACCGGCCCGGCAAAACCGGAGCCTCTTCAGATCGACGCTGAGCGTCAGGTCGCATAACGTCGATACAGAGCCATGCTTTTGCTGAGCTCTCAATGAGATAGACAGCGCCGAGCACCTCGGCGCTGTACGACTATGGCAAGCAATCGGGCTATGGAAAGGACAAGGCTATGAAACCCGATCTGTTCACCACACCTGTCAACGTCCTCGTCGGCCTAGGCTTGCCCACGCCGATACATTCCGTGACGGACGCCTACCAGCTTTTGATGGACTGGCGCGGTTCACCCCATGACGGCGCAAAAGCCATGGCCCTGAAGGCTTGCAAGGCGGCGTTAAAGGGCGAAATAGATCCGGATGTCGCCCGCGGCGTGTTTGTCGCCTATGCCGAAAAGCACGATCTGCTTGCGCCAGATGTTGCCGCACCCGCTTTCAAACGCGCGCACAGTCGCAATCCCCACACGTGTTGATCGTGAAGGCAGCCACAGTTCGCTTCCGAACGCGCGGCGTTATCCGACATAATCGGGGAACGTCGCGCTAATGACATCTGCCACGGAAAGCGTGCCGGACAGGTGGGCTCTCAGGGCCGACTGCGCCTGATCAGGTCTGCCCGACGCGATTGCGCTGACGATGGCCTCATGGTCGGCGATGACCGTCTGCATCTTGCCAGGCATGGGCAGGTTGAGGCGCCGCAGCCGATCAAGATGGACACTCTGGCGCCGAACATTGCTCCACAGCTGCAATATGCCCGTTTTCTCATAAAGTTTACGGTGAAATTCACGGTCTATATCATCGAAGAGATCGTAGGTTGCCGGAGCCGCTACCGCTTTTTGCCGATCCAAGATATCGCTGAGTTCCGACGCCGTTTGAGCAGCGGCCTCCTTGGTTAAGCGCCTCACGGCCTCAAGCTCAATGGAGAGCCGCAGGAACTGGGCTTGTTTTGCGTGCTCGATGTCGATCTTCGCCACCACGGTTGCGTATTGTGGATAGACATCGACGATGCCTTCCTCCTGCAAACGCATCAGCGCATCCCGCACCGGCGTCTGACTCACGCCAAATTCCAGTTGCAACGAAGCCCGCGACAAAACCGTTCCCGGCGCCAGTTGCACCTTGAGAATACGCTCGCGCAAAATATCTTGGATCTGAAGCGAGACCTGCCGTGATCGATCCAACTGCCCGCCCCTGATCATTCCAACCATACACACCCCGCTGTCGTTCTCATGACGCCACTAAACCACATATCAGGGATTGATGCACTGATGTTTTAGTGCTTCAATGTCTGCAAGTTTGTAACCGGACTTGCAACTGCCCTTGATGAACTGTGACGTGTTCGAAGGGCGGAAACGTAACATCCGGACCAGAGCAAATGACGACCAGCGTGAATGTCCGGCGCAGCTTAGCCACTTTCACTCTCCCCTGATTAGGTCACATGCCATGACAGACAGAAAAACACCTGAAACGCTGCGGAGCGCACGGTGGTTCGCGCCCGACGACCTGCGCACCTTCGGCCACCGCTCGCGCATGATGCAGCTTGGATATTCCGAAGAGGATTTCGCAGGAAAGCCGATCATCGGCGTGCTCGACACATGGTCGGAGCTCAACACCTGTCACGCGCATTTTAAGGAACGCGTACAGGATGTGAAACGCGGTGTAATGCAGGCGGGCGGTTTCCCGGTGCAGATGCCCTCGCTGTCCGTCGATGAGAGCTTCACCAAACCCACCTCCATGCTCTATCGCAACATGCTGGCGATGGAGACGGAAGAGATGATCCGCTCTCACCCGCTGGATGGCGTGGTGCTGATGGGCGGCTGCGACAAGACCACGCCCGGCCTCGTCATGGGTGCGATTTCCGCAGGCGTCCCGATGATCTATCTGCCTGCTGGTCCGATGCTGCGCGGCAATTATGCGGGGAAAATTCTGGGCTCCGGCTCCGATGCCTGGAAATACTGGGATGAGCGCCGCGCTGGCAATATTTCAGACGAGGAATGGCTGGGCGTGCAAGGTGGTATCGCCCGTTCCGCCGGCACGTGTATGACGATGGGCACCGCATCCACCATGACCGCGATTGCCGACGCCATGGGGCTGACATTGCCCGGTGCGTCCTCCATCCCCGCCGTGGATGCCAACCACCAGCGCATGGGCGCAGATTGCGGCCGCCGGATCGTCGACATGGTGTGGGAAAACCTCACGCCGGACCGCATCGTGACCGAGGCCGCATGTCGCAACGCCGCCATCGTTGCCATGGCGACAGGGTGTTCCACCAATGCCGTCGTGCATCTGATTGCAATGGCGCGCCGTGCCGGTGTCGATCTGACATTGGATGATCTCGACGCGCTTGGCCGCGTCACCCCGCTGATCGCCAATGTTCGCCCTTCAGGCAAAGATTACCTGATGGAGGATTTCTTCTATGCGGGCGGTTTGAGAGCACTGATGAAGCAGATCGAGGACCGGCTCGATCTCACCGCACTGACGGTGACCGGCAAGACCATGTGGGAGAATCTGGAGGGTGCAGTTGTTTACAACGACGATGTCATTCGCCCGCTCTCCAATCCGGTCTACCATGAGGGTTCGCTTGCCGTTGTGCGCGGCAATCTCTGCCCGAATGGCGGCGTCATCAAGCCCGCGGCCTGCGATCCCAAATATCATGTGCATGAGGGACCGGCGATGGTGTTCGACAGCTATCCGGAAATGAAAAAGGCCATCGATGACGAGAACCTCGACGTCACGCCGGAACATGTGCTGGTCTTGCGCAACGCAGGCCCGCAAGGTGGTCCGGGCTTTCCCGAATGGGGCATGCTGCCCATTCCCAAAGCTTTGATCAAGCAGGGTCATCGCGACATGCTGCGCATTTCCGACGCGCGCATGTCCGGTACGTCCTATGGTGCCTGCGTGCTTCATGTGTCGCCCGAGAGCTTTGTCGGAGGCCCGCTGGCACTTCTCAGGAACGGTGACACCATTCGCCTCGACCTGCCCAATCGCACCCTCGACATGCTGGTGAGCGACGAGGAACTTGCGCAGCGAAAGGCGGAATGGAAAGCGCCGGAACCACGCTTCCAGCGCGGCTATGGCTGGATGTTCTCCCGCCATGTGACCCAGGCCGATCAAGGCTGCGACTTCGATTTTCTGGAAACCGGTTTCGGCAAGACCGCAGGCGAACCGGACATTTACTGAACCAAGGAAAGAGACTGCCATGACCGACTATGTGTTGAGCGAAGCCACGCGCCAAAAGTTCAAGAAAATTTCCACCGCTTCCATTGCCACTGCCCTGTTCAAGCGCGGTTTGCGAAACCAGTTCATTCAGGGCGTTGTCCCGGTTTCTCCAAAGCCCGAAGTGATGGTCGGTCAGGCATTCACCTTGCGATACATTGTTGCCCGCGAAGACAGAAATCCGATCACCGTCTTTCGCAATGCAGACCACCCGCAGCGCGTGGCGATCGAAACCTGCCCGGTAGGCCACGTGCTGGTGATGGACAGCCGCAAAGATGCGCGTGCGGCAACCGCAGGTTCGATCCTGATCACACGACTGGCGCTGCGCGGTGCAGCGGGCGTCGTCACCGATGGCGGATTTCGCGATGCCGCCGGCATCGGCGCACTTGGCATGCCATCCTATTACGCGAAACCATCGGCACCCACCAATCTGACACTCCACGAAGCCATCGACATCAACGTCCCCATTTCCTGCGGTGATGTTGCTGTGTTCCCCGGCGATGTTCTGGTGGGAGACAATGACGGCGTCATGGTCATTCCCGCCCATCTGGCGGATGAGCTTGCCGAGGAATGCACCAGCATGGAAAGCTATGAGGAATTCGTGCTCGAACAGGTGAATGCGGGCGAAGCCATCATCGGCCTCTACCCCTGCACAAAGGACGAGTATCAGCAACGCTACGACGCGTGGCGCGAAAAGACCGGGAAATGATCTAGGGCCGGATTTATGTCAACGAAGCCTGATGGTGTCGATCAGGCGCGTGATGTAACCGGAAAAGACGGTCACCATGTCGAACTCTTCAGGTGATCTCAGCCAGAGCATCTGAAGTCCGTCCATCATGCTGATCAGTTCGGCGGTAATGGCTTCCGGGTCGGTCTCCGGCCTGATTTCGCCATCTGCGATCCCTTTTTGCAGACAGAATGCAAGATTGGTCTTCAGCGTCACGACGCGTGCGGCAAACCACGCACTTGCCGGATGATCGGCGGTGAGGCTTTCGGCGTTGAGGACGGCAAAAGCCTGCACCACATTCGGGATCGTCTGGTTGATCGCCGCGATCTCCACCAGACCGTGCAGTACCTTGCGCCAATCCAGATAATCTTCCCCCACGCTCGACGCGCTGTCGAGATCGCGCTTTTCGAGAATGGCGAGCAACAGAGCGACCTTCGTCGGAAAATAATGAAGAAGTCCCGGCAAGGACAGGCCGACATCGGCAGCGATGGCTGCAAAGGATGCGCTTTGATATCCATCTCTCGCAAAATGCTGCATGGCCGTCGTCAGAATAGCCTCTTTTCGGGCCATCCCTTTCGGCGATTTGCGCCGTCTGGGCGGTGCTTGGTCCAAGACGGGACCGTCATTCATCTTATCAGTCATAGCCATTCCATATCATCTGCATCGCATCGTCTTTAGACGGAATTTTGCTGTTTTGTCCCGTTGGCCCGGCCTTCGATCATGGCAATTGCAGGATACAAAAAAGTTGACTAATTTCAATTACCGAGTAGTCGGTAGGTTTATTGCAACGTTCGTTGGGGGATGACGTTGTTGTCAAGTTATTGCGGTGGAGGGTTTTATCATGAGTATGACAGCATCAACTATTGCCGCCGGGTCGTCCGGCAAACCCATTGAAAAATCGGTTGGCCTCCCGTTTATTCTGACCTACGGGCTGGCCAGTGTCGGCTTTTTCACGGCTGTCATGACACCCGTCGCCATGACACTGGCCGTTCGCGTCAACACGCTTGATCCTGTCGACAAAGGTGCAAGTCTCGGAACGATCCTCGGCCTCGGTGCGCTCTTTGCGCTTCTGGCGAATCCGATTTTCGGCCAGCTTTCGGATCGCACGCGCTCACGCTTCGGGCGGCGCAAACCCTGGCTGCTCGGCGGTGTGATCGTCGGCAGTCTGGCGCAGGTCTTCATGGCCTACACGTCCAGCCTGATCGTCATCGGCATTGCGTGGTGCGTGATCCAGGCCGCGTATAACGCCATGCTGGCAGCACTTGTCGCAACGGTGCCGGACCAGGTCCCGGAACACCAACGCGGCCTCGTATCAGCGCTGGCGGGCATGTCGATCTACATCGCTCTTCTGATCGGCAGCGGCATTCTCGCTTTGACGGGAACGACCAGCAACGCGATGTTCCTCATCCCCACGGCAATCGGTCTCGTATCGGTCATCATCTTCGTACTGGTGATCGAGGACCGCCCTTTGACCGACACCTCGGAAAAGTCCATCCCAAGCGTGGCAGAACTGCTGGGCAGTTTTTGGGTCAACCCCGTCAAGCATCCGGATTTCGGTTATGCCTGGCTCAGCCGTTTCATGGTGTTCTTCGGCTTTGCCGTTCTCACCTCCTATCAGGTCTATTATCTGATGGACCACTTGAAGATCGCGGAAGCCGATATCGGCGACATCATGTTTTTCTCAACGCTGATTACCGCCATCTGCGTCGTCGGCTCGTCGTTCGTTTCGGGATACGTCTCTGATCGCATCGGTCGCCGCAAAGCCTTCGTGCTGCTGGCTGCCATGACCTACGCGCTGGGCATCGTCGTCATCGTTTTCGCAAGCGATCTGGCGGTGTTTTACAGCGGCATCGCCGTTACCTCAGTCGGCTTTGGGGTCTATATGGCTGTCGATCAGGCGCTGGTGGTGGATATTCTGCCCGACAGGGAAACGCATGCGGCGAGAAATCTGGGCGTTCTCAACATTGCCAACGCCGTCCCGCAATCCATTGCTCCGGCTGTCGCACCCTTTCTTCTGGCTATCGGCAATACCGGCGGGCAAAACTATGGCGTTCTCTATGCCGTGGCAGCCGTCTGCGCCTTCCTCGGGGCGCTGGCCATCGCACCCGTTCGCGGTGTTCGTTGATACTGTAAATTTCTCTCTAACCAACAGCCAATATCGGAGGCTCGTATGATCGAGAACATTTTGACCCAGATGACGCTTGAAGAGCAGGTTTCGCTGCTGGCCGGTGCCGACTTCTGGACAACCGTGCCGGTCGAGCGCCTTGGCGTTCCGAAGATAAAAGTCACCGATGGACCCAATGGTGCACGTGGTGCAGGCTCTCTGGTCGCGGGCGTCAAAGCGACCTGCTTTCCCGTGGCCATCGCGCTGGGCGCGACCTGGAACCCCGAGCTTGTCAAACGCATGGGGGTGGCACTGGCAGGACAGGCAAAAAGCAAGGGCGCTTCGGTGCTGCTGGCACCGACCGTCAACATTCACCGCTCGGGCCTCAATGGCCGTAATTTCGAGTGCTATTCCGAAGATCCATTGCTGACGGCAGATCTTGCCGTTGCCTATATTCAAGGTGTGCAGAGCAAGGGTATTGCAGCAACCATCAAGCACTTCGCAGGCAACGAATCCGAGATCGAGCGCCAAACGATGTCATCGGATATCGATGAACGCAGCCTGCGCGAAATCTATCTGCTGCCATTCGAACGGGCGGTGAAGAAGGCCGGCGTGATGGCGGTGATGTCGTCCTACAATCGTCTCAACGGCACCTATACCAGCGAGCACGATTGGCTGCTGTCGACCGTCTTGCGCGAGGAGTGGGGCTTTGATGGGATCGTGATGTCGGACTGGTTCGGCTCGCATTCCACCGCCGCCACGGTCAATGCCGGCCTTGACCTCGAAATGCCTGGACCGACCCGAGACCGTGGCGAAAAGCTTGTTCAGGCCGTGAAGAATGGCGAGGTGAAAGCAGAAACCGTACGCGAAGCAGCCCGCCGCATCCTGACGCTTCTGGAGCGTGTCGGCGCGTTCGAAACAGCGCCCGATCTCACCGAAAGCTCGCTCGATCTGCCCGAAGACAGAGCCCTCATCCGCCAGATTGGCGCGGAGGGAGCCGTTCTGCTGAAAAACGAAGGCGTGTTGCCCCTCGCCAAGACCACGCTGGATAGCATCGCGGTTCTCGGCCCCAATGCCGCCGAAGCGCGCGTCATGGGAGGCGGCAGTGCACAAATCGCGGCGCACTACACCATCAGCCCGCTTCAGGGCATCAAGGCAGCGCTTTCCAACGCCAATAGCGTGCACCACGCGATTGGATGCAGCAACAATCGCCTCATCAATGTGTTCAGCGGCGATATGCATGTCGATTATTTCAAGGGTCGGAAGCTGGAAGGCTGCCCCGTACACAGCGAACCTGCCGCCAAGGGCGAATTCTTCTGGTTCGACCTGCCATCGCCAGATCTCGATCCAGCCAGCTTTTCCGCGCGGATCATCGCAAGTTTCGTCCCCGCTGAAAGCGGAGAGCACATCTTCGGCATGACGAATGCCGGCCTCGCCAAACTCTATGTGGATGGAAAACTGGTCGTGAACGGCTACGACGACTGGACGCCTGGCGACAATTACTTCGGCACGGCCAACACCGAACAGAGACAGGCGGTGGAACTGGAGGCGGGACGCAGCTACACGCTGGCAATCGAATATTGCTCGCCAGCAGATACCACGGATGGAATTCACCTGACGGCCATTCGCTTCGGTGTGGAAAAGCCGCTGGGTGATGCTGCAATAGAGGACGCTGTTGCCAAGGCTGCGGCCTGCGATGTCGCCATCCTTTTCGTTGGCCGTGAGGGCCAATGGGACACGGAGGGTCTTGACCTGCCCGATATGCGGCTTCCCGGGCGTCAGGAAGAGCTAATCGAGAAGGTTGCGGCCGTCAACTCGAACACGGTGGTCGTGCTGCAAACGGGCGGCCCTGTGGAAATGCCTTGGCTGGACAAGGTTCAGGCGGTTCTACAAATGTGGTATCCGGGCCAGGAACTTGGAAACGCGGTCGCCGACGTTCTGTTTGGCGATGTCGAACCCGGCGGTCGTCTGCCGCAGACGTTCCCGAAGTCGCTGTCCGACAACTCCGCCGTCACCGACAATCCACGTGTCTACCCCGGTCAGGACGGCCATGTGCGCTATGACGAGGGTGTCTTCGTCGGCTACCGCCACCATGACAGTCATGGCGTGGAGCCGCTCTTCCCGTTCGGCTTCGGGCTTGGATATACGCAATTTGCGTGGAGCGACGCCAAGGCATCCTCATCTCAGATGGGTGAAGACGGGATCACCGTCACGCTCGACGTCACCAACACGGGTGCGCGCAAGGGCTCTGAGGTGGTGCAGCTTTATGTGCGACCACTTGGTTCTTCTGTTTCAAGGCCGGATAAGGAATTGCGGGCCTTCGCCAAGCTTGAACTCGAGCCAGGCGAAACCAAAACGGCAACGTTGAAAGTGTCGGTACGCGATCTCAGCTTCTTCGATGTCGACGCAAAGGCGTTCCGGTCGGAGGCTGGTGACTATGAATTGGTGCTGGCCGCCAATGCCGCCGATATCAGAAGCCGGATCGCGATTACCAACCCGGCAGTTTGGTTGGGCAAAGCCAGCGACGTCTCAATCTGAGAAATCGGTCGGCACAGGTGTCTATTCCCCTGTGCCGACCGCCAGCACACCCCTCTACACTCAGATTTGGCCGCCACGTTGGCGCGTGAGAGATGAGAGGTCGCGACGCAGATAGCCGCCCTGCCCGATCTGTTGAGCAAAATGCCCGTCTTCCACAATGGTCTTGCCGCGCAACAGCAACCGGACCGGCCATCCACGGATATCCAGCCCCTCGTAAGGCGTGTAATCTGCACCGTGATGCAGCATATCATTGCGGACGGTGACGCTTTTGTTTGGATCCCAAAGCGCGATATCGGCATCGGCGCCAACAGCGATGGTGCCTTTGCGGGGGTAGAGCCCATATAATTTGGCGTGATTGGTCGATGTCAGCGCCACGAACTGGTTGATGTCGATCCGGCCCTTCATCACGCCTTCCGAAAACAGGATCGGCAGGCGCGTTGCAACGCCGGGGATGCCATTCGGAATCCAGCGAAAGTGTCGCTTGCCCTTCTCGTTGAGCTTGCCTTCCGGATCATCGAAGCGGAAGGGGCAATGGTCGGACGAGAACAGATCAAAAACGCCCTGTTCCAACCCTTCCCAGCAGGCGTCCTGACTGGACTCATCGCGCGGCGGCGGCGAGCAGACGTACTTTGCGCCTTCCATCTCGCTCTGATCAAGATCGTCGGCGGTCAGCATAAGATATTGTGGGCAAGTCTCACCGGCAATTTTCTGGCCACGCTGGCGCGCTCGGCGGATTTCCTCCATCGCCTCGCGGTTGGAGACGTGAACGATGACGATGGGCACATCAACGATTTCAGCCAGCGACAATGCCCGGTGGGTCGCCTCGCGCTCGGCAGCAATCGGTCGCGTCGTGGCGTGGAATTTCGGTTCAAATTTGCCGTCTTCCTCGTGGCGACCGATCAGGTAGCGGATAGCATCCTCGTTTTCGCAGTGAACCATGACCAAAGCGCCGGTGCGCCGTGCGGTATCCAGCGTGGCGAGGATTTCGTCGTCACGAAGCCGCAGGCCCTCATAGGTCATGAAAACCTTCAGTGAGGTATAGCCATCCTCGACCAGCGCCGGCAGTTCCTGCCCGAGCACTTCTGCGGTTGGATCGGTAATGACCAGATGGAAGGACACGTCGACATGGCATTTGCCTTCCGCCTTGGCGTGATAGACCTTCAGCGCCTCACGCAGCGATTGCCCCTTTTCCTGCATGCAGAATGCCAGAACCGTGCTGTTGCCGCCGATGGCGGCCGAGCGGGTGCCGCTGTCGAAATCATCGGCCATGACAATGCCGTCGCCTGAGGGCTGGTCGAGATGGACGTGGCTGTCGATGCCGCCGGGTAGGACAAAGAGGCCTGTGGCGTCGATGATCTCGTCCGCCTCGGTCAATTCAGCGGCCAGTGCGGCGATGCGGCCATCCTTGATGCCGACATCGCTGACGAAGGTGTCACTCGCTGTCACCACGGTTCCGTACCTGATCACCGTATCGAAACGCATCATTCCATGTCCTTCTTGTCGTTCATATGGTCAGCTTGCCTTTGCAAATCCCGCATCGCCAGAGAGGATGCGGTCAAGTGCAGCCGTGAAGCGATCGACCTCTTCAAGCGTGTTGTAATGCACCATCGAGACACGCAGCATGCCGCCATGGTCGGTCAGGCCGAGATATTCGGCAAGCCGTCTCGAGTGGAAATCACCAAAGCGCATGGCAATGTGGTCGTTATCCATCGCCTTGCAGAGCTCGCCAGCATCGCGGCCATCGAAGCGGAAGGCAATCGTCGGTACGCGTGTCTCATCATGGTTGAAACGCTGTCCGACGATCCGGCAATCATTGCGGGAGCGCAGGTAGCTCAAGAGCCGCTCAGCCAGCAGGTTTTCCTGTGCCGTGATGGCTGCAAACGCCGCCTCTATCTTCCGGCGCACCGTGCCTGTCTCGCCTGCCTGCTCACCAAGAGCGGTGAGGTAGTCAACGATACCGCAGGTGGAATAGGCAAGCTCGTAATTCGGGTTGCCCGGCTCCAGCTTGCCCGGCACTTTGTCCTTGCCGTAAAAGTAGTGATAAATCGTATCGAGCTCGAGCAGCAGATCGTACTTGCCATACATCATCGCGTAATGCGGGCCATAGGTCTTGTAGAGGCTGAAGACGTAATAATCGACATCGAAGGCCTGCACATCGACGGCCCGGTGTGGGGCATAGGCTACAGCGTCGACACAAATCTTTGCTCCGCGCGCATGGACGAAATCGGCGATCTCCCGGATAGGATTGATCGACCCGAGGATGTTGGAGACGTGCGTGACGCAAACCATTTTCGTCCGCTCGCTCATCAGTGGCTCCAGATCGGCCAGATCGAGCTGAAGCGTTTCCTTGTTCAGCGGCCAGAATTTCAGCGTAATGCCCGCATCCTGCAACCTGTCCCAAGGCCCAATGTTGGATTCGTGATCGCTGACGGTGACGATGATCTCGTCACCGGTGGACAACTGGCTTTGCATGGTGCGGGCCAGATTTTGCAAAAGCGAGGTCGTGGAACTACCAAAAACGATCTCCTCCGGACGCGAGGCGTTGACCAGATGCATGGCGGCGGTGCGGGCTTCGTAGAGCGCTTTCGCGGCGTTCTGCGACACCTCGTAAGAGCCGCCGATCTGGACGTTTGTCTCGATCAGGAAGGTCGTGATGCGCTCCAGCGCGCTTTTGAGGATTTGCGATCCGCCCGCATTGTCAAAATAGGTCCAGCCGCGAGATAGGCCCGGAAACTGACTGCGGACATAATCCATGTCGAGTGGTGAAGGTGTGGTCATCGCTGATATCTCCCGGACTGTATCTTTTTTTAATGATTGAGAACGGCGCGGAGAAAGCCGCGTGTTCGCTCTTCTTTCGGAGTGTCGAAAATTTCTGATGGCGCACCCCATTCAACAAGGCGTCCGCCATCCATGAAGATGACGCGATCTGCGACCTGTCGGGCAAAACCCATTTCGTGCGTGACGATCACCATCGTGACACCGGTGCCTGCCAGCTTGCGCATCACGTCCAGAACCTCGCCGACCATTTCCGGGTCGAGTGCCGATGTGGGCTCATCGAAAAGCAAGACACGCGGCTCCATGGCCAGAGCGCGAGCAATCGCCACGCGTTGCTGCTGGCCGCCGGAAAGCTGCCCGGGAAATTTCTCCGCCTGCTCGGAAATACCGACACGCGCCAAAAGCTCGCGGGCCTTGCGTTCTGCTTCTGCTTCCGGCGTTTTTCTCACCCGGATGGGCGCGATCATGACGTTTCTCAGCACCGTCATATGCGGAAACAGGTTGAAGGACTGAAACACCATGCCAACTTCGGCGCGTACCTTGGCCAAAGCCGGACCGGGCGCAACGCGGATGCCATCCACGGTAATGGTGCTTTCGGGGGCAAAGGCCTCCAGATGATTGATGCAGCGAATGAGTGTCGATTTGCCGGAACCGGATGGACCGATGACACAGACAACCTCCCCCTCGGCGACATCGAGATCAATGTCGTGCAGAACGGTGAAAGTGCCGTAGGCTTTGGTCAATCCGCGTATGGAAATGAGGGGCGTGCCGTTCTTTTCCATTACCGTTTCCCCCGGTTGAAGTGCTTTTCAAGGCGCGCGACCACCGCGACCATGGGCCAGAGCAGGGCGATGTAAATAAGGGCGGCCCCGATCAGCGGCGTCGGGTTGGCATTCAGGGCCTGCGCCTGCGTTGCCTGTTTCAACAGGTCCGGCATGGCGACCACGGACGCAAGAGCGGTGTCCTTCATGACATTGATGCAATTATTGGTCAGCGGTGGAATGACGATGCGGATGGCCTGCGGCAGAATGATGTCGACCATCGTGTTGCGGTTGGAGAGGCCAAGTGCAGCGGATGCCTCAAACTGACCATGGGGAACAGCCTCTATGCCAGCGCGAAAAATTTCCGCGGTGTAGGCGGCGGACACGAGCGACAGTGCGGTGACCGCCGAGAGAAAGGGCGACAGTCTGATACCGACGAACGGCAGGGCGTAATAAACGACAATCAGCAGGACAAGCAGTGGTATGGACCGAAAAATATCGATGTAAACGCGGATCAGCAGTTTGACGAATGCCGGCGCATAAAGACGCGCCACCGCCAGAAAAAGACCGCCGACCAAGCCGCAGATAATGCTGGTCATGCCGATCTGGAGCGTGACGGCCAGTCCCCAGAGCAGTTGCGGCAGACTGTTGAGAAAGACTGAAGCATTGAAGAAGGTGTTGATGAGGTTCATGCCGGACAGGCTCCCTTGGCGATCCGGCGAGACAAGCTTGTCCCGCCGGATGCTGTTTAAACCTTACTTGGCCTTCGGCATATCGAGAACGGCAACGGTCGAGGTCGTGTCCTCGGCCTTTGCACCGAACCATGTCTCGTGCAGCTTGGCGATGAAGCCTTCGCCCTTCAAAGTGGTGATGACCTTGTTGACCTCTTCTGCCAGTGGATCACCCTTGTTGAACATGATCGAGTATTTCTCGCCAGTCGGAATACGCTCGACAACCTTCAGCTCCGGCTTGTCCTTGGCGTAGTAGAGCAGGGCCGGAATGTCGGAGATATAGCCGTCGATCCGGCCCGCAACGAGGTCGAGCATGGCAGGCTGCAAGCCTTCGAACTTGCGGATTTCACCAAGCTTGTATTCACCCTTGTGAGCTTCTGCCCACATATCGCCTGTCGATGCCGTATCGACACCGACGACCTTGTCGCTCATGCCTTTGAGACCGGTGATGCCGGAGGCGGCTGTCACCGTCAGAGACTGGTCGCTATCGTAGTAGGGCTGGGCGAAGGTAACGGATGCCAAACGTTTTTCGGTAATGGTGATCGAGGAAATCGCCATGTTGATGCGGCCGGATTGGACGGCTGGAAACAGGCCGTTGAATGGCGTGTTGACGAATTCGACGGACTTGCCGAGACGCTTTGCGATTTCGTTGACAAGATCCACCTCAAAGCCGGTGACCTTGCCACTGGCGTCTTCAAATTCCCATGGAACGTTGCCGATATTGGCGCCGACCGTCAGATCTGCAGCCTGAACGTTGACTATACCAAGCGCTGAAACCAGCCCGGCGAGAAGTGTGCTTTTGATGCGCGAAACGTGGTGCATTCGAGAACCCCTTGTTTTATGTTTTAAGCCAATCTACGTTGGTCTAACTGGTCAGACCAGTCCGACCAAACAAGCACGTGGTTTTGTGCTTTGCAAGACGTTGCTTAAAAAATATATCGGATGGGCCGCGGCTGCTTCACGTCAATAGGGATCGAATGCTCAACAAAACGCTTGTGCCACAATCAGTTGCCCGCGAAATCCAGGCCATGATCCAGGCCGGGCAATTGAAGGCCGGCGAGAAAATTCCGTCACAGCGCGAATTCTCCCAAAGATTCGGCATCAGCCGGGCATCCCTTCGTGAGGCGCTGCTGACCCTTGAAACGCTTGGCCTGCTGAAAACAGAAGCTGGGCGCGGAACGTATGTGGCTGCGATTGACGCAACGGCAGGTCAAGCCGGACATATGGCGCCGTGGCGCTATTCGGAAAGCCACTCGGTTTTCGACGTCTTCCAAACGCGCATCCTGCTCGAGGGAGAAATCGCCCGGCTTTCGGCTGGGCGACTGTCCCAGACACAGCTCGAAAAGATGGAAAAGGCGACGAAGACGATGGAGGATTGCTGGGCCAATCAGGATCTGCTCGCCAATGTCGAAGCCGATCTCGCGTTCCATGGCACCATCGTATCCGCCTGCTCCAACACGATGCTGAAGGCGCTGTATCAGACAGTGCGGGACCAGGTGACCGAAACCCAGCGCCAGCCTATCCCCATCACCGACCCGGAAAGAATGCGGCAATCCATTGCCGAACACCGCCGCATCATTGCCGCTCTCAAGGCAAATGACGGCGCTTTGGCCCGGGTCGAGATGGAGTCTCATATTCGCAATACGGCACGGTGTGCTGGCTTGCAGCCCTGATCGCCTCGAAGGCTAAAGATGATGATAGGCGCGCTTGTAATAGATCAAGGCCTTGTCGGCGTCGCTTTGACGAAGGGACTTCACCGCACAAAACAAAACCCTGTGTGTGCCGATATCCTGCATATCCGAAATCACACACTCGAACGATACCATCGCATCGTCCAGCACGGGCGCACCTGTTACGCCAGCGTGCCAGTTCGCCGCAGCAAAACGGTCATCGACCGGCGTTTTTCCACCGAACAGCGATGACAGCGTTTCATGCTCTGCAGTCAGCACATTGACGCAAAGCGTCTTGTTTTCCATCACCGCGTTGAACACGGATGCAGTGCGGTTGAGGCATATCAACAGTGTCGCGGGACTGTCTGTCACGCTGCAAACTGCGGTCGCAGCAAAGCCTGCCTTACCCCCCGGTCCATCCGTCGTGATAATGGTGACGGCGGCACCCATTTTCGCCATGGCATCGCGGAAGTCTTGCTGACTGACATCCACAACAGCCTCCACCGGTGATGAGAGATTTGGCATCGTGTTCATTTGATCGTCCTTTCTCCATTCCGAATTGTCATGACGCGGTTCACGCTGCCGATGCGACGCGCGCCATTGCAGGAAGCGCTAGCGCCGTCTCAAGTCTCAAAGCCACACTCGCTGCGAGGTCTTCACGCCAAGGCCGCGCCACGACTTGCAGAGCAACGGGCAATCCGCCAGCAGAGATCGACACCGGCACGGACACAGCTGGCAGGCCGAGATAGCTGAAGGGGCGTGTGAACGAGGTCATGGCACTTACCACCGCATTCATCGTGGGGCTTGTGCCGACATCCACCTCCGAAGACAAAGGCGGCACGAAGGGCATGGTAGGCGCGATGAGCACATCTGATTGGGCAAAAGCGACATTGAGAAAGTCTTGGAGCATGACCGACCGTATCTGCAAAGCCCGCAGGTAGATGGGGGCGGGCACCGCAAGGGACTGCGACAACCGCATACGGATTTGCGGACCGTAATCGTCGGGGCGCTCACGCATCCAGTCAAAGTGCACAGCACCGGCTTCCGCCATGGCAACGACATTGGCGAGTTCTGCAATTGTTGACAGATCGGGCATGGACGCCTGCGCGATGCTGGCAACCTCTGATTTCAGGGCTGTGATGGCTATATCGACGCCCTGCGAAACATCGCTATCCAGCCCCGACGTGAAGAGACCACCCGCGATGCCGATGCGGATGGACGAGAGATCGGTGTGAAGCGGCCCAGGCTTTTCAACATCCATGCATGTCGTATCGCGATCATCCGGGCCGGAAATGAGTTGTAACATCAGATAGGCGTCTTCGACCGTGCGCGCCAAAGGACCCACGCAGTCTTGCGAGAAAGACAATGGCATTGCCCCATGTCGGCTCACACGGCCCTGCGTCGGCTTGATACCGACAACACCACAGCATGCGGCGGGCAAGCGGATCGAGCCGCCGGTATCGGAACCAAGTGCCCCCAATACGACACCACCTCCCACCGCGGAACCGGAGCCGGAGGACGAGCCGCCGGTGATGCGCGCCGCCTCAATCGGGTTCAATGCCCGGCCATGGTGGAAATTGTGGCCGGTCGGCCCCATGGCGAATTCACTCATATTCAGGCGACCGATGGACAGCGCGCCTGCGCTTTGCAAGCGCTCCATCACGGTGGAGGTGGAGGTTGCCACGTGTCCCGCCCGTATTTTCGAGCCGCAACCGGTCACGAAACCGGCGCGATCATACATGTCCTTGTGGGCGAGCGGAACGCCGTGCAACGGCCCCACGCTGTGGCCGGATGCAAGCGCGGCATCGGCCCTCTTCGCCGCATCGAGTGCAGCTTCGTGTTCAATATCGATGAAGGCGTTCAACCGTGTCTGGCCGGCGGTCGCGCGATCGAGCGCAGCCTGCGTCATCTCCAGCGAGGTGATCTTTCCGGCACGGATCGCGTCTGCGGCCTGTGTCAACGAGGTGGGATTATCGAGGCTCATCGCTTTGCCTCGGACATCAGAAGTGCATCGAAATGCGCGGGTTCCACATTGAACAACGCGCCACCTTTGCCCAACGGCGACGGTGCGATTGCAGCGATATCGCGGGCCATCTCTCCGGCCATGGCCACCAGTTCCGCTTCGACCGCAGGCCGCGCCCAATAGGCTTGCGCCAAAGCAGCGACCATATTCGTGTTATCCATCAGCTGAAATCCTGTGGTTGACGGTTGCGGACGAGCTGGCTGAGCGACACGGCAACGACAAGCGCTCCTCCGTAAAACAGGTTCTGCACGTAGGCATCCGCGCCCAGCATGGTCAGCCCGGTGATGCCGGTGACGAGGAAGTAGACGGCGATGACGGCGCCGAAGGCATTGAACCTGCCCGGCGAGATGGTCGTTGCACCCAAGAAGGCCGCGGCAAAGGCGGGAAGCAGGAGGTTGAGGCCCGAGAGCGGATCGGCAGAGCCGGTCATTCCCGCATACAGCATGCCCGCAAAGGCCGAAATCAGGCCCGATAATATGAAGGACGTGGCGCGGACGCGGTCGACATGGATGCCGCTCAGGCGAGATACTTCCCGACCACGCCCGACAAATAGGAGCTTGCGACCGGCGATGGTGAATTCCAGTGCATACCACAGGATGACGGCCAGGATCATGGCGTAGAAAAAGGCCAGGGGAATACCCAGGAAACGGTTGATGATGACCCATTTGACGAGGTCCATGGAAACGCCCGAGATCGTTTGCGAATTGCTGACCCAAAGGATCAATCCGTTAACGAAGGTCCCGACGCCGAGCGTCACGATCAGGGAATGGATGCGAAAATAGAGGACAAAGAAAGCATTGACGGCACCAATCACGATGCCGCTGAGAAGAGCCAGCAGGATGACGGGGACGATCGGCCAACCGAGTTTCACATTCAGCACGGCGATCAGCATGCAGCTCATCGTCAAGGTCGATGCCCCAGACAGGTCGAAATCCCCTGAGGTGAGCGGTATGATGATGGCAAGCGTCAGCACCACGAGAATGGCCTGAGAACCGAACAGAGTCGAGAAACTGCGCCAGCTTAAAAAGGAATCCGGCATGAGGGTACCGAAAATGACGATGAGCAGCAGCCAAGCGCCAACCAGCGCAAAGCGCTCGCCCTCCGTCTTCAGGGTAAACCGGCTTTTTGGCGGCGATGCCAATTTGGTTGTCGGCATGTCGAGCGTCGTCATTCTGCGGCCTCCGCTTCATGGCTGTGGAAACAGGCTTCCGTAATGACGCGGCGGCTGATCTGCGAGCCTTTCAGCTCGATTACCGGGCGACCGCGCGAAAAGACGATGATGCGATCACATATCTGTTCCAGTTGTTCGTTGTCGGTCGAGGCGCAGAGAATGGCGGTGCCATCCGCCGCTGCCCGGTCCAACGCTTTGAAGATTTGCTGGCGCGCACCGAAATCGACGCCCTGGGTGGGTTCGTCCAGCATCAAGAGCTTCGGCTTGACCTGCAACCATTTGGCCAAGAGGACTTTCTGCTGGTTGCCGCCAGACAGAGACGCAAGCGGCAAATGCGGGTTCTGCGGCCTGACATCATAGAGCTGCGCCAGCCGCGCTGCGTCTCGGGTCATGGCCGATCGGTCAAGTCCGTAGGGTTTCAGCAAATTGTCGAGAACGGGCAACGTGATATTGTCGGTGACGGAAAGGGTTCCGACACCAGCGGCACCCAGCCGATCGCCCGGTAGAAATGCGATGCCCATCTGCTGAGCGGCAAACGGTGTCATTGCGCCAACGCCAGACGTCTTGCCTGCAAGCATGATTTCACCTTCGCCGCGCCTTGCGCCATAAAGCAGGTAGGGAACTCGGGCAAAGCCGGAGCCGATCAAGCCCGTGACGCCCAGTGTTTCGCCCTCGCGAATGTCGAAATCAAACGGTGCGGTGGTACCATCCGACAATCCTCTCACGCGCACTGCCGCCGCAACCCCGCTGGGCGCCATACGCCTTTTCTCGAACGCATCGACACGTGATCCGACGATGGTATCCAGGATGGATTGGCGCTCCGAACTGTGTGTATCCATAATGCCGACGAGTTCGCCGTCCCGCAGCACTGCAACACGGTCGGTAATGTCACGCACTTCATCGATGTCATGGGTGACGATAACAACGGAAGCGCCGGTTTTCACGATGGAACGGATGAGAGCAAACAGCCTTTTGACATCTTCGGCCGGCAGAAACGGCGTTGGCTCATCCAGCACCAATATACCTTCCCCGCCATAGCCTGCATCCGACGCTTTCAGATCCTCGAAGGCCCTGATAATGGCAACGAAGGCACGCTCCACCGGTGACAGCGACGCCACAGTTTGAAACGGATCGATAAACAGGTCGAACTGCGCAAACAGTTTCGATATCGCCGACGCTTCACGTCTCCAATTGACGAACCAGGGTGATTTCTGACCAAGGGCGGTGACCCGCATATTCTCCAGCACGGTCAGCGATGACACGAGACCGAGATGCTGGTGGACAAACGCCACACCGCGCTTCTTAATCTCCATGGGATCGAGCGGCAAAGGCATTTTCTGCCCCCAGAGAATGACCTCGCTGCCTGGCTCCGGCTGGTGGAAACCCGCCAGAACCTTGATCATGGTGGATTTCCCCGAGCCGTTCTGACCGAGAAGTCCGAACACCTCGCCGCGCCGGATCGACAGCGACACGCCCTTCAGCGCATCGTAACTGCCAAAGCGCATGCGGATGTTTTTCATGGTGAGCACGGCATTATCTGTCATGATGCTGCTCCCGCTTCAACGGCTGATTACTTCAGTTTCCAGAGCTTGCGGAACCCGTCCAGATGGGCATCGCCGTAGCCATCGTTGAAGTTGGCGGGCGTCCCTGCGGTCGCGATATTGCTTTCGTCAAACACCAGCAAGGGGACATTCAGCTTCGCCACCTCAGGCTTGCCGCACAGCATGCGCATGATGTTGTCGATGGCCGCATAACCTGCCCAGCCGAGGCTTTCGCCGACATCCATCTCCACCTGACCTGCCCGGACCATATCCAGCACGAAAGGAGTTCCGTTGAAACTGGCAAGCTTGACGCTGCCCTCCGCACCGGTGATGCGCATGGCGGGGATAACGAACTGCGACATGGAGTCGTAGATCGGCAGAATATAGTTGATCGACGGATCAGCCAGCAAAGCGGACTGGGTGCCCGATTGTATCTTCGTCGCCCATTCGGAGACGGGAACGTCGAGATGTTTTACCTTGCAATCCGGGCAAAGCGCCGCCAGTTGATCCTTGATGGCCTGGACGAACGGGATGGAGGGCAGGACATCGGATGAGCCGATGACCAGCACATTGGGCTTGCCTTCCGTCTGGGCATAGGCCCAGGCTGCCAGCAGCTTTCCGGCGCCGGTGAAATCAACCTTGCCGGAATAGTCGACGCTCGGGACCGCCTTTTGGGTCACGTCATAAAAATGGGTGGTGGAGATTTTCAAACCGGCAGCGCGGGCCTCGCCCAGTTGGGGCCCAAGCACTTCGGGGTTCAGACCACCAGCCAGATCAAGAGCGTCATATTTCTGGCTGATGGCCTGGGAAACACCTTGAACCCACTGGTCTATTTTCAGTTGGTTATCCCACGTCGTATAGGTGAAGCCGACTTCCTTGGCCGCCTCAGACATCGCTTTTTGTAGCTCGACATTAAACGGAATCGTCATGGAAATGGGAATGGAGAGAACCTTCTTGCCCGCCATGCAGGACTTGGCATCGAAGGCTTCGCCCGGAGGCGTGAAAACCGGCATGGCGCGGTGTTGCTCGACGATGGCTTTGGCATCCGCCATGGGGTCTGCGGAGGCTGGGCACGACATGGCCGCGAGAGCGGAAACAGCCAACACTGAACTGACGGCAAGCAGGCGCATGAACAACATTCCCCTCTTTGATCCCGGTCCATCCCGGTGTTTTCAAGGCCGCTAATGAGCGGCTTTACGGGTAATGTACGTACATATTCAAACTGCCGTCAATCGCTTTTTGCCTATTTTTTTGCACTGCACACAAAAGCGGCGAATGCCGAAAAGCCCGACAATACATCGCTTCAATTGTGATCATTCCGACGCCGGAATCCCTTTGCGATGAGCGCATAAAGATGCCCGACCGCCGGGACGACGGTTCTTATGTCTGCACATATGGAGGTTGATTAGTGGCGAGTTGCGTTCGCATGCCATGCGATAATCATTCCCGCAAAACCAAACAGCGAGAAGATCAGAAAGCTCGTCCCGTAATGTCCGCTGATCGCATAGACGCTAGCGAACGAGGACGGTCCAACGATGACGCCGATGAATGTATAGACCAGGACGCCGCCGGTGATGGCACCAACCCTGCCCTCCGGCGCGTTGTGCGCAACCTCGGCCAGAAGCACGCCATTCCAGCCGATCGTTACCGCACCCATCGCAACGAACAGCGCCACCTGCGCCATGACCGGCAGCTCCGGCAACCAGTACAGCAGAACATAACCGACCCCACCCAGCAAGCCGAGCAGGGAGAGCGTGATATATCCACCGCCAATGCGATCGGCGACGACACCCCAGAAAATACGTCCGAAGGCCCCGGCAAACTGCATCGCGGCAGCGACAGAACCAGCCGCCAGAAGCGACCACCCCGCATCATGCACCAGTGTGACGACCGCGAAGGCGGACACGGAAAGTTGCATGGCCGAGTAGGCAAATCCGAGACAACTCAGCGCACGTAGACGCGGATTGCGCCAGATCGTCGATTGCTCATCGATCAGCCCTCGCAACAGGGACGGCACTTTCTTCTGCATCTTGGGTTCCGCCGCATGGGTCATCGCCAGCAAACCCATCGTGAGAAGCGGAGCGACAGCGCCAATCAACAGAGCCACATGCCAATCGACATAGCGCGACAGAAACGGAAAGGCGAAGCTGGCAAGGATACCGCCCAGCGGCACGCCTGACTGCTTCAGGGAAAAGACGATATTGCGCCTGTTTTGCGGTGTGACGCGGCTGAGCATCTCAGACGAAGCCGGGTTGTTTAGGCCATAGCCAATCCCGATCAACAGAGATGCCAATATGATCAACAGGATATTCGCAGTCGCTATCCCGGCAAAGCCGATGACGAAGCAAGTAAGCGCGATCTGCTCGATCTTGACAGGACCGAAGCGCTGTACAAGCGTTCCCGCAACAGCCGAAGAGAACATGCCGGACGCGTAGATGAGGCTGATCTGGTAACCGATCCAGTAAGCGCCAATATCGAGGTCCGCCGCCACGGTTGGCGCAATCGCCGTCAAGGCGAGCACGCTGGCCGTGGCAACAATCTGGATGAGCGTGGCTGCAATCAATGTCTGCGCGAGCGAAGATGCAGGGTGCGTTGGCGGGACCTGTTCGGCGACTAAATCCGACATGCGTATCAATATCCTGGGAAATGTACATCCGGTATATGTACGTACTAATTGATTTGACGCCACCTCGCAAGCATCCCCGTGCCAGGTAGACCGCCAACTGAATTTTGTTTGCGTTTGGATGGCAAAGAGGATTGAACATCTTGCTACAAGAATGCGGCCACACGCGCTGAGATGGGATGAGACGGGCTTGGATCATAAAGGCACTGACTGGAAGCCGGAAATCGATACCGCGCCTCTCTACTTACAGGTCGCACATCATCTCGAGAGCCGCATCAACAAGGGCGACTATCCCGTCGGCTCCCTGCTTCCCACCGAAAACGAAATTGCGATCAGTCTTGGCGTGAGCCGCCAGACTGTCCGTCAGGCGATTGGCACATTGCGGACAAAAGGCCGCCTTTCGGCGCGCAAAGGCGTGGGAACCCGCGTCGAGGCCGGGTTTGATCCGGAAAACAAACGTTTCATTGCCCATTCGCGCTCCGAGCTGTTCGAGATTGCTGCCGAGACGGAATTCGTGATCGACACGAAAGAGGAAATTTCCGCGCAGGGCAAACTGGCCGTCGAGCTGGGCTGCCGTCCGGGCCGCAAATTCTACCATATGGCGGGTATCCGGTACTCGGGCGGCGGCAACAGAGCCTTTTCCTGGAACGAAGTCTACGTCGACGCCAAACTGTCGGCTGCGGTCAAAGACATCACTGTCGCCCGCAGCGCCATCTTCCATTACATAGAGCAGTTTACCGGTGAAAAAATCCAGGAAATCCAACAGGATATCAAGCCTCTTGCACTGGATGAGGTGACCGCCGGCAAGCTTGGCGTGAAGGCTGGAGATCTCGCACTCGTTGTGACACGACGCTATTACGGGTCTGGTCGGCGACTGCTGGAATATGCGTTTCAGGTTTTGCCTGCCGAGCGCTTCACCTTTACCACGACGCTTCGCGCCGAAAGCTGAAGCCCGCGCCGATGGTGCATTAGACAGCCCATATTTGCTGAATTGATTGGCGATCTGCCCTCCTGCCTGCTGTTTGACGATTTTGGCAGCAGAGCGTGTCTGCGCCCAAAAACACCAAATGATCAATAAATAGGCAAGCCTAAACTTACGTCATTTTTGGCTTTACAGCCCCAAATATTTTTGCATTAGTTCGTACATACTGCTCCAAATTTCCACCAGGTAAAAAGGGGAACCACATGGATATCGGTGTTTTCATTCCCATCGGAAACAATGGCTGGCTTATCTCCACCACGTCGCCGCAATACATGCCCAGCTTCGAGCTCAACAAACAGATCGTTCAGAAAGCCGAAAAATATGGGCTGGAATTTGCCCTGTCGATGATCAAGCTGCGCGGCTTCGGTGGCAAGGCGGAGTTCTGGGACTACAATCTGGAAAGCTTCACGCTGATGGCCAGTCTGGCAGCGGTGACCGAGCGGATCAAACTCTTCGCATCGACTGCGGTTCTCACATTGCCGCCTGCCATCGTTGCACGCATGGCCACGACCATCGACAGTGTCGCGCCTGGCCGCTTTGGCGTGAACATCGTCTCCGGCTGGCAGATGGCTGAATATGACCAGATGGGTATGTGGCCCGGCAACGACTATTTCGGTTACCGATATGACTATTCGACCGAATATGTGCATATCATGAAAGAGCTCTGGGCCAACGGCGAATGCAGTTTCGAAGGCACGCACTTCACCATGAAGGACTGCATGATGAAGCCTACGCCGCAAAACAAGATCGAGATCGTTGCCGCCGGGCAAAGCCCGCGGGGAATGGAATTTGCCGCGCAATATGCCGACTACAACTTCGTCATGGGGGCCGGTATCAACACGCCGACAGCCTACGCGCCCAACAACACCAAACTTCTCGAGGCCGCAGCAAAGACCGGTCGCGATGTCGGCGCTTACGTGCTGTTCATGCTGATTGCCGAAGAGACGGACGAACTCGCCAAGGCAAAGTGGGAAAGCTACCGCGAGGGTGCCGATGTCGATGCCTTGGCATGGATGGCCGATCAGGGCAGCAAAGACGCGACCGCCGACGCCAATTCGACGGCCAAGCACATCAACCTGCCCGAAGGTGCCGTCAATTTCAACATGGGGACATTGGTCGGCTCCTACGCCAATGTCGCGCGCATGCTGGACGAAGCGGGTAATGTTCCCGGCACAAAGGGCATCATGCTGACATTCGATGACTTTCTGGTTGGCCTTGACAAGTTTGGAGAGCGCATCCAGCCCCTGATGGCATCGCGAAATGCAACGCAGATCGCAGCCGAATAAAATGAACCGGACGCCTCCCGCAATGGTGGTCGCCGACCCGGCGATCAAGATCGGTCATGCGTTCGATCCTCTCGAGCTTATCGACCCCGGCCTGGCAGATCGAACCTATCGTTTGGCGCCAGCGCCGGACAATGGACTGGCCGCCGCGCCGGTCCCGTCCTTATCTGCCGATCTGCCATGGCGCACGGCTGGCGTCGAAGAACTCCTTTCGGCGTTTGCGGAAAATCGCATCTCACCCACCGGCGTTCTGGATGAACTGAACGATGCGATCCGGTCCAGCACGGCTGGTGCTGAGGCCGTGTTGCGTTTTGTACCGGGCTTTGAGGCTGCGGCTCGAGACAGCGAAACACGCTGGCGCAACGGCACGGCGAGGCCGCTGGAGGGTATACCCTTCGGCGTGAAGGATATTATCGACGTCGCCGGTGCAAGCGTCACCTCCGGCTCACATTTTACAGGCAAGCGCATTGCACCTGATGATGCCGCCGTCGTAGCGCGATTGCGCGCAGCTGGCGCCATACCCTTTGCCATGACGGCCACCACCGAATTTGCAACCGGTTCACCGCACAATCCGCGTTTTGGCACGGTGACCAACCCGTGGGATAAAACCCGCTGGACCGGGGGCTCGTCCACCGGGTCCGGTGCCGGGCTTGCCGCCCGGCTCATGCCGTTGGCGCTGGGGACGGACACCGGCGGCTCCATCCGCGTTCCCTCCTGCTGGTGCGGCACGACCGGGCTGAAACCCAGTCGGGAGCGCGTGTCTCGCGCAGGCGTCGCCCCCCTATCGTGGACGCTCGATCATATCGGCCCAATGGCGCGTTCTGCCAGGGATATTGCCCGTGTCCTGCCTTTCATGACGGCGCAATCCGAAGCGGATCTCAATGCGCACTGTGGGGATGTTCTGGCCGATCATGCGGTCAAGGGACTACGGATCGGCGTGCCCGCAAACTGGTTTACAGAGCTGGTCGATGACGCGGTTCTGGTCAATTGGGAACTGGCGCTGAAAACGCTGGAAGCCCTTGGCTGCAGTCTCGTGCCTTTGCCAAGGATCGATCTAGCGCCCTGGCATGAAGCCGGTTGGATCATTCTTCAATGCGAATTGGCCACCCTGCATTCGCAAAGGCTCGACCGCGCGGAACTCTTCGATCCCGGGCTATTGCACCGGCTGACGAATGGGCTTGCATTTTCTGCGGTTGACTATGCGCGGGCGCTTCAGGTGCGGGCAGAGGCGCAGATGGGTTTTCTCAGCGCCATGGCCGATGTCGATCTCGTCATGACACCCGGTGTTGGTGGCGAAGCCGGTCGGCTCGATAGCCTGACCGTCGATGTCAACGGCGAGGCTCAATCCTTTCAGTCGCTGATCTCCCGCAACACCATGATTTTTGATGTGACGGGACTGCCTGCTCTGATGCTGCCAGCGGGCCTTGGTCACACCGGCTTGCCGACCGGAATCCAGATCGTGGGGCGACCCAATGCCGATGCGCTGTGCCTGCGTGCAGGTGCGGCTTTTCAAGCAAGCACCTCCCATCATCAGTTGAGCCCGCCCGGCCTGCTTTCATGATCATGGCTGAAGGACAAACATGAAACGAGGGAATGATAGTCCGTGACAGACACCGAACTGATGGCGAACTACGCCAGCGCCTATAACAATCGCATCGGCTTCGGCAAAAAGCCTGCTTTGGTGCTGGTCGATTTTGTTCAGGCCTATTTCGAACCGGACAGTCCGCTGTTTGCTGGCGTTGACGCCGCTCTCGCAAGCGCGCTGAGAATACGCACGCTGGCACGGGAAAAGAGTATTCCCGTTATTTTGACCGGTGTGACACTCCATCCAAGCGGGCTCGACGGTGGCCGGTTTTTTCAAAAAGCCAAACCACTGTCATGCTTCACAGCAGGTAATCCAATGGGGGCGTGGCCCGAGGGGCTGGCTCCCTATCCGGATGAATTTGTGGTGACCAAACAATATCCCAGCGCATTTTTCGGCACATCGCTTGCGTCTCTGTTGACCGCGATGGGAATCGACAATGTTATCCTCACCGGCCTGACGACCAGTGGCTGCGTCCGCGCATCCTGCGTTGATGCCATGTCGCACGGCTTCATCACCACCGTCGTGCGCGACGCCTGTGGTGACCGTCACCCGGCGCCGCACGAGGCCAACCTGTTCGACATGAATGCCAAATATGCCGACGTTGTTTCAGAGTCAGAGATTACGGCGTTTATTAAAGGGCTTTGATTGATGCTCAAGCCAGGGCAATGTCGAACGCCGCATCCGTTTTCGAGCGTATCTCATCGACAGACACGCCGTCGGCCAACTCGATCAACGTCGCCGTGGGATGTCCTTGACGCGCAAGGGTAAAGACACCCAGGTCGGTGATGAGAAGATCGGTGACGCGCCTGCCCGTGAGCGGAAGACTGCATTCCCTCAGGAATTTCGGCTCGCCCTTCGCCTCGTGTTCCATGACCACGACGACGCGCTTGACGCCCGCCACCAGATCCATTGCGCCGCCCATACCCTTGACCATTTTGCCGGGGATCATCCAGTTGGCGAGATCGCCGCTCTCGGAAACCTGCATGGCGCCAAGGATCGAAAGATCAATATGGCCGCCGCGAACCATCGCAAAACTGTCGGCCGATGAAAAATAGCTGGTTTTGGCAAGCTCCGTGATCGTCTGCTTTCCGGCATTGATCAGGTCGGCGTCTTCCTCTCCCTCGAATGGAAAAGGCCCCATGCCCAGCATTCCGTTTTCACTTTGTAGCGTCACTTCTATGCCGTGCGGAATGTAATTCGCAACGAGGGTCGGGATGCCGATGCCCAGATTGACGTAGAAGCCATCCTGTAGTTCTGTCGCGGCGCGGGCCGCCATTTGTTCCCGGGTCCAGGCCATCTTAGACGTTCTCCTGCTGCGTCTTGCGAACGGTGCGCTGCTCGATCCGTTTCTCAGGGTCGGGAACATGGACCACGTGCTGAACGAAAATGCCCGGCGTATGGACATGGTCGGGATCGATCTCTCCCGCGGTCACGAGGTGCTCGACTTCGGCAACTGTCAGTTTCGCAGCCGTTGCCATGACCGGGTTGAAGTTGCGCGCGGTTTTTCGGTAGACGAGGTTGCCTTCAGTGTCGCCGATATGGGCATGGACAATCGTCAGATCCGCAACCAGTCCGGTTTCCATGACATAATCGCTGTCGCCAAACCGACGAACCTCTTTTCCCTCCGCGATAAGTGTACCAACACCTGTCTTGGTGTAAAAGGCGGGGATGCCTGCGCCACCCGCACGGATGCGCTCCGCCAAAGTCCCTTGGGGGTTAAACTCAAGCTCCAGAGCACCAGACAGAAACTGCTCGGCAAACAGCTTGTTTTCACCCACATAGGACGAAATCATCCTCCGGATCTGTTTTGTTTCCAAAAGGATGCCGAGGCCAAACCCATCGACGCCAGCATTGTTGGAAATGACAGTGAGGTCTTTGACACCGGACAGGCGAATGGCCTCGATGAGGCTGTTTGGAATGCCGCAGAGACCAAAGCCACCCGACATGATCGTCATACCGTCGTGCAATGCACCCGCAAGCGCGTCCACGGCCGTCGTTTTTACCTTGCGCATCTCTCCTCCTTTTCCACCGCAAAACCGCGCGGCAGAGACCTAAAAGCTATGCTTGATTATCGGGGCAGGTTAGCCGTATTTATACGGCATGGAAGAGGGCAAAGGTTGAAAGACGATCAGGACGAAACGCGTGTTCTTTTGAGCGAGATACCGGTGCCGATGGTGTATGCCACGCATCGGATCATCCGGGATTGCAACGAGGAATTCGCCGGACTTTTCGGCTATGAACGCGCAGAGCTGGTCGACCAGAGCTTTGCCCGTCTCTACCCCAAACATGCCGACTTTGTGCAGACGGGACGCATGTGGAAAGCGCATCTTCCCGGCGGGAAGGTCTATTACGATGAACGCATCATGACGACGAGTGATGGCAGGCGGTTCTGGTGCCAGGTCCATGGCAGGACACGCCACGCGACAGACCCTTTTGCACAGGCGCTTTATTGTTTTCAACCCATTACCCGCCCCGTTGTTCAGCAACGCCTGAGCCTGACGGACCGGCAGAGACAAATCGTGACGCTGGTTTCGCAAGGCAAAACCAACGCGGCCATTGCCGCCGAACTTGGTCTATCACCGCGAACCATCGAGTCCCATCGCGCAAGACTGATGAAGACTGCCGGGCTAAAAAACACGGCAGCCCTCGTCGCGCATTTTACCAGCGACTCTGATGACGCCTAGCGGAAGCGGGCCAGCGGGTTTTCCAGTTCGCCGATATATTGAAGGCTGTCCTCGGGATTCAGCAAATCCAGCATCTGCTGGTTGTTGTTGAGTTGCAGCCTGTTCAGGCAATTGCGCACAAAGCGCTCTGCGAAAAAGTCGTAGCGCTGGTATTTGTCCGCATGCTCAGGATGTTCGGCCTGATAGGTGCGGAAGCATTCCGCGACCAGGCTCCAGAAGCGGTCCTCATGCAGGGTGTCCGTTTCATGCAGCGTTGCAGAGAGGTACCGGAAGAAGCAATCGAACACATCGGTGAAGATGCAGTTCGGCTTCATCTTTTCGTCCAGCGTATAGGATATCCGCGATATCTCTTCTGGCACCTCGATCGAGCCGTTCAGAATACCGATTTCCTCTCCGATATCCTTCATGATGGCGCGAACCGGAACATTGTCTTCCAGCACGAGAATGAGATTTTCGCCGTGGGGCATAAAAGCCAGATCATAGCGATAGAAGCAATGGATAAGGGGCGCCAGATAGGCTTTCAGGTAGGCCGCTATCCAGTCTTGCGCATCCAGCTTTGAGGCGGCAATCAATTCCGCCACCAGGGATACGCCATCCTTATCCTTATGCAGCAGCGCTGCCATCGTCATGATCCGCTCGTTTGCGCGCAGGCGCGGCAGAGGACTTTCGCGCCAGAGCGCCGAAAGCATTTTCTTATAGGGCGAATCGAGCTTCAGTCCCTGATCGTAGTAGGGATAACGGTAGCCAATGGCGGCGACTTCGCGCAAAATACTGAAGCCGTTCGGGCGCAGATACGCGTCGGTCGATATGAGGTCATCCAGCCATTCGTTGATAGCGGGTGTCGCCAGCATATATTTGGGTGACAGGCCGCGCATGAAGCCCATATTCAGAACGGAAATCCCGGTTTTGACATAGTGCTTGCGATTGTCGGTCGCGTTGAAAAACGTTCTGATCGATTGCTGCGCCGTGTAGCTGTCGTTTCCATAGCCAAGGCACACGATGTAGCGGCGCGCTACGTCTGCGGCAAAGGTTATCGCCAGCTTGTTGAACCATTGCCAGGGATGCGCCGGCATCAACCAGTAATCATCCGGGTTCAAGCCAAGCCGTGTCAAGCGTGTCTCGAAGCCATCCAGACTGGCTTCATCAAGTTCCTCTGCAATCAGGCTGTGATAGTCGAGTTCCGTGATCGAGGTGAAGGTCGCCCGCTCCTTGCTGACCGCCAGCCAGACAATCTGGACGGGGTGCGCGGCTTCAGGTGTGTAAAGTCGGTAGTCGATGGCGTCGAAACCGATGCGCCCATTATTGGCTATGAAGGTCGGATGCCCCTCCGTCATGCCCGCCTCGATCGTCTGATAATCAGCCAGAGCCAGCTGCTTGGATGAGATATGGCGCTCCTCGCGTTTGTATGACGCGCCATAAAGTGTCGTGGACACCTCTTCCAGATAGGTGGGCAGCATGGCGTCCTTGATTCCCAATACAGGCGCAAATTCGAGGATGAGCGAAAGTGCATCCAGCGGCGCGTCATGGCCCGCGACAGTCTTTTCGATTGTTTCAGGGTCTATGGACCAATGGTCCAGCGCCAATCGTCTTGCCTTGAAGCGATAGACGGTCGCACTCTGCTCTTCCGAGCACACCTCATAAAGTCCCCAATCGCCTTCGCTTGAAAGACGTTTCGGAGCGAGAAGCAGTTCATGGGAAAACTCTGCCAGCGCCTTGTGCACGAGGTGTCGGTTGACATCCTCCCAAACCAGCGGGCCAAGATGTGCGGATGCCTTTTCAGGCGAAAAGGAGGGTGTTGGGAACGCGGAGATATTCATTCGTTTATGTCCTGTTCAAGAGTTTTATAAAACGCGTCTCGGGTGACGAAAGACAAAAGCGCCGTCTTTTCTTCCAGCTCAATGGTACGGGCGCTGACGAAGCCGACCTTGCGGTTGAGTTCATGAACCTTTTCGTTTCGAACATCCGGCTCGACCACGAGGCGTTTGACGAGCGGATTGTCGAAGTGGAAGCTCAAGACCGTGCGGATGATGGCCAGCGTAAAGCCGGAAATTGTCCGGCGCGGGGGGGCGACGAGAAAATGCATGCCCCAATCTCCCGCCTCTACCTCGTAATGCTTGCCCACCTGATCATGTTTGGGATCGTAGGATTCGACGATGAAGGCGGGATGGCCCTCGAAAAAGCCCATGTAGCTTGCCGCATGACCACTGGCATTGAGCTGTGCATAAAAGGTCGCAATCTCGTTTTGCGAATAATGTCCCATGTTCCAGAAACGCGCATAGTCTCGTGTGAACCAGTCATGCAGCTTTGCGCTGTCGGCGTGCGGTTCAAGCGGGCATAGAGACAGTTCCCCGACATTTGCATGGTCTTGCGCAAAGACTATCGGACGTTCTGTTGCGGTTGAGAGTTTGGTGTTGAGCATGATCATCCCCTTGTCAGGCAAGTTGTGGGCCGGGGTCGGCTGACCCGAGGTTCGGTCTCAAGGTCACGCGGTACAGAAACAGCGTGGCAAGCACGACGATGGCTGCAACGGCAAAAGAGAGCCCTGCACCGAAACGCTGGCTCAGCACGCCGCTCACCAGGGCAGCGAGCATCACGCCGCTGTTGCGGGCAATGTTGAGAAGGCTGAAGCCTGATGCATAGTGAGCCTTTTGGGCCCGTTCGAAAAACAGCGCATCAAGACCGATGGTGACGCGATAGAGCCCGATTCCGTAAATGATGCGGCCTATGATGATGCAGGCCTGATCCGGAACAGCTTGGACCGCCAGACCTAGGCCCGTGAGGACGAGGCCGATTTCGTTTCGGCGCCAGACCTGGCTGCCACCACCGCGCCAAAACCCATGCGCCAATATGGCAAGGGCTACGAAACCCGGTATGGCATAGACGATGCCGGCCAGATCCGGTGAGGCGCCGATAGCAACCGACTGCCACCACACGGTCATGAACGGCATCGACATGTAAAAACCGAAGTAGAAGAAGAACATCACGATCAGGAGGGACGTAAAACTCTTCTTGTCTTCCGGCATCACGGCAACGATGCTTTTTGTGTCCTCGGCGCTGGATTGCCGGGCCCTTGCCACGGAAGCTGTCTTGAGCAGGATGGCACAAATACCGGCCTGTATGATATCGCCCAGACCCATGATGACGTAGGGCAACGCATAGCCCCAGGAACCCACGACATGGCCACCGGATACGGCACCGACAATGCCGCCGAAATGGACGATAACGGCCAGCGCACCGATTGTCGCCGCATGCTTTTCCACGGGCTGCATGGCAATGACGTAGGGATACATCAGCAGATAGCTCGCCTTGAAGCACACCATCACGAGGGATGAGACCCAGAAGCTGGCAATGTCTGTTGCCATGTAGCAGGCGAGGCTGAACCCGGCAGCAGCCAGTTGTGTCCAGATCAGCACACCAATCGTGTCATGTCGCCTGGCAATGGCAACCCATGCCGGAAACGCCAGCATGACCGCGAGCGATATCGACGCCAGATAGGCGCCGACGGTAAACGGTGATGAAATGTCGAACCGCGCGACAAACAGCTGCGGATAGTAAGGCAGAAGCATCGTGTCACTGACAACGGCGATGGCGGTCATCGCCAGCAGAGCTGTTCTCAGCATCATGCCACCACGCGGGCTGACGTGACTTCGCTCAGACCGCGGACATCGAAGGTCTGGAACGCGGTTTCCTGTTCGATTGCGTAGACCTCGTATCCTGCAATTTCACGCAAAATCGTGGCGTTTCGCAAGCATGCCATGCCAAGGTCGGGTGCGACAAATCCGTGCGTGTGGATATCGAGGTTTTGAACGAAGACTTCACCTCCCGCATGGTCCACCGCATAATTGGCGCCAACATCAAGCCTGCCTTTGCCGTCACGCTTCAAGCGCTCGGCGATACCGCTCAGGAACTCCGGCTCCTTGTAGTCGTAGCCAGTGGCCAGAATGACGGCATCTGCCTGTCGCGTGAATGTGATGTCCTGTTCCCGCTGCCGAAACTCCAGCGAAAATTCCTGCCGTCCGGGCGAGTGGCGCACATCCACAAGCTCACTGTTGGGAATGAGATGGGTCGCGACAGGTCCCTTCAGGCTTTTGCGATAGAGAAGGTCGTAAATGTCCTTCAGCAGACTGGCATTGATGCCCTTGAAAAGGGCTGACTGCTCCTGCAGAACCCGGTCCCGGGTGTCGTCCGGCAGATTATGGAAATAATGGGCGTAATCAGGCGATGTCATTTCCAGATTGAGCTTCGTCAAGTCCAGAGGAAAGAACCGTTGCGACCGCGTGACCCAGTCGATGCTGTAATCGTGGTTATCGATATCAGATAAGAGGTCGTGATAAATTTCGGCTGCACTCTGCCCACTGCCGACGATCACAATCGATTTGCGGGCTTGAAGCTGCTTCTTGTTCGCCAGATATTGTGACGAATGGGTCATATGCTGCGCCAGCTTTTTGCAGCAGGCGGGTACCGATGGCGATGTTCCCGTTCCCACGACCAATCGACGGGTTTCTATCTTTTTGATCCCGCCGAGACGATCCGCGACTGTCAGCTTGTAGAGGCTGGCTCCCCTGTCGTATCTGACATCCTTCACCGTGTGACCGAATTTCAGATTGTCCAGTTTGGCAGCCGCCCACTGGCAGTAAAGATTGTACTCGCTGCGCAGAAGGAAGAAGTCTTCTCGCGTGTAGAACGCGTAAATCTTGCCTTGCTCCTTCGCATAATTAAGGAAAGTGAAGGGGCTGGTCGGATCCGCCAGGGTGACGAGATCGCCCATGAACGGGGTCTGCAAGGTCGCATTCTCCAGGAGCATTCCCGGATGCCAGTTGAATCCATGGTTCCGGTCGAGGAAGACAGACCGTAATTCAGGGACCGGGCTGGCAAGGCAAGCCAGACCGAGATTGAACGGGCCAAGCCCGACACCGGTGAAATCATAAATTGTATTTTCCATTGGCGCCTCCGACGTTGCGCTCGTTTTTATAAATATGACAAAATAAATCAAGTATTATTTTGCTAATTTTTTGGGGGTAAAAAATAGATAGGTACGGAATGAAAAATAGGATGGTAAGGGCATAATTTGGCCCCGAATTTTTACCAAAAATTCTGTTATATCAGTGATCTTGAGCAGATTAACTCGCCCATCCGCGGTCGTGTTCCGCGATGATGGTGACAATGGCCGTCTCTAGCTATTTGATTTTATCGCCACCATTTCTAAGTGGTCGACAGATATCGAAAAATACAATTTATAAGTTAATCAGGATGCAGCTGCCAGAGCCGCACTCCGCCTTGAAAGCAGCAGGATGGCGGGAGCAGCGAGTGCAGATATGCCGGCAGCAACCAGGAAAGATGTGTGGTAGCCGAAACGCTCAGCAATTGCGCCTGCACCGACGCCTCCGGCCATGCTGACAATGCCATCCATACATTGGAATAGGGTGAAATCCACACCCGCCTGTTTTGGATCGCACCAGCCCATGAAACTTGCATAAAGGGCGACAAACCCAATCGACATGACACCGGATGAACTGGTGATCGCAATCGTCATGACGACCCAGTCGGCAATGTCGCGGTGAAGGCTGAAGGCAGCGAAGGCGCAGAGCAAAATCGCCTGGACCACGATCGATAAGACAAGGACCCGCGACGAACCATAAAGACGCACCAAAAACCCGCCCAAAAGCGCGCCGCCGAAGCCGACGACCATGCTTCCGACGCCGTTGAAAAGTCCCAATGTTGCCAGATCGAACCCGTAATCGATCAGGAAGGGCCCCAGCATCGCCAGCCCCCATTTTTGAGCCGCAACATAGATCGCGGCGATGATGAGACCGATTTGTATGTGGGGACGCTTCAGCGCGCGCAGGATGGATGGTCTCTGGTCGCGGGTCTCGACCTTGGCTTTCGCGGCGGGTCCGAAGACAAACGGCACGGCAAGCACAAGCACGAGGCCTGCCATGACCAGTGTCGCGCTTTTCCATCCGTACCAATCGACAAGAACAAGGAACAGGCCTGCTCCTATGGCAGAGCCAAGATAGGCGCCACCGACCTGTGCGGCATTTGCCCATCCGTGGTGCTTGACCGCCAGTGTTTCGACAGCGTATCCATCGCAGGCGATATCGACGGTCGCAGTCACCACCGCAATAACGAACAGAATGGCGATGGCCGTGCTGACAGGGGATGGCCCGGTAAATGCCAGGACGACCAGACCGCATGCGCAGATCGCCACCCCCGCGCCGACGATGAGCCGTGATCTGTTTTTCCCCACACGCGGCAGCCGGTAGCGCTCGATGAGGGGTGCCCAGAGAAACTTCAATGCCCACGGCAAAACGATCAGATACAGAAGACCGATCTGATCCAGCGGAAGCCCGGCGGTTCTCAAAACCGCCGGAAGACCGAGAAATGTCAGCCCGCCGATGACGCTTTGTCCGACATAAAGACCGCTGACCGCCGCGAAGACGGCAAAAGGGGACGGCCTTGTATCAATGGGCGTGCGACGTATCATCAGAAGCTGTACTTGACGCTGGCAACAAATTTTCTGCCCTCATCGTAGAGGCAGTAACCGGTCGTGCAAACCTGTTTGACCTCATCGAGAAGGTTGCTGGCATTAACTTGCAGCTTCACGCCTTCCATCGCGTCATTGAGCTTGCCGAGATCATAACGCAACGCCGCGTCAACGAATGTCCGGGCCTCATTGGTTATGACTTTTGTATGGGCATCATCCCCGAAACTCGAGCCGACATATCGCACGCCAGCGCCCAGGCCAAGACCTTCGAGTGCTCCACTCTGGACTTCGTAATCTGCCCAGAGCGAAAACATGTGATAGGGTGAGGAATTGAGCTGATTGCCAACCGTTGCAGGGCTCTGCCTAGTGATTTCGGCGTCGTTGTAGGAATAGCCACCGGTAAAGCTCAAACCGTTGTCGAGGGATGCTGTCACTTCGAGCTCAACGCCACGTGAACGAAGGTCAAGTTGCCTCAGGGACATCGTGTTGGTATCAAAAAGAGAGGAATCCTTTTGCCTGATGTCAAAATAGGCCGCAGAGAGAAGAATATTCTGGTCCGGTATCTCATATTTGACGCCAATCTCGTACTGCTTGCCGCGGGTCGGATTGGCCTGGTTAGTCGCACCGGTCAAGACCACGCCTGTGTTGGCGAGGTATGAGGTGCCATAACTGATATAGGGCATGACGTTCCATGACGTCACATAACCGATCGACGCCCGTCCTGTGGTCACGCTGTCCTTTCGCGATCCCCCTGCGCCGGCACTCGTGTAGTCGCTATCGTGCCAGTCATGCCTCAGACCAAGTCCGATACGCCAGGCATCAAGTTCGATTTGATCCTGAACGTAAAGACCAATCGAGTTCTGCTTCTGCGTCTCCACGTAGTTGACGGCAGGGATGTAGGTGAAGGTTGGGGTGAACAGGTTTGGCCCGGAGCCTTGCCGCGATTCATATTCCATGAAGCTGTAATCAATGCCGCCGATCAGTTTATGCTGGGCAGCTCCTGTCTGGAAATCCGCCTCAAGATATGTGTCGGTCGCCAACCCTCTGTTGTCTTCATAGACAATGCCTGGAAAGTTGCTGTCGACGTATTCCTGACGGGTCGAGAGATCGGAGTAGCGCAGCTTGTGATGCAGCGTCAGAGTATCGTTGATCTCATGTTCAAGCTCATAGCCGATCCGCCACTGCTTTTGCTCAAAGTCGTTGAAACGGCTGTCGCCACTGTAGATGGGCTGCGCACCCGTGGACACATTATTGCTGTCGAAGGTGTTGACGTAGCCCCAGGTTCCGCCCGTGGTCGAATCCATATATTCACCGAGGATCGTGAACTTGGTGCCTTCGTCCGGCTTCCAAGTTACCGCCGGAGCGATCATCACGCGGTCATCCTTGATCGCTTTGATCTCGTTGCGACCATCACGCGCAACACCTGTCAAACGATACAGGACCGAGCCGTCATCCGTAACGGGGCCGGACAGATCGAAGGCGCCTTGAACGCGCCCATAGGAGCCATATTGAAGCTCTACTTCTCGGATCTGTTCTTCCGTCGGGCGCTTTGAAATCATGTCGACAATGCCGCCGGAACTGCTGGCACCGTAGACAGAGGCCGCCGGCCCACGTAGAATGGTCAGCGCTTCCAAGCCGTAAGGCTCCAACCGGAAAAGCCCATTTGGACTGCTGATCTGGCGCAGACCATCGCGGAAGACACCGGAATATGTCAGGTCTATCCCGCGAAGCTTGAACGTGTCGAAGCGTGGCTCCGTGCCATAGGCACCGCTTCTGGCGCCCGGGGTGTAATCGATCGCTTCTTTCAGATTCTGCGGCTGCCGGTCATCCAGTTGTTTCCGGCTCACCACCGATACCGACTGTGCGGTCTCCGCCACCGGAGTGTCTGTTTTCGTTGCCGAGCGGCCGGATTTTGCGAGATAGCCATTCGTTTCGATGATGCCGGCCACGCCTCCCGTGCCAGAGCCTTCAACGACGATTGTTTCTAGAACCGTCGAGCCATCATTGCTGACGGCCGCCTGTGGCGTTGCCGTCGAAGGATCGAAAATTCGAACCGTGTTGGAGCCTGTAATGGTGAAATTGAGGCCTGAGCCTGCCAGAAGCTGTGTGACTGCCGCCGAGACACTCAGAGGTCCACGAACACCAGCCGTGGTTTTTCCTCTTGTGATCGCCGACGGGTAGAGCATGCGCAAATTGGCTTGACGACCCAGCGTGAGGATAGCGCTTTCCAGGGGACCCGCAGGCACCGACAACGTGGCGGAAGCAGGCGTGGCAGCGGTGGTCTGCGCCTGCGCACGCGCGGCCCCCACAACGGTTACCAGCGATAGCCCCATCATCGCCGTTGTCGCCAGCCACAGTTTTGTATGTACCCGCTTCGCTAAAATCATCCTAGTGCCCCTTTACGCCTGAACAGCAACGCACTGCGCAAGCACGCAATGCATTCTGTTGACCTAGAGTGAAAAGGACACCGACCTCCTGACGTGCTCCAAGAGAAAATTATCGGGAGCGGACAAGGACCATCATGTCGGACAGCTTCGTCACCGTCACGGGCAGACTGCTTTCCAGGATACGCAGCGCTTGATTGGTGTCATGAAGATCGAAAATGCCCGAGACGCTCAAGCGCGCCGCCGTGTCGTCAAGGACGACAATCCGGCCATGGCGATATTGCGCCAAGACCTGAAGAACCTGTCGCAGCGACTGGCCGGAAAAAACAAGTTTGCCCTCACGCCAGGCCGTGTTGTTGCTGATATCCTGCCGCGAACGGACGGTGGCGCCATCGCTGTCCAGCGTTACCGCCTCCCCGGCCCTCAGTCTTGCACGGCCGGAAATCGTTTCAACCTCGACTTCGCCTTCTTCAACCTGCACCTCCTGCGGCAAAGAGCCATTTCCCGCGCGCACCGCATAATGGGTTCCCACCGCCTGCGCCGTCAAACCATCGTTATCGACAATGAAGGGGCGTTGCGGATTTTTGGCCACGTCGAAAAATGCTTCACCCCGCAACAGAACGATGCGCCGTTCGCGGTCGGAATAGCGCGTTTCGATCGCCGTATCGGAGTTGAGGCTGACCCTGGTGCCATCCTCCAGCATGATCATGCGGGTTTCACCAACCGAGGTATAGTGATCGGCCTGAAGTCGGTCGATAAGCCCGGTTTGGCGAGACAGCAGGACCGCTGCCCCGAGAAGACAAAGGAGACAGAGCGCGGTCAGCACTTTCTTGGCTGAGCGTGCCTTTTGATCTGATGCCGAGGCAAGAGTAACCGCACGCATATCGCCCCACAGGGCCGCCATGTCCTCATAGGCATCTCTATGGGATGGATCTGACGCCAGCCACACCCCGAACGCCTCGCGATCTGATGGCGATGCATCGGCCGACTGCATCCGCGCCACCCAAAGTGCTGCCTGTTCAGCAAGACCCTCATCGTTCGGGTCGCTGTAATGGTCATGCATAGAGATCGCCATTCTCAATCAGGTTACGTTTAGCATCCTTATATATTGAGTGAAAAACATGCGAGCGCCTGACGTTCTACCGGCTGTTTATTTTTGCCCGTGCCTGACGGCAGTGGAGCAGGGCTTTTATGATGTGCTTCTCAACCATGTTGCGAGAGATTCCGAGCCGCGTCGCGATCTCGCCATTGGGCAGGCCGTTAATGCGGCTGAGCACAAAAACCTGCTGGCAACGCTTCGGCAAAGCCTCTATTTCGCGCGTCATGGCTACCAGATGCTGGCGCCCGTTGACGATCTGTTCCTGATCCGGCCTGTCGCAGGCCACACCGAGCTCGTCTTCCAACGAAACCAGCAGCGGACGTTCGCGGGACTGTTTGATGATGGTCAGTCGCGCAACCGATTTCGCGATCTGAAAGAGATAGGCCTGCGGATTTTCTATCGATGTTGTCTGAGAGACCTGCAAAACGCGCAAAGCCGTTTCCTGCATGGCATCGGCGGCATCTTCACGATCCCGAAGGCGGTGGCGGAAAAACCGCATAAGACGATTGCTCTCGTCCGTTTTCAAAAGGTGTAACAACGCTGTACTCATCGACCGACAACATCCAACAGCTTTTTTCGTCGATCCCCACCCTGGCCGTGTGAGGCGACATCGATTTAACATGATATAATTTGTCATGTTTATAAAGCTTGCAGTCTCAGTTCCAGATCAAAGATCTATGGTTGCGGAGGAGGAGGAAATTATCCGAGGCGCTGTGGCCGATTTGCACGGGTTGGCTTTAGACCAAGGTACCGTCATCGAGCTTCTTCAAAAAAACGCGAGCGCTTTGCGTGTAATCATTGCGTTTCTCATCGCTCATCCGGCGCCAATTTGCATAGGGCTGCGCCAGCCTGCGATTGGATGACAGTTTCTCGGCGTTTCTGTCCAGAAAATCCCAGTAGAGTGCGTTGAACGGACACGCGCCCTCACCGGTCTTGCGGTTCACATCATAGCGACAGCCTTCGCAATAATCCGACATTCGGGAAATATAGGCGCCGCTGGCCGCGTAAGGCTTGGAGCCCAGCAACCCGCCATCGGCAAACTGGCTCATGCCGATGACGTTGGGCAATTCTACCCACTCATAGGCGTCCGCGTAGACCTCGAGATACCACTCATGCACAGCATGGGGATCGAGCCCGGCCAGCATGGCGAAGTTGCCGGTGATCATGAGGCGTTGAATGTGATGGGCATAGGCGTTGTCGATGGTTTCGCCGATAACGGTCGAGAGACAGGCCATATCCGTCTTTCCGGTCCAGAAGAAATCCGGCAGCGGACGCGTTGCGCCAAAGAAATTGCGGTGTGCGTAATCCGGCATGAACATCCAGTAGACGCCGCGAATATATTCCCGCCAGCCGATGATCTGACGAATAAAGCCTTCCACGGCATTGATGGGGGCGTGACCCTGCAGGTAGGCGCGTTCTGCGGCCTGACACACGGCAAGGGGATCAAGAAGACCGATGTTGATGTAGAAGGACAGGAGCGAATGATTGAGATAGGGATCGCCTTTCACCATGGCATCCTGGGTTTCTCCGAATTTCGGCAGGAAATCTGCAATGAAGGTATCTGCTGTCTTCTCAGCCTCGGACCGCGTCACGGCCAGCGAGAAACCCTCCGATGAACCCATGTGATCGGCAAACCGGCAATCGACGAGACCCATGACCTCGCGCGTGGTTTCATCCGGCGAGAAGGTGGGATGACGGGGACGAAACAGATCCGGTTTTGCGGGCGCGCGGTTTTCGCTATCGAAATTCCAGCGGCCCGACGTCGGCGCATCACCCTCCATCAAAAGGCCCGTCTTGCGGCGCATCTCGCGATAGAAGAACTCCATCGTCAATTGACGGCGCCCCTCGGCCCAAAGGCGGAAGTCTTCGTGGGAGCAGAGAAACCGGGTGTCTGGCCGGATGTCCACCGAGAGACCTGTCTCCCTGTCCCAACCGTCCATCGCTTGCCTCACGCGCCACTCACCGGGCTCCGTCACAACGATGTTTTGCGGGCGCAGCGCCTCCACTGCCCTTTTCAGTTCTTTCGTGAAAGACCCGGTGTTATCGGCATCATCCAGCTTGATGTAGCGGACATTAAAACCTCGCTCAGAAAGCTCCGTACAGAAATGGCGCATGGCGGACAAAACGAAGATGATCTTTTTGCGGTGATGACGCACATAGGTCGTCTCCTCCGCGACCTCGCAAATCAAGATGACGTCATGTTCTGGCTGCGCGTCCCTCAACGACGAAATCGCCGTGGAGAGCTGGTCACCGAGGATGAAAATGAGGTTCCGGCATTCAGGCATCGTTCGACTATCCAGATGTTTTTAATGGAGTACGCAGGGCGACGACCAGCGGATTACAGGAATAAGAACCGGCAGACGAAAAGGTGCCAGAGTTTTTCAGTCCGACCCGAAACAGCTTCCGTTGAAGCCAAAAATACGCTGCAGGTAACAGCAAAAATCTCCACCGACCTGCGCTTGACACGTATGAACTAACTGGTACAAACATTACATTGCGACCATCAAAACGCGGGAGGCGTTGAAGCCGACAGAGCGAAGGTCAAAAGTAAAAACAGTTCTACCGTCGGATTTTGACGGTAGCGGCCTGAGGAGAGCGGCAAAACCGCTTTGGTCGAATTGGGGAGGATGGATGTCTTACGCGCTTGATTTTTCCGCAGTCTATGACCGCCTGCCCGAGCTTTTTCTGGCGTGCCTGGCGACGATCGGCCTCGCAATCGCCGGGATGTTCTTTGCAACGATCATCGGTGTTTTAGGCGTCATTGCCCGCGGCTCCAACGTCAAGCCTCTTCGTGTGTTGGTCATCAGCTTCGTCGAGCTCATCCGAAACACACCGTTTCTCGTACAGATCTTCTTCATCTTCTTCGCGCTTCCGCAACTTGGTCTGCGATTGAACCCAACGACGACGGCCATCGTCGCGCTGGCATTGAATGGTGGGGCCTACGCCATCGAAATCATTCGTGGCGGTGTGGATGCCGTGCCGAAAGGGCAAATCGAAGCCGGGCTAGCACTTGGTCTGCGTCGCGCACAAATCTTCCGTCACATCATTCTCAGACCTGCTTTGCGCGCCGTTTATCCCTCGCTGACCAGCCAGTTTATCATGCTGACCTTGACGACATCGGTCTGCACATCGATTGCGGCTTATGAGTTGACGTCGGTGGCGCAACGGATCGAAGCCGAGACCTTCCGTTCCTTCGAGGTCTACTTCTCCATCACACTGCTTTACCTTGTCATTTCCTCCCTGATGATGGGCGTGTTCGCGTTGATTTCGCGCCTTTCCTTCAGCTATCCGGTCAAGTGAGGCGAAAACAATGTTCTTAATCGGTCCCAACGAATTGTTTTTCCTGATGCAGGGTCTGAAATGGACCCTTGCGCTCACGGTCATCGGCTTCAT
Organism: Rhizobium skierniewicense; assembly: GCF_014196515.1. Lineage (GTDB taxonomy): Bacteria > Pseudomonadota > Alphaproteobacteria > Rhizobiales > Rhizobiaceae > Agrobacterium > Agrobacterium skierniewicense. Next base: position 40,537 of record NZ_JACIDV010000003.1, on the reverse strand, counting down.
CGGCGGCGGCGTTTTCGGTCTGTGCGTGGCACTGGCCAGAACTGCCGAGAGCAAGGTCAGCCAGCGGGTGACGGCCGGCTACATCACCGTATTTCAAGGCACGCCGCTCTTGATGCAACTCTTCGTCGTCTATTACGGCGTGGCGCTGGTAGGCCTGGATATCGACGCATGGATCGCCGTGGCCATCGCCTTTACACTCCATGCCAGCGCGTTTCTCGGTGAAATCTGGCGCGGTGGTATTCAGGCCGTCTCCAAGGGACAGACGGAAGCTGCCAAAGCACTCGGTCTTCATTACGTCTCGCGCATGAAGGACGTGGTTTTGCCGCAGGCCCTGAGGATTTCCCTGCCTGCGACCATCGGCTTTCTCGTTCAGCTCATCAAGGGCACATCGCTTGCCGCCATCGTCGGTTTCGTGGAGCTATCCCGCGCGGGGCAGATCGTTTCCAACCAGACATACAAGCCGCTGACGGTCTTTGCGATCGTCGGGCTCATCTATTTTCTCATCTGCTGGCCGCTTTCGCTGTGGGGCGCCGGTGTCGAGAAGCGGCTTCAAACCGCATCTCGTTAATTTATCATCAGCTTTGTAAGGAGGAGCAAAAGATGAAATCCAAGAGCATGACACTCAACCGCCGTATGCTGCTAGCACTCGCCGCAGCAACCGTCGCCCTGCCATTCGTGGCACCGGTCGATGCGTCCGCGGCTTCGGTCGAAGACGCGAAAGCCAAGGGCAAGGTCGTCATCGGCATTCAGGGTGACAATTCCCCATGGGGCTTCGTCAATTCCACTGGCGTTCAGGACGGTCTCGATGCCGATATCGGCAAGGCTTTTGCCGATTACCTCGGCGTGAAGGTAGAGTTCGTCCCGCTGGCCGTTGCCAACCGCATTCCTGCATTGATGACCGGAAAGGTCGACGTCCTGTTCGCCACGATGGGCATGACGGCAGAGCGCGCTAAGACGATCCAGTATTCGCAGCCTTACGCCGGTAACGTCCTGTCCGTCTATGGTCCGAAGGACAAGAATATCTCCGGTTACGACGACCTCTCTGGCGTTGCCGTCGGCGTGCCGAAGTCCAGCGCGATGGACACCGCAATCACGGCAGGTGCCAAAAGTGCAAACATCCTGCGCTTCGATGACGACGCCGCAAACATTCAGGCCCTCATCTCCGGCCAGGTCGAAGTTGTCGGTGGCAACCAGTTCTACGGCGATCGTCTGAATGCCGCCGCGCCCGACAAGTATGAGACGAAGTTCGACCTGACGACACTTTACAACGGCGCTGCCACGCGTCCCGGTGAAAAGGACTGGAACGAAACCATCAATGCCTTCCTGGTACAGATCAAGGGCGATGGCGAACTGGCAAAGATCTACACCAAGTGGATGAAGCGCGACGTTCCGGCCTTCCCGGAATCAATGCCTGACGTTCCCTTCACCGTAAAGTAAGCAGGAGGTCACCATGCCGCAAACCAACGCCGCTCAGGATCCGCTGATCGCCCTTGAAGGCGTCGAAAAGTGGTATGGAGCCTTTCATGCGCTGAAAAACATCAATCTGACAGTCCGCAAAGGCGAGAAAATCGTTCTTTGCGGGCCGTCCGGCTCCGGCAAGTCGACGCTGATCCGCTGCATCAACCATCTGGAGGAGATCCAGGAGGGTACGATCACGGTCGAAGGAACCAAGCTGACGAGTTCTGCCAGCGCCATCGACACGGTGCGCCGGGAAGTCGGCATGGTGTTCCAGAATTTCAACCTGTTCCCGCACAAGACTATTCTGGAAAACTGTACGCTGGCGCCCATGCGGGCAAAAGGTCTGGCGAAGGCCGACGCCGAGAAGACGGCACGCAAATATCTCGAGCGTGTGCGCATTCTGGACCAGGCGGACAAATACCCGGCGCAACTTTCTGGCGGACAGCAGCAACGCGCGGCAATTGCCCGTGCATTGTGCATGGAACCCAAGGCCATGCTGTTCGACGAGCCGACGTCGGCACTCGACCCGGAAATGGTCAAGGAAGTGCTCGACACCATGATCGGTCTGGCCCGCGATGGCATGACGATGATTTGCGTTACCCACGAAATGGGCTTTGCGCGTCAGGTTGCCGACCGGGTCGTCTTCATGGCCTCCGGCGAAATCATCGAGGAAGCTCCTCCCGAAGAGTTCTTCCGCGACCCCAAACATCAGCGGACGCGCACCTTTCTGGGTGAGATTCTCGCCCATCACTGATGGGCGCCTTTCTTGCCCTGTGCCTGTCCCATCACCTTATTCGATGAGTAATGCTCCGCCATGACAGACAGACCATCCTTGAAAGTCGCCCTGATCGGTGCCGATATCCAGCTTTCCAAAACGCCGCCCATGCATATGCGCGAGGGGGCGGCCCATGGAATCGACTATTCCTACGAGTTGCTCGACATCCATGCCCGCGAACTGCCTGAAAGCGCTTTGCCCGCGCTGCTGGATGAAGCGGAAAAGCGTGGCTTTGCGGGTGTGAATATCACCCACCCCTTCAAACAGCTGGTCATTCCGCACCTCCATACACTGTCCGACGATGCGCACATGCTGGGTGCGGTCAACACCGTCGTTTTTCGCGATGGAAAACGGACCGGGCACAACACGGACTGGTACGGTTTTTACGAGAGTTTCAAGCGCGGACTGCCCAACGCCAAGCGCGACCGTGCTTTGCTGATCGGCGCCGGTGGCGCGGGCGTGGCCGTTGCCCATGCGGCGTTGAAACTCGACATTGCGCATCTCGACATATTCGATCAGGATCTTAACCGCGCAAAACAACTTGCGGAAAAGCTCAACGAGCGATTTGGTGATATCAGGGCCTTCGCTGTTGATGACCCTTCGCAGTCGCTTCCTCATGCCGATGGCCTGATCCACGCAACGCCTGTGGGCATGCCAGCGCATCCCGGAATACCGGTGCCAGAGACATTGCTCGAGAGCCGCCACTGGGTTGCCGACATTGTCTACATGCCGCTGATGACAGCATTGCTCGCTGCTGCGGCTCTAAAAGGCTGCAAGACCCTTCCGGGCGGCGGCATGGCCGTGTTTCAGGCCGTTGGGGCATTCCGGCTGTTTTCTGGCCGGGAACCGGACCCTGCCCGCATGAGTGCACACTTCAGAGAACTCTGTGAAATCGAGGCTGCGGCATGAGCGGTTTTGAGGTCGTTTGGTCCGATATCAACGTCCCGGGCATCACCGTCGAGGGGATCAAAAACCCTAGCCGCCGTTTTCTGTAGCACCGATATGATCGACCCGAAGCACATAGCGCAGCACCATATCAGCGACATGCTTCGACAAGGCTTCCTGACCGTCTTCTGTAAACAGGCTGTTGCCGAAGATGAACGAGAAAGTGGCGACATTCGAGACGTTGAAAAAAGACAGTGCGCTGATCTGCCAGTGCAGTTCCAGCGCTTCTATCCCGGTGCGAAAAACGCCCTGCTTCTGGCCCCGGGCCAGCACGCTTTCCAAAGCCTCGATAGCCGGACGGTTCAGCTGGCGGATCGTCTCGGAACCCTGCATATGCCGTCCGTGGTGAACATTTTCGATCATGACCATACGGATGAACGACGGATGGCGGCGATGGTGTTCAAAGGTGAAACGACAGAGCTTGTCGAGAGCCGCACGCGGCTCCATGTCGTCAAGCTCAAGGTCGCTTTCGCCACCGCGTACCTTGGCATAGGCTTCTTCAAGAGCCTGCTGATACAGGCCCTCCTTGTCGCCGTAATAGTAGTAGATCATGCGTTTGGACGTGCGGGTGCGCGCAGCAATCTCATCAATGCGCGCTCCGGACAGACCGTTTTGGGAAAACTCTTCCATCGCCACCGACAGAATATCGCGGCGCACGCCCTCGGGATCCCGCTTTGCCTGCCGCGTCACACTCGCGTTGATAGAAGTCGCGGCTTTGGTCATTGTCCACCCATCCACGGTTGGCCCGTCCCCAGCCATTACCACCGTTATTAACCAAATAGTACATAACACTGGAAAGGAAGGCAATATGGTCATCCCCGGCACTCAGCAGCAAAAGCTGCCCATGCGGACCTCCATCGCAACAGTTTCCATCAGCGGGGAGTTTCCCGAAAAACTGGCGGCCATCGCAAAGGCAGGTTTCTCAGGCGTCGAGATCTTCGAAAACGACTTCCTCACTTACGATGCCTCCCCGCGCGAAGTCCGTAAAATGGTTCTCGACCACGGCCTTGAAATCACGCTTTTCCAGCCCTTCCGCGATTTCGAGGGCATGCCAGACCAGCACAGGCAGCGTGCGTTCGAGCGTGCCGAGCGCAAATTCGACATTATGGGAGAACTCGGCACCGACCTGATGCTGATCTGCTCCAACGTCTCGCCGATTTCGTTGGGCGGCATCGACCGCGCTGCCGGCGATTTCAACGAACTGGGCGAGCGTGCCGCAAAGCACGGTCTGCGTGTCGGTTATGAGGCTTTGGCCTGGGGACGCCACATCAGCGACCATCGCGACGCCTGGGAGGTGGTGCGCCGCGCCGACCACGCCAATGTCGGTATCATTCTTGACAGCTTCCATACGCTTTCCCGTAAAATCGATCCGAATTCAATCCGCTCGATACCCGGCGATAAAATCTTCATCGTGCAACTGGCGGATGCGCCTTTGTTCGACATGGATCTTCTCTATTGGAGCCGCCATTTCCGCAACATGCCGGGGGAAGGCGATCTGCCGGTGGTGGATTTCATGCGCGCTGTTGCCGCGACCGGCTACTCCGGCCCACTGTCGCTGGAGATTTTCAACGATCAATTTCGTGGGGGGTCTGCGCGCCTACTCGCGGAAGACGGACACCGGTCCCTCATTTATCTCATGGACCAGGTGCGCCGGTTGGAGCCGGACATCCGCATATCCATGCCGGACATGCCGAGCCCGGTGGAGACTGAAGGCGTCGAGTTCGTGGAGTTCACCACGGGAGCAACCGAAAAGGCCGAGCTCGAAACACTGCTTGCGACACTTGGTTTTTCAAAATCGGCGCGACATCTCAACCGTGAGGTCGAACTCTACACGCAAGGCGACATCCGCATCGTCATCAACACCGACAGCACCGGCGAAAGCTTTGCAGGATCGTCCTATTCCGTGCACGGCACCAACGCGTATGCCTTTGGCATGAAAGTTGCCGATGCGAACGCTGCGCTGGAGCGCGCAGCCGCCATGGGTGCACAGACCTTCATCGAACCCAGACAGAGCGGAGAGATCACCATTCCCGCCATTCAGGGTGTCGGCAACGGCGTTATCTATTTCCTCGACGACTCTCCTGCCCTTGCATCGATCTGGAAACAGGAATTTACACCTCTGGAACCGGAAAGCCCGGGCGATGCGGGTTTGACGCGGATCGACCATCTGGCGCAGACAACACGCTACGACGAGATGCTCACCTGGCTATTGTTCTATACCTCGATATTTTCCATGCGGCGTACACCGATGGTGGATGTTGTCGAGCCAGGCGGGCTTGTGCGCAGTCAGGCCATTGAGAGCCTGCCAAAGGCAGACTTCCGACTGACCATGAACGGTGCCGACAACCGCAAGACATTTGCAGGCAAGTTTCTGGCGGAAGGCTTCGGCACCAGCATCCAGCATATCGCATTCTCGTCCAACGACATTTTTGCCACCGCCAAGGCGCTCCAGCAACGCGGCTTTCGCGCCCTGCCGATCTCGCGCAATTATTACGACGATCTCGAAGCACGGTTCGGCCTGGAACCAGAACTGTCGGATGCGCTGCGTGCCTCCAGCATTCTTTACGACCGCGACGACAATGGCGAGTATTTCCAGATCTATAGTCAGACCTTTGGCGAAGGATTTTTCTTCGAGATTGTCGAGCGGCGCGGTCAATATGTCGGATATGGCGCCATGAACGCACCGTTCCGTATCGGTGCGCAGCGACGTTTACTGCGTCCGGCAGGTATTCCAAGCGATTAAGGAACCGATTGCTGGCGGATCAGCCCCGGCCGACAAACGGCATTTTTGTCGCCATGACCGTCATCGTCAGCACATTGGCGTCTAGCGGCAGGCTTGCCATATAGACAACGGCGTTGGCAACATGGGTGGCATCTATGGTCGGTTCGACCATCACCTCACCGTTGGCCTGACGTACGCCGTTCGACATCCTTTTGGTCATATCGGTCGAAGCGTTGCCGATATCGATCTGGCCGCAGGCAATGTCGAAATCGCGTCCATCAAGTGCCAGAGATTTTGTTAGCCCGGTAATGGCATGCTTGGTCGCCGTGTAAGGCGCGGTGTTCGGTCGTGGTGTGGTCGCAGAAATGGAACCGTTATTGATGATGCGGCCACCGTATGGCTTCTGACTTTTCATCAGCCGGAACGCTTGCTGACTGCACAGAAATGCGCCGGTGAGATTGGCAGCCACGATGGCACTCCAATCCTCGAAAGTCTGATCTTCGATTGCAACACTGGGCACGTTGATGCCGGCATTGTTCACCAAGAGATCAAGCCGACCATACGTGTCCGAAATCGCATCGAACAAGGCGCGCACGGAAGATGGATTGCCGACATCGGCTGAAATGGCAAGGAAGTCTGCCCCGGTTTCAGCACCGAGTTCTGTAGCAGCACTTCTGATAACCTCTTCGCGTCGACCTGAGATGACGACCGTATATCCCGCAGCGCCCAATGCCTTTGCGATAGCCCGGCCAACGCCGGTTCCGCCACCCGTAACCAGCGCAATTTTTGCCTGCCCCGTCTCCAATGTCGTCATCATGCAATCAACCCTCCCAGTTCGTCGCAAACTCGCTGAGCATCTTGAACGATCAGCTTATGGGGACGCAAGAGCATCTTTAAGCCCAAGGCCCTGCCGGGGGTTCAGATCGAGATCCGCTTCGATGTGATCGATATGACGGATCATCAGGGCGCTGGCACTGTTTCCATCACCTTTTTCCAAAGCGTCCAGCATGGCCGAATGTTCCGAGTGCCCGCAGCTCGATATACCCGAGCGACCGTATAGGGCAATGACCAGCGAGGAGCGCGCCACGAGCTCGTCCATAAACTTCTGGAGAATGACGTTGCCCGCTACGGTCGCCAGCATGAGGTGAAAGTCACCTGAGGCCTTTATTTCGCCGCGCCGAGCGGTGGGGCCTCGCTCGTTCATGTAGCGCGCCTCCTCATCCAGCTGGCGGCGGAAATTCGCGATATCCGTAGACGTGATCCGCTCGATAGCGCAGGCAACGATCCCGGGTTCAATCAGCCGACGCGATGCAAAAATTTGCCGGGCTTCGTCTGGTGAGGGGTTTGACACGAAGGCGCCCCGGTTTCGCTCGGTCTTGACCAGTCCTTCGAAGGTCAACATCTGCAAGGCTGCACGCGCAACCGTGCGGCTGACATCAAACAGCGCACCGACTTCGTTTTCAGAAAGCTTCGTGCCCGGCGTCAGCCGTCGGTCGATGATGGCATTGCGCAAGGACTCGCGGATAGCCTGCGCCCGGTCCTCCTGGGACGTATCTGAGATAAAGAGTTTTTCGCTGATAGCCATCGCTTGGTCCAAACACCTCGTCTTTCTACCGCGATAAGCCACCCTATGCCAAGCAGATTGTTTTTTATCTCACTACAGGATTGCATACGATTTGCGCAATGGATCGAAAACGATCGCTTCATTTTTAATCGGACGTCGACACCGTATGTGACACCACCAAAACTAATCAAGTATTTTTAATGGTTTAGCGAAACTGGCACGATTGATGCTTCCCACTGCATGACGCAAGGGAGCGCCGGATGACCAAAGCTGCTGAAATCGATATCATATCCGTCTCGAAGATCTACGGTACGACCACCGCCGTTCATCCTATAAGCCTGAAGATACCGGCGGGCACCTATTGCTGCCTGCTCGGCCCGTCCGGCTGCGGCAAGACATCCACGCTTCGCATGATCGCTGGCCACGAAAGCATTACATCCGGCGATGTTAGGCTTGGTAATACGGTGGTGACCGACCTGCCGCCCGCCAAACGCGGCACGGCCATGATGTTCCAGTCCTACGCTCTGTTTCCGCATCTCGATCTCATCGACAACGTCGCCTTCAGCCTCAAAATGAAAGGTGTGGCCAAGGACGAACGTCGCGCAAAGGCGATGGAGATGTTGCAATTGATGCAACTCGAAGCCTACGCAACGCGTCGCCCCGCCCAACTGTCCGGCGGGCAACAACAGCGTGTCGCGCTGGCGCGTGCTCTCATCACAGATCCCGAAGCGCTGCTGCTCGACGAACCACTCTCGGCGCTCGACCCGTTCTTGAAGATCCGGATGCGTGCGGAACTGAAAAAACTCCAGACATCGCTCGGCATCACCTTCGTGCACGTGACCCATAGCCAGGAAGAGGCCATGGCACTTGCCGATGTCATGGTCATCATGAACGACGGACGCATCGAACAGGCCGCACATCCCCGCGTCATCTTCGAAAAGCCTGCCACTGCTTTTGTTGCCCGCTTCATGGGCGACCACAATGTCATCTCAGGGCGCATAACCGAGATCGTCGGAGATGCCTTGATGATTTCCGTGCCTGCGGGTGGAGAGTTTCTAGCCAGTGGCGACCGGGGAGAGTTGACCGATACAGCCGATATCGCCGTGCGCACCGATCATGTCCGGATCGGCCCTCCTCCAGAAAAAGGACTCGGCTTTACCGGGTCCATTACCAACATCGAATATCGGGGCTCGTCCGTCAAACTGTCTGTCACGGGCGCCGGTATCGATGATTTTACCGCCATTCTGACGGACACCGAATTCTTCGCCAATCCCGTCAAGGTTGGTGAAGCGATACCGCTTTGCTGGGCACGCGAGGACGCAATCGTTCTCGGGCGCCTGAAAAACTGATGCCCACCATAAAACCAAACAGAGGAGAACAGGCAATGACTGAAACCAAGAAAACAACGAGCATTTCAAGACGCACGCTCTTGAAGACGGCATCCGCCGCCGCGGGCCTTGCCGCGGGCTCCGGCGCCATCACCGGCTTCCCGACGATCTGGGCACAAAACCCCATCACGCTCCGCCAGTTCGGAACCGGTGTATCCAACCTCAACGCCATTGCCGAAAAGTGCAAGGCAGACCTCGGTATCACGCTGGAGATGACGGCGACAGATTCCGACGCGGCGGCCCAACGTGCAGTAACCCAGCCCAATTCCTACGATATTGCCGATATCGAATACTGGATTCTCAAGAAGGTCTACCCGGCAGGCGTCATCCAGCCGATGGATGTCAAGAAACTCAAATATTACGACAAGGTTGTGCCGCTGTTTAAAAACGGCAAGCTGAAGCCGGATAGCGTGATTGCCCAGGGCACGGCACCGCACACTGTGGGCTTCGTCGAAAAGCCCGGCACCAAAACGTTCGCAAAGAGCGAAACGGAATGGTTCACGATGATGCCGACGATCTACAATGCCGATACGCTCGGCATCCGGCCTGACCTGGTGGGCCGTGAGATATCGACATGGGCTGATATCATGGATCCCAAGTTTAAGGGAAAAACCTCTATTTTGAACATTCCGTCCATCGGCATCATGGATGCGGCAATGATCATGGAAGCCATGGGCAAGATCAAATATGCCGACAAGGGCAACATGACCAAGGAAGAGATCGACAAGACAATCGAATTCCTGATCGAAGCGAAACAGGCAGGCCAGTTCCGCGCGTTCTGGAAGTCGTTCGATGAGAGCGTCAATCTGATGGCATCGGGCGAGGTGGTTATCCAGTCCATGTGGTCACCGGCTGTTGCTGCCGTCCGCTCGAAAGGCATTGCCTGCAAATACCAGCCTCTGAAGGAAGGCTATCGCTCATGGGGCGGCGGGCTTGGTCTGGCCAAGCATCTCACCGGCGCGAAGCTGGATGCCGCCTATGAATACATCAACTGGTACACATCCGGTTGGGTCGGCGCCTATCTGAACCGTCAGGGCTACTATTCGGCAGCCATGGAGACGGCCAAGGAACACATGTCAGCTGACGAGTGGGGATACTGGATCGAAGGCAAGCCAGCACAGGGCGATATCGTCGCTCCCGATGGCAAGGTCATGGAAAAGGCCGGTGCAGTGCGCGATGGCGGTTCATTCGAAGAGCGGATGGGTCATGTTGCTTGCTGGAACTCGGTGATGGAGGAAGACCGCTATATGGTCCGTCGCTGGAACGAGTTCATCGCGGCGTAATCCACTGAAAGCATGGGAGGAGCCTGTCGCGGACGACCGGCCCCTCCTCTCCAGACATCGACGCATCGCGCGCTAAGAGGAAAAGATCATGGCGACTGTAACGTCCCCTGAAACCGAAAAGATCGGCGAAACCAACGCCAGAAACTTTCGCCTGTCGCCGGTGCTCGTGTCTTATCTGCAGGCCACACCTCTTGCTGTCATTCTCGGTGCCTTTCTGCTCCTGCCGATCCTCATGATCACCGTCGTCAGCTTCTGGGATTACGACTTCGCCCAGATGTATCCCGATTTTCTGACGATGAATTACGCGGAAACGCTGGGCTCGTGGGTGACGTGGAAAACCTATCTCAACACGCTGAAATATGCATTTCTGGTCTGGACCATTACGCTCGTCATCGGCTTTTGGGTGGCCTATTTCCTGGCGTTTCACATCCGCACCAGTGCGATGCAAATGGTGCTCTTTCTGGTCTGCACAGTGCCGTTTCTGACGTCGAACATCATCCGCATGATATCGTGGATACCAGTGCTGGGTCGCAACGGGCTGGTCAACTCAACGCTGATGAGCACGGGCGTCACGTCGCAACCCGTGGAATGGCTTCTCTACTCGGACTTTGCGGTGGTGCTTGCCATGGTTCATCTTTACACGCTTTTCATGGTCACGCCGATTTTCAACACGCTGATGCGCATCGACAAATCCCTGGTCGAGGCCGCGCGGGATGCGGGAGCCACCAGCTGGCAGACACTGACCAATGTCATTTTCCCCCTGGCAAAGCCCGGCATGGCGATCGGTACTATCTTCGTCGTCACACTTGTCATGGCTGATTTCTCGACGGTGCAGGTCATGTCCGGCGGGCAGAGCGCATCGGTTGCGCTGATGATGAAGAACCAGATGTCGCTTTTGCAATACCCCGCCGCAGCCGCCAACGCCGTGGTGCTGCTCGTTCTCGTCTTGATGATGGTTGCCGGCATTCTGCGCATCGTCGATATCCGCAAGGAGCTTTGAGATGCACAGCGATAAACGCGGCCGCGAGTTTTATATTCTGGCGATCTTCTTTGCCATCTTCGTGCTGTTTCTTTACGGCCCGTTGTCAGCAATCCTCATCCTTTCGTTCCAAGGGCCGAACGGGGGTCTCACATTCCCGTTGAACGGCGTATCGCTGCGCTGGTTTGCCAACCTCTTTGAAACCCAGGCGGTGGGAGACTTCGGTGGCTCCTTCAAGCGCTCTGCCACGCTTGGGATCATGGTGATGCTGGTAACGGTCGGCGTGTCCCTCCTTGCGGGTCTCGCCTTCCGCCGCCGGTTCATCGGCGCAACTGCGCTTTTCTATCTGGCGGTCGCAAGCCTCGTGGTGCCGTCCATCATCATTTCGCTCGGCATCGGCGTCGTCTTCCAGCAATTGGGGTTGGAGCCCTCCTGGTACACATCCGCTTTTGGCGCGCATCTGACCTGGACCCTGCCCTTTGGAGTCCTCATCATGTTTGCCGTTTTCAACCGCTTTTCCCCGGCCTACGAGGAAGCTGCCCGCGATCTGGGTGCGAGTTCATGGCAGACCTTCGCCCATGTCGTGTTGCCGATGATCGCGCCAAGCCTTATTGGCGTCGGTCTCTTCGGCTTTACACTGTCCTATGACGAATTTGCCCGCACATTGATGACGGCAGGCACCTTCAACACGCTCCCACTCGAAATCTACGGTATGACGACGAATGTGACAACGCCGGTGCTTTACGCCTTGGGCACAGTGACAACGGTTTTCTCTTTCCTCGTTATTGCCGCCACCCTCGGGCTCATCGTCCACCTCAACCGTCGCCGTTTGCGGTCATAAAGTGAAATCCATGCGCATTCTCATCGTCAATCCAAACACGACGGCCACCATGACCGCAACCATCGCGGATTCGGCTGTGAGGGTGGCGAGTACCGACACCACAATCAGCGCTGTCACATCCTCGATGGGACCGGTATCGATCGAGGGCTATTACGACGAAGTCTTCGCAGTACCTGGCCTGCTGATGGAAATAGCAAAGGGCGAGAAGGCAGGTGCGCAGGCCGCGATCATAGCGTGCTTCGACGATACCGGCTTGGATGCCGCCCGCGCTTTGGCCAATATTCCAGTCGTCGGCATCTGCGAGGCAGCCCTTGCCACAACCTCGTTTATTGCCCAGAGGTTCACCATCGTCACGACGATGGAGCGGTCGCGCCAACCACTGGAACACCTCGTCCATCGTTACGGAATGTCGGGCCGCTGCAATGTTCGTGCGGCAGATATTCCGGTGCTCTCGCTGGAACACCCCAGCTCTCACGCCCGCGACAAGCTGCGCCTAGAGATCAGAGCTGCGCTTACTGAGGATCGAGCCGAGGCGATCGTTCTTGGTTGCGCTGGCATGGCAGATCTGACCGCAGAGTTACGCAACGAATTCGACGTTCCCGTGATCGATGGTGTCGCCTGTGCCGTCAAACAGGCAGAAGCCTTGATAACGCTTGGCCTCACCACCGCAAAAAGTGGCGCCTACGCGTCACCTGTCTCCAAGCGATATACGGGACTGCTTGAGATGTTTGAGCCACAGCACATGGGCGGCAATTGATCGCTGCGGATATTCTCCACCAGTTCAACAATCCACCATCACGAGAAAAGATGCCAAGTCCGCGATCAGATCGGATTTGAGGCTTTGGCGCGAAGCTATTCGGGTTGAAAGAGAGGCTCGGCCAACCCCTGGAAAGGAAGATCAACGGCATAGACATCACCGCCGGGGCCGCTGCCGCCAGCCCGCAAGGACGTGATAAATGCCGTTTTGAGATCCTTACCGATAAAGCACATATTGGTGGCGTTTGGCACATCGACGCGGATTTCCGCATCGATGACACCGGCCGGCGTCATACGAAGGATGCGCCCGCTGTCGCTCGCGGCAATCCAATAGCAGCCATCGATATCCATGGCCGCGCCATCCGGGCGTCCTCCGAGCGTAGCATGATCGGCAAACAGGTGCCCTGCACCGATCTCTCCCGTCTCTGTATCGAAGTCATGCCGCATGACATGCGGATTGAGCGGGTTGGAGTCCGAAACATACATGGAAGAGCCGTCCGGGCTCCAGGCGAGACCGTTTTGAGTGCGAAAACGCCCGCCTTTTTCAACAATTTCAGCCCTTTGCCCAATGCTGAAAAGCGTGCCGAATGCACCCGGTGCGGACGTATCCGGCGCCATGGAGCCGGACCAGAAACGCCCTTGTCGATCGCAGGCCCCATCATTCATGCGCCAGCCGGGTTCGAGGTTCGGGCCACCGGCATAATCGAGCTGAACGGCGTCATCTTCCAAAGTCAACGTTGCAAACCCGCGTTCGGTAGATGCAATGAAACCGCCACCTGCCCGGATGGCGAGAGCGCCGATTTTGACCGGAAGATCGAACCGCTGCATGACACCATTCGGATAGGTCATACGATATAGGGCAAGACCGGGTGCATCGACCCACGTCACCCGCGACCGATCCGGCTCCCAGACGGGCGTTTCACCCGTAATACAGCCCGGTCGAGCGACCCTCTCGGCGACAAAAACCGGTCTATTCCTGCTTGCCATATGTTTTCAGCCTGATCTTGCTTGTGTTGCCACAAAGTTACGATACGGCGCTCGTTTGCTTTGTCAAACAACAGCGCCTTGCCATTTGCGGTACTCAAACCAACTTGATCGTCCATGTGTCGCGAGCTGCGGCTCTTTGAGGAAACAAGCACTTCAGGGACGCACCGACATCTTGAGACTCACTTGGCCTCCAGCGCAGATAATTCCGCTTCCGCCTCGTAGTGCAGCCCTTCAGGGCGGTAATCAATCTGCGACGCCCGTTGGCCGGCACCAAGGCCGATTTCGATCAACCGGGTACCGAACCCGCGTTGCTGCGGCGCGGTCACGAGCGGACCACCCTCTTCGGTCCACGTGAACCTCAGTGTTTTCGGGGTGTCCGGAGACGCCCCTTCGACGCTCCAGCTTATGTCCACGCGTCCCTCCGCAACAGAAAGGGCGCCATATTTCAAGGCATTGGTAGAGAGCTCGTGAAGGACAAGGGATAGCGCAAGCGAGGCTTGCGGACCAAGCAGAACATCTGGGCCTTTTGCGCTGATACGGTCGCTACCGGCATGGATGGATGTGGCAGATCTCACGAGTTCCGCCACAAGGGCAGCATCGCGATGACCCGTCAACAATGTTTCATGGGCCGTTGCCAGTGCATTGATGCGCGGCGCGAGCGTCCTCTGCGCCGACTTCACATCGGGTGCCGACCGCAACGTCTGACTCACGATGGACTGGACGATGGCCAGTGAATTTTTGAGCCGGTGAGAAAGCTCGCGGTTGAGCAGGGCGCGTCGTTCTTCTGCCTGCTTGCGATCCTCGACATCAATGACCAGAGCCAGCGTCGCCAGAATGCCACCGCTGTGGTCTCGAACAGGCGTGGTCGTCACTTCGTATCTGCGGTTTTCGCCCCGCTCGTTCTGATGTTCGATGAGGCGCTCGGCCTCCGCTGCATCAGGAACGAGCACTCCGAGCGAAAGAACTCCGCCTTTTGTCGTTACCTGTTGACCGAACATCTGTTCAAGCCGGGTGTTGAACGTCTCGTGACCATCGGCGTAAATGATGGATATTCCGATAGGCGCCTGCTGGACGACGGCCTCGAGAAGACCGCGCTCGACATGAAGCTGTTTCTGGCTTTCAAGCAGTTCCGCTTCTGCCTTTTGTAGCCGGGTCAGGTCCAGCATCGCGCCAATCATCCGGCGTGGGCGACCCTGTTCGTCTCGAATAACGTGGCCCCGATCAAAGACCGGCGCATAGGTGCCATCAGCCCGCTTGAAGCGATAGCCATCGGTCCATTCAGTGGCAGTCCCGTCGATGACGGCGTGTATCGAGTGATCGATCCTCTGACGGTCATCTGGGTGGATATGATCGATCCACCATGCACCCGTCGGCTCGACCCTATCCGGTTCATGGCCGTAGGCGGTGGTCAAAGCCTCGTTCCAAAGGACGAAATTGGTTTCGAAATCCCAGTCCCAAATTGCGTCGTTGGTCGCGCGACTGGCGAAGCGGTAACGCTCTTCCGCCTCGCGCAGGCGGCGTTGCGCCTCCCCTGCCCGCGTAATATCTCTGACAGTACCGATGAAGCGAAGCGCGTTCGTACCGTGGAAGAAGGTTTTGCCCTTTGCGGCGACCCATCGCTCCACACCATCGACCAATCCGATCGTACGATATTCCACATCGAAAATGCCGTCGCCCTGCGGGTCTATCGCAGCCTTGACGGCTTCATGCGTCCGCTCCTGGTCATCCGGGTGCAGGCCCGTCAAAAAAGTCTGATAGTCGACGTCGGCATCTGGCGGCAACCCAAACAATGTGCGGCACCGATCATCCCACACCAGAGTGTCTGCGACGAGGTCGTAATCGAATGTCCCCATCTCCGTCACGTCAAGAGCAAGCTCCAGCGTTTCCTGCGCTTTACGCAACTTCTCTTCGACTTGCCTGCGCGCGGTGATGTCACGCGTAACGCCTATGAACCCGACCGGGCGACCACTATCATCGAATTGAAAATCGCCTTTTCGTGCGATCCAGCGGATTTCCCCCGTGTCGGCTTTTCGAATTCGATATTCCACATCGGTCGGAGCTTCACCTGTCCGTCGGTTCTCCTCGTGAGAGACCAGCATGTCATCCATGGGGATCACAAGGCTTTCCAGCTCCTGTGCCGGGCGCTCATCCAGATGTTCAAGGCCGAATGTGCGCGAAAATTCCTGCGTTCCCTTGACCATGTTGGTCGCGATATCGAGCGTGAAAAGGCCCACGCCGCCAGCTCTCTGGGCCGCGGCTAGCTTTTCAGAGACTTCCTGATACTGCGCCTGGTTCTCTATCCGCTCGGCAAGCATGCGCGTGCGGTCCGTGGCCAACTTGCGCAGTTCCAGCTGCATGATGACCTGACGCGCAAGCGCTTCAAGTCCGCCTCGCTGCGGTTCCGTCAGGCCCTGAGGTCGCGGTATGTGATCCAGCACGCACAAAGTGCCCAGCGTATGCCCGTTCGATGTGATGAGCGGTGCGCCTGCGTAGAATCGAATGTGCGGCGCATCCACGACCAAAGGGTTGTTTGCCGTACGCGGGTCTTTGGTCAGATCAGGCACTTCGAGGATTTGGGTCATGCCCAACACATGACGACACACGGAGCTTTCAAGGTTCGTCTGGCAGGGATCGAAACCCTTGCGTGCCTTGAACCATTGCCGGTCGCTGTCGACGAAACTCACGAGGGCTACTGGCGCATCACACAACAGCGTGGCAAGGCCAACGATATCGTCGAAGCCAGCTTCGGGCGGCGTATCCAGTATGCCGTAGGATTGCAGCTCAGCGAGGCGCGGATCGTTCGTTTCGTGACGTGTCAAATTCGGCATCCGCTCTGGATTGCCGCGGCGGCGATCCCCTCATTGATACATGTAGTCTATGAAATGCATTCGGGAAAGAGAAGTTGCGCGCTGCGCGATAAACTTGGCACACAATACAAAAGGGCACACTGCATGTTTGCCAACGCGATCAGTGATGCGACAGGGACAATCGTCAACACCAAGACTTGAACAGCGGCATCGGCGTCCCCATTCATGTAGAGGGATATTTTACCGTTTGCTGATGGAGCACATCATGGCCGAAAAAACATGGAATGCCAGCCACGCCGGTGGTGATAACGCACATGAGTTCGTTGACACTGCAGTACGACTGCGTCGGCTGCGGCGACTCTCGGGCGTTGCCCGTCTGATGGACACAGCCATCGGCATTCCTGGAACCCGCCTTCGCTTTGGTGCAGATTCCATCTTGGGCCTCGTGCCTCTCGTTGGAGACGGCGCAGGCGCGCTGGTCGGCCTTTACATCGTAAACGAAGCACGCCGCCTTGGTATTCCGCCAGAAAAACTGGCCCGCATGGTTGGTAACGTTGCTCTAGATTCCATGGTTGGCAGCGTCCCGCTGCTGGGCGACATCTTCGACCTCTATTTCAAGTCCCACCGTCGCAATGTCGATATGATTTTCGATCATTTCGGCGTTGATCGGGACGACCCGCACCGCAAGACGTGATTCACCCGATCATCGTCGCGCATTTCACATAACGCTCATGAAACAATGCGACCTTGCCGCCGCACAACGAGCGGAGACACGAAATGCGCGAAGGCAAACTGCGAGAAATCGAAAAAATAGCCGAGACCATCAAGGGTCTGGCGGAGCCCGGCATGAAACCAAAAGCTCTGATCGATGCGGTGAAAAACCAACACCCGCAGGCGACAAAGAAGGAAATCGCGCGCGCGGCGTTTCTCAGCGTCATTCTGACTGCAGAATATGACCCCGAAGATACGCAAGCATTGCATGACCTCGCGATGGAAACGCGCGACGGCGATCAAGACTGATTGATCCATTTATCATTGTATTCAAAGATATTTGGTTCTCCGTAGGAACCTGTCGCGTCGCAAACACCTTTACCGCCCAGCATCGACAACGGGAGTTTGACAAGATGGCATATGTAGAAGCAAAAGACGGTACGCAGTTACACGTCAAGGACATGGGTCACGGTAACCCCGTTATTCTCATCCACGGCTGGCCGCTGACAGGCGATATGTTCGAGTACCAGACCGTGGCGCTCCTTGAAGCGGGGTTCCGTGTCATCACCTATGACAGGCGCGGATTTGGCCAGTCCGGCCATCCGGCAAGCGGTTACGATTATGACACCTTCGCTGATGACCTCTCGGCTGTTATCGACAGTCTGGACGTGCAAAACGTTTCACTCGTCGGATTTTCCATGGGTGGTGGCGAAATCGCGCGGTATCTGTCCAGACACGGTGCGTCCAAAGTCTCCAAAGCCGTTCTCGTGGCGTCCGTCGCCGGTTACCTGCTGAAAGATGAGACAAACCCCTATGGCGTGGACGGCAGCGTCTTCGAGGATATGAAAAAAGACATCCGAAAGGACCGCTTTGCGTTCCTTCAGAGCTTCGCAAAGACATTCTATGGTGTTGGCTTCGTGACCAGCCCTGTGAGCCAGGGCATTCTTGACTGGTCCTTCGTTCTGGGTGTCATGGCAAGTCCCAAGGCGACGGTAGAGTGCGTGGATGCCTTCGGAAAAACCGACTTCAGACCTGATTTTTCGGCGTTTACCGTACCAACACTGGTGATCCACGGCACTGGCGACAAGACGGTGCCAATCGAGCCATCTGGGCGCGCAGCCGCCAACGGCATTTCAGGCGCAAAACTCATCGAATATGAAGGCGAACCCCATGGCCTGTTCGCTACCGTTCCCGACAGACTCAACCAGGATCTCATCGACTTTCTGAGATGATGTTCAAGGCGCACCGATGGCAATCGGTGCGCTTTTTGTCTTGTAAGCAGCGCGCCGGCACCTCAGCCAGACAATCAAGCCTGGAGAAACCGCTCCGCGAGTCTTGCCCACATCGCAGCGCCCACAGTCAGACTACCATCAGCAAAATCATATTTCGAACTGTGCAATGTCGACGAATTGACGCCATTGCCGAGGCGTAGGAATGTCCCTGGCTTGTGTTCGAGAAAATAGGCGAAGTCTTCGCTGCCCGGGATCAGATTGCAGGTTGAAACGTTTTCGGCGCCGACCAGTTCTTCGGCAACGGTACGGGCGAACACGGTTTCAGCTTCCGAATTCACAACGACCGGGTAGCCGTGTTCATAGTCGATGTCGATCGTAGCCCCGAACCCTTCCACAATCGCGTCCGCTAGTTTTGTGATCCGCGCTTGCAGCACGTCACGGATGCCGGGCTTGAAGCAGCGCACGCTCAGCGCGAGCTTGGCATATTCGGGAATGACGTTGACGGCCTCTCCAGCGTGAATGGTGCCAACCGTCACCACGGCTGTCTGCGTCGGATCGATGTTGCGTGACACCACGGTCTGGAGCGCAACGACAAGATTGCAGGCGATGACGACAGGATCGATCGTCAGATGCGGTCGAGACGCGTGGCCTCCCTTGCCTTTAATCGTCATCTTCACCGTATCGGACGAGGCCATCATTGGGCCCGACCGCAACAGAAATGCTCCTTCCGCGGCACCGGGGTGATTGTGCAGACCGAAGATCGCGTCGATGGGAAACCGGTCGAACAGGCCGTCGGCGATCATCTGCTGCGCGCCACTCGGCTTTCCATTTTCCTCGGCGGGCTGAAAGATCAGCGTGACCGTTCCGTCGAAATGGCGTGTCTTGGCCAGGTACTCTGCGGCGCCCAGCAGCACTGCCGTGTGGCCATCGTGGCCGCAGGCATGCATCTTTCCGGGTGTCTTGCTGGCATAGGGCAATCCTGTCTCTTCCAGAATCGGCAGCGCATCCATATCCGCGCGAATGCCAATGCTCTTTTTACCGCTACCGTTCGTCAGACATGCAACGACGCCGTGGCCACCGACATTGCGGGTGACCTCATAACCCCAGGCTTCCAGCTTTTCGGCAACGAAGCGCGCGGTTTCCGTTTCCTCCCGCGACAGTTCAGGGTGGGCGTGAAGGTACTGGCGCGTTTCTTTCATGTCCGCTTCCATCGGTTCGAGATCGGAAACACGGGCATATCTGTTATCGTTGAGCATGACATTCCTCCAATATCTGGAAAAAGAGCGGCAGTCGAAAGACCGACGAAGTTGCGGGGAATTGGGGCGCAAACCTAAAGGAAGCGGGATAGAAAAGTCTTTGTGCGCTCGTGTTGCGGGTTGCCGATCACCTCTTCCGGACTGCCCATTTCCACGATGTGGCCGCCATCCATAAAAACAACCCGGTCCGCCGCCTCGCGCGCGAAGCTGATTTCGTGCGTAACCACGATCATCGTGAGACCCTGACGGGCCAGATCACGCATGGTGTTCAACACTTCACCCACCAGCTCGGGATCGAGTGCCGAGGTTGGTTCGTCAAACAGCATCAGCTTGGGTCTGATGGCAAGTGCGCGAGCGATTGCAACACGCTGCTGCTGGCCACCTGAAAGCTGGCGCGGATAGTTTTCTGCCTTATCAGAAAGTCCGACCCGTTCCAGAAGCTGCATGGCATGTTGGATCGCAGCAGCCCTTGTCTCGCCATGTACGCCCACCGGCGCCTCGATGATATTTTCAAGCACTGTCAGATGCGGATAGAGGTTGAAGCTCTGAAATACCATTCCAATCTTGCGGCGCTGTGCAGCAATGGCATTTGCCGACAGCTTGACCAACCGGTTGCGCTGCATGCGATAGCCGATCTGGTCACCATCCACATCGATCGATCCTTGATTGATGGATTCAAGGTGATTGATGCAGCGCAGGAAAGTCGACTTCCCGGAACCGGAAGGACCGAGAATGGCGACGACTTCGCCCGGCACGACATCGAGATCGATGCCTTTCAGCACTTCCAGCTGGTCATAGGACTTGTGAACATTGCGCGCCCTGACGAGCGGCTCTCTGGTGTCTGCTGCGATCAATGGCTGGCCTCCTCGATAATCGCCGGTGCGGCGGGCTTGGCGGCGGGGTCACTGCGACGGTCACCACGGCTATAATACCGCTCGATATAGGCTTGTCCCACATTGAGAACGGAGGTGATCAACAGATACCAGATGACCGCAACCAGCAGCATCGGGATGATTTCAAAGGTCCGGTTGTAGATCGACTGAACCGAATAGAGCAGATCGGCCATGGCAATGACGCTGACCAGCGACGTCGCCTTGATCATGCTGATCAACTGGTTGCCGGTGGGAGGTACGATGGAGCGCATGGCTTGCGGGATGATGATGCGGCGAAGAGCGCGCGCCCGCGTCATGCCGAAGGCTTCGGCTGTCTCGGCCTGCCCACGATCCACGGACAACAGCCCACCACGAATGATTTCTGCCATATAGGCCGCTTCGTTGAGCGCCAGGCCGACGATGGCCGCCGTCATCGGTGTGATCACCGAATTGGTATCCCAACTCGCCAAGGTTGGGCCGAACGGGATTGCGATGGAAAGTTCTGGAAACAAGGTCGACATATTGTACCAGAAGATGAGCTGGACGAGCAGCGGCGTTCCCCGGAAAAACCAGATGAAAAGCGACGCAAAAGAGCTTGCCAGACCATCGGTGGACATGCGCGCAATCGCCAGCAACAGTCCCAACATAACACCGATGATCATGGCAACCACGGTCAAGCCGAGGCTTACATAAAGGCCCTGAATAACGGTGGGGTCGAAGAAATAGGCGGCGACGATCGACCAGCCGAAATTTTCGTTGTTGGCGACGATCCAGACAAAATTGACCACGACGAGCGCAATGATGGCCCATAGCGCGAAGCGGTCATAGCGAAACGGAGTGTGAGCGTTTGCCACATCTCTCTCGGACCCATCGCCGGATAACGACACGCTGGTTCTGGCGTCCATGATCATTTTGGCAGCGCCCCACCGAGATTGATGCCGGGCTCTTTCAGCATATTGTTTTCAAGACCCCACTTTTTCATGATCGTGGCATAGGTTCCGTTGTCCATGAGAACTTTGACACCATCGCGCAGCACGGCTGCGAGCGGCGAGCCCTTGGGAACGACTGCACCCTGATAGAGGCTATCGAAGCCGTTTTTCTCACCGACGCCTGTGAGTTCCAACTGACCGTTCGCCTGGCTGACAAAATAGGTCAGCGGTGCCTGTGACGAGAAAAACGCATCGGAACGTTTGGAGCGGACAGCAAGGATTGAGCTTGGCTGGTCGGTAAAGGACTGCACTTCGATAGGCTTGCCATCGGCGCTGCATTTTTTATTCTGTTCCTGAATGACCCGTTCGGCTGAACCGCCCGCCATCACCGCGATGCGATGGCCACATGCCGTATCAAGCGAAACGATGCCTTTGGGGTTGCCCTTTTGAACCGCGAACACGACGAATTCCTGCACCCAGTCGACAAAATCATTGGATTCCTCGCGACTTTTGAAATCGCCGATTGGCCCGAATGCAAACTGGTACCGGCCTGAATTGACGCCGGAAAGAAGGGCTGGCAGGCCGCCCACTGTCGCATGATGGATCTTGACACCGAGGATCTGGCCAAGCGCCTCTGTCAGATCGGCGCTGGCGCCGGTCATCTGCGTACCAGTCACGATTTCATAGGGCGGAAACGAGCCATTGTTGACGGATATCATCTCGCCAGCGGTCCGAATTTTTTCCGGCAGACGCGCATGCAGCGCCTCATCCTTTTTCTGGGCCGGAATTGCTGCGTCCTGAGCAAGGCTCATCGTTACAGACAGTAGACCCGCAAGCACAGTCGATGTCACCATTTTGATTGTCATTTCGGCATTCCCCTTGTTTATCGATATCTATGCAAATTTCGGAAAGAGATCGGCGGGCGACAGGCGCCGAGGCAGAATTTTCTGCTCGTATAGCTCTTCTGCGAAATCAGAAATCATTGCCTCATTCGCGGCCATCCCGCTCTTGTTCCAGCCCGTTGGCAGATCAGCAGCGCAGCGGCTCAATTCATCGATCATCCATGGCGTCGTATCGGCATATTTTTCACGTTTCGCCAACCAGATACGCTGGGACTCGTCGATCATATGGCTGAGTTCATCCATGACCCATGGATTGTCCACAACGATGCCCGCCTTGATCCCGATCAGATGCATGCCCGGGACATAACCGACATCGTTTAGATAAGCGATTTCGGACGCGCGATAATCGGCCAGCACCTGACGGAACGGCGATGCCTTGTCAAAAAAACCTTCTGGCATAAAGGGCGTAAAAATCGCGTCAAGGCCGCCCTCACGAAGAAGCTCCACCATCGGGCGCTCTGCGGGGACAGCCTCAATCCGCCCTTGTCGACAAAAGCCATCGAGCCGGTCGGTAATCGGATGCGCTTCGGTCAGGCGACCTGCATACCACATGGCGTCTTCCACGCCGACACCTTCGCGACGAACCGCCGCGCGCGTCCACGTGTTGCCAGAATCCCGCCAGCCCGTAACGCCGATTTTTTTACCTGCCAGATCACTCAAACGGTGAACTGAACTCTCTTTCGTCGTGATGATACAGCGGTGACGAAAACCCCGCATGATGAAATTCGGCAGGCCGATGACATGATCCTCGCCATCATGGCGCATCTGCGCATAACGGCTGAACGACATTTCGGCGGCATCGTGGCGCTCGTCGGTCGCAAGGTTGGAGACCAGCGTACCAACGCGGTCCACTTCGACCTTAAGGCGGAAAGACGAAACATCGCCCAGAACCAGCGGCGTCATATAGTCCCAGTCACGCAATGCGAGACGAATTTTCAACGGCATTTTCAAGCTCACGGTTTCTTTCACCAGACCGAAATTAAATGTTCATTTGATAGATCACAAATGTTATTTTGTTATTGAACATTTAAAGGTGACTGAAAAATGAGCGACATCATTTCTGCTGCTTGGTTTGCTGAAAAAATAACCAATCGCACGAAACGCGGAATAGCGATGGAAACCAGTGCCTTGGTGCGCGCTGGTGTCCTTCCTTTGGGCGTTCGCTTACCGGCCATTCGCGATATTGCCTATGAACTCGGCGTAAGTCCTGCCACGGTTTCAGAAGCATGGAGTGAGCTGCGTCAACAGAAAATCATCACCGGGCGGGGGCGAAACGGTACGTGGGTATGCGGCGAGCGCTTTGTTGCCAAGCCGGAACGGCTCGCAAGTTCCGGCAACTACGGAGCAGGCTCTATCGACCTGACACTCGCGGTTCCCGATCCTGCGCTCCTTCCTGAACTGGCCCAGGCAATGGCGCACGGGGCATCGGCAACGGGAACCAACAGTTATGAGCGCAGCCGGATCGTGCCCGAATTACGGGAAGCCGCCGAAAAAACATGGCCCTATGCAGCCGAGGCATTTTTGGCCACGAACGGCGGATACAACGCGATTTACACCCTCTTGCACGCACTGGTGCGACCAGGCTCTGCGGTGGCGATCGAACACCCTACCGCGATGCGACTGCTGGATATCCTTGAGGATATCGGCGTGGTTATCCTGCCTGTTCAATGCGATGAACAAGGCCCCCTGCCATGGTCGCTGCAGGAGGCGATGGCGCACCGGCCAGCGGCCTTTCTCTTTCAGCCGAGAATTCACTCCGTCACCGGCAGGTCAGTGAGTGTAGAACGCTTCGGCGCTCTTGGCGACATTCTGGAAGGGTCCGGCACGTTGATCGTGGAGGATGACGGAACGGCCGATCTTTCGCCCGACGCGCCACGGTCACTGGGAGGGCGGTTTCCTGACAGGACGATCCACATCGTATCCTATTCCAAAACGCTGAGCCCAGATCTGCGGCTGGCGATTTTATCCAGCACAGCCGAAATCATCGGGCAGATCCAGTCATACAGAAGCTTCAGTTCGGGCTGGACCAGCCGCATCTTGCAAGGCGCGACCGCATGGTTGTTGAACCAGCCATCGACATGGGAGACAATTGCGCGCGCCCGCGAGCACTATCGTGAGCGCTGCACCGGGCTTGCAGCTGCCCTTCGAGCACGGGGCGTCAATGTCGAGAATGGGAGTGGCCTTGCACTATGGATTCCCGTTGAGTCCGAGCCCTTTGCTCTGGTGACGTTGGCTGCCAGGCGGATCGCGGTTAATCCAGGCTCGAAATTTTCAATCCTGCCCAGCCACCATATACGCGTGGCGACTAGCATGTTAACGGATCAGCGTGACGCTGTTGCCGATGCGATTGCCTTGGCTCACAAGCTTTAAGCCGACAGACCGCAAACCCAGCGCCTTCACACTTCAAAGATCTCAGGAAGAGCGCGGACGAAGGTCTTTTTACCCCCCTTCCACCCGGCAAGCGTCGGCGCGATAGATCGGATTGCGGTTCGATGATCATGAGCGTCAAGAATGACGATATCGGCAGGGGCACCCACGACCAAACCGTAATCAGCCCGCATGAGAGCCGAGGCGCGTGCGCTCACCATGGCAAAGACATCGTCGATATCCTGATCACGGGAAAGCTGTGCGATATTGGCGTAAAGATTTGCCATGCGTGCCAGTGACGTGTCACCAAATGGGGTGAAGGGGTTGAGAATGTTGTTTGTGGCGATGGCTGCCTGTACCCCGTCGGCCAGAAACAGATGCGCGGGCGTGACGCCACGCGGAATGTTCGACTGACGATCTCGCCCCATCAAGAAAAGATCCGTCGCGGGCAGAACCGTGACGGCAATGCCGGCAGCGGCGATGTTGCGTGCGATGACCGAACGCGCCACCGGATCGAGCGCAGAAAGGTTGGTGACATGGCCGACCGTCACGCGGCCACCGTAGTTGTGCGCGTGTGTCGCTTCGATAACGGCTGGCAAGTCGGTCTTTGCCGGATCGAGGCTGAAATCCAGGTGAAAATCCACATCCACGTTATGTTTTTTGGCCAGCGCAAAAATCCGTCTTATGTGCTCATCCGGTCGCGGATCGGTATAGGGACAACCGCCGATAAGATCGGCACCGGTGCGCAATGCCTCGTCCAGCATCTGCTCCGTTTCAGGCTCCTGCGTCAGGCCTTCCTGGGCAAAGGCACAAATCTGGATATCAATCGCGAACGAGAACCGCTCTCGAACGCGCTTTATAGCCTCGAATGAGCGCATGCCGGCGCGAGGGTCGATCTCTACAAAACTCCGCATGCGCGTCGTGCCGTGAACGATGGCCTGGCGGACGACGGACGACGCGCGGTCGAAAACATCTTCTTCGGAAAATCCGCTTTTGGCTTTTGCCGTTTCGCGCACAGCTTCTTCCAATGTCCCGGCGCAGATTGTGCAGCGTTCCAGAATGCAAGCCTTGTCGAGATGGACATGCGCGTCAACGAAGCCGGGAAATGCAACATGTCCTTCTACATGTTCCTCAGCGACGGCATCGCACCTCATATGGGCGCCAATTGCCGCGATGCGGCCACCCTTGACCGCGATATCCACGGGACGCGGCTTGTCGATCAGTTGCGCATTTCGAAAAACGAGATCAAACACCATTTCAGCCTCAAATACCGATTGCACAGCCGTCGCTGCGGGGATCATGCGCGCCATCGATCCTGCCATCACCGTCCATTCGGATCGCTCCCGCCTGCCCGGCCAGCGCATTGAGCGCAGGTATGGCGATGGTTTCATGGCCCATCGCATGCAATGTCGCGATGATATCGGCGCCCACGGACGCCTCTATTTTGAGATTGTCTCTGACATCGGAAAAGGTTCGCCCGAGCAAAAACCGGGGTGTGGAGAGTGCAGAAAGCGGATCGAAACCATGGTCGATCAACCGGCTCAACAGCAACGCCAATGTCTGCGGCTGTCCATCCGCGCCTTGGGTGCCATACAGAAGATGCGGCTTGCCGTCTTTCAAGCCGATGCCGGGGTTGAGCGTATAGAACGGCCTTTTCCCCGGTGCCAGACCGTTCGGGCTCACAGGATCGACACTGAACGCTGCGCCGCGATTTTGCCAAAGGATGCCCGTGTCCTCCAGCAATACGCCACTTCCCCAATCATAATAGGTGCTTTGCAAGACACTGGCGCATCGTCCTTCGTTATCGACAGCCGCAAGGTAAACCGTATCGCCGGTTTGATGAACAGCAGGCCAGGGCTGGGCAATTCCACGGTCGATTGCTGCGGCCTTGCGCGAAAGAACGGCTTCGCTCAACCAGTCACAGCAAGCCTGCGCCACGAAATCCGGGTCGGCAATCGCGCCTCGTTCAAGAAAGGCCTGCTTCACCGCTTCGATGCAAAGATGATAGAACTGCGCAGATGACGGATCGATATCGGCCATATCGAAATTCGACAGGACGCCCATGATGCAAAGCGTCGTTACCCCTTGAGATGGTGGCGGTGGCGCCAGAAGTTCGATGCCGCGATAGACCGTAGACACGGGATCGACCATCTGCGCGGTCGTCCTTTGCAGGTCGTGCAAACGGATCGGGCTGCCCGCGGCCTCCAGACCGTTTGCAATGCGTCGGGCGAGCTTGCCATCGTAAAATTCGCGGTGCCCGTAAAGGGCGATCCGTTGCAAGGTCGATGCCAATTGTGGCTGACGCTGAATGCCTTCGGTGACAAAATGAGCCTCGAAACCCGGCCAGCCGGTAATTTCATTGGCCCGAAATTCATGCCAATGCTTCTGCGACCGGCTGACCGGAAAACCATCCTCAGCCAGCTCAATCGCGTCGGCCAGCAGCGTCGCCAAACTCTCCAATCCTTGCCAATTCTCGCAAGAATACTGCAAGGCTTTTCCCCAACTGTCGACCAAGGCCGCCGTTGTCAGTGCAGATAACGGTCCGCGTTGCGGTATCGCGTCTAAGACAGGGAGATGCTGCGCCGCCTGACCTACCCCCATGATCGTCTTTCGCCGACCGGTCCTGTCCGCCACGATCCATATCGCGTCGCCGCCCAGCCCGCAAAAATGCGGATAGAGAACGGTGAGCGCCGCCCCCGCCGCAATCACCGCCTCGATCGCCGTGCCGCCCCGACGCAAGACCTTCGCACCCGCTTCACTCGCCACGTCGTGCGGAGACGTGACCATGCCGTTGTTCGAGCGGGCCACGGAATGTCCAGACTGACGCATGGATGCTCCTAATCGGCCAGCGACATATAGCGGCTGAGAATTGCGGTTATGTCCAAACCATGATCCTTGTCGTCCACCGTGGCTCTATCCTCAACCGCATGCAGGTGATGATCCATGATGCTGACAGCAGCTTCCGGATCTTGGTTTTTCAATGCCTCGATCAACTGGATATGCTCATCAATGCCGCATTCGGCAGAATGTGGACGACCAAAACGGGCGAGAATCAATGAGGAGCGCGAAACGACCTGGCTGATGAAATCAATCAGCAGCTTGGAGCCCGTCAACTCGGCAAGAAGAATGTGAAACTCGCCTGCCAAACGGATAGACCGTGGAGATGATGCCTGTAGCGCGCGCTCTTCCTCACGCACGTGGCTGACGAGGGCATCAATCCCATCTCTCGGCATGCGCATGCACAGGCGGCTGATAACCTCACGCTCAAGACAGCGCCTCAGGGCAAAAACCTCTTGCGCCTCTTCCAGGGCGGGCATCGCAACCGCCGCGCCTCGATTGGGCTTGATCTCAACCAGACCATCGGAAGCGAGACGCAGAAGTGCATTACGAGCACTTGTCCGGCTGACACCAAACGTGTCGCCGATGGAATCCTCAGGCAGCTTCGTTCCTGGCTTCAAAGCCTGCTCAAGAATGGCGCGACGCAGAGACACATAGATCGCATCGCTTCTGCTGAGGTTTATCGACATCCATCCGGTCCAGCGCATCATTGCAACAAATTGCTGTTTGACACAGATATCGCATGTAATCCACGAAAATTATTGCATGCAATATATATTGATCTTGCGTGCATATCTATTTAGCCTGCTCCTGCGAAATAGAATTCCGGAGCCGATACAGATGACGAAAACAGTCTTTACCAACGCCAGACTGGCCGATGGCATGTCATACGACATCGGCGTCGATAACGGACGAATCGTCTCGATCGATCCTGCCGGATTGAAGGCAGCATTGGAGCCGACCGTCGATCTCGCGGGAGAACTGCTGGTTCCCGGTTTTGTGGAAGGGCATATTCATCTCGACACCAGCTTTTACGGCGACACCTGGATACCGCATCGTCCCTGTACCAATGGTTTTGACGTCCATGAGCGGGTCGCCTTCCAGGCACAGAATATGGCCGTGGCGGCGCCGATGGACAGACGCGCCCGTGATCAGCTTGATCTTTGCATCGGCAACGGGACGCTTCATATGCGCAGCCATGTCATGGTGGATGGCTCGGTCGGGCTGAAATCGCTGGAAACCATTCTGGCAGTTCGTGACGACTATAAAAATCTTATCGATATCCAGATCGTTGCCTTTCCCCAAAGCGGAATTCTGAAAAGCCTGGGCACACCGG
Source organism: Rhizobium skierniewicense (assembly GCF_014196515.1). Lineage (GTDB taxonomy): Bacteria > Pseudomonadota > Alphaproteobacteria > Rhizobiales > Rhizobiaceae > Agrobacterium > Agrobacterium skierniewicense. Next base: position 11,589 of record NZ_JACIDV010000003.1, on the reverse strand, counting down.
CATTGCTGGATGAGGCAATTACCCTCGGTGCGGACCTCGTCGGCGGTCTCGACCCGGCAAGTTTCGACCGGGACGTGAATGGCCATCTCGATGTCGTCTTCGGCGTTGCCGAAAAACATGGCGTGGATATCGATATCCATCTGCATGATGCCGGAAGTATGGGTGCTTTCACGATCGAGGAAATTTGCGCCCGGACGGTGGTCCTTGGCATGCAGGGACATGTGGCCATCAGCCATGCCTACGGGCTGGGCGATCTGCAACAGGACGCTGCCCGCAAGATTGCCGCTACGATTGCGAAAAGCGGTGTATCGATCATGACGAACGCGCCCGGCAATCACAGTTTTCCGCCGGTCGCGTTGTTGCGCCAGGAAGGTGTCACGGTTTTCAGTGGCAATGACAATATTCGCGATTCATGGTGGCCCTATGGTGATGGCGATATGTTGCATCGCGCCGAAATCATCGGTTACCGCTCTGGCTTCTACACGGATGAAGAATTGAAAGCGGCATTCGAGATCGTTACCAGCGAAAGCGCAAAAGCTCTCCGGATAGAGGAATACGGTATCTACGTTGGCGCGAAGGCCGATTTCGTCACGCTCGCGGCTGGAAATATCCCGGAAGCGGTCGTTTCCTTTCCGAGGGGCCGCAAAGTGTTCAAGGCTGGCAAGCTGGTTGCCGAGGGCAACCAGGTCATCCGGTAACGGCAACAGTCTGTGGCGATGACGCTGGTTTCAGTATAGAACGCAGTCTCAAACCACAGAATGGCGGCGCGCTATCGCGTGTCCGCGACCGAGGATCACCATTTGGCCCCTTCGAGCCCGACATTATCGCTCAACATGCTGGGCTGGTCCGATTTTTTTGCGGATCAGGTCAAGCCGGGCGAGACGCATCTCGTGCCTGCGCGTGTGGCGTCGGTGCACCGCGCGCGTATCGACGCGATCAATGTCGAAGGCCCCGTCGACCTTGAGCTTCCTCCCAATTCCAACACTGCGGACTTTGCGGTTGGCGACTGGGTGCTCGCCGATCCCGTCACGGGCATCCTCACCGTCCGCCTGGAGCGAAAAACCGTATTTCAACGACGTCTGGAAGGTGGGCACGGGCACCAGCTTGCTGCGGCCAATGTCGATACTCTGCTGATTGTCACATCATGTAACGCCGACTTCAACCTCTCAAGGCTGGAGCGCTATCTCATCATGGCCAATCAGGCCGAAACAAACCCTGTGATCGTTCTGACCAAGGCCGACACGACGGATGAGGCAAGCGCATTCGAACAGCAGGCGAAGACGCTTCAGCGTGACCTGCCCGTCGTGGTCTTGAATGCACGTTCAGCCGATGCGGTTTCTCTGTTGCAACCATGGTGTGGCGCTGGCCAGACCGTGGCACTGGTCGGCTCGTCAGGCGTTGGAAAATCAACGCTGGTCAACACTCTCTCCGGCCTTGGTCCCGAGGCGGCGCAAAAAACCGGCACCATCCGCGAACAGGACGCAAAAGGCCGGCATACGACGACGGCACGGTCTCTTCATGCCATGTCCGGAGGCGGCTGGATCATCGATACCCCTGGCATCAGAACACTCTTTGTCAGTGATGCGAGCGACGGGATCCACACGCTGTTTGCCGAGATCACCGAACTCGCACCGCTCTGCCGATTTCGTGATTGCACCCACGCCCACGAACCCGGATGTGCCGTTCAGGCAGCGGTCAAAAGCGGCGTGCTGGACAGCGCGCGCGTGGCGCGCTGGCGCAGCCTGCTTACCGAAAACCGCGAGAGAACGCCTGTTGCCAGCGGGCCGAAGGGCAACAAGACGTTTAAGAAGAAGAAATACTGATAACGCAGCGTGAACAGTTGGCAAACATCAAAATATCAGGCCACAGAACCATGCCCCAGACACCAACAACGTTTGTAACCTTGCGCTTCAGAAGACGCTGTAAACGGTTCGGCAGAGGAAGATCAGATGACCAAGCCAACAGTTCCTTCCATCTGGCGAACACCGATTGACCGATATTTTAAGAAGCACTTCGAACTGAGCTTGGAAGACCACCTTGCAGTCCGCTATGCACGAAAGGAGCCATTGCCTTTTGGCCGCTTTGCCGCGTTTTTGACACTGTGTACACTTTTTGCAGGACTGACGATGGCATTCAACTGGTGGAAAAGCGGAGAGCGATGGCTGGCGGTGACGATTGTTGCAGGCGCTATTGCCGCTGGACCGGCGCTCGCCTGGCTTCTTTATGGGTTTTTCCGCGATCTCTTTCGAGGTTTCTGGAAAGGCTTTCTCGGTTCTCGCGAAGCGATTGACATCCCGCTGGAGATGACGATCGACGCTGGTGGTGTTCTGGTTGTCATCCGGCAACAAAGTTGGTTCTGCCCTTGGCAAAGCCTTCAGAGTGTTGAGGAAGATGGAGAACGTTATTATTTCTGGACATCGAAAACACAAACGCACGTCTTGCCCAAACGTCTGTTCGATGATGCAGAGGCGGTGGAGTTCGCCTCGGCCCTACGCAAATGGTGGGGTCAAGAACCTATTTTTCCGCCCCGCCGAGGAGCGTCCAAAGCGTAGTCTGGCAGGCAAGAAGCCAAGCTTTTAGGGCAGAGCGGGGTCAGCAAATTCAGCCACCGCGGTTTCGCTGACGGCGGTGGCTGAGCTGATGTAAAGGGCTCTCGAGTATCAGGCTGTTCTGTAGCGTTCCAGCCAATGAGCGTATTGTGCGGGAAGTGTCCAGGACGGCTTGTCGACACCCAGTTCAAGCGCCGCTTGGTACGGCCAGTGGCTGTTGGCAAGAAGCGGGCGGCCAAGCGACACCATATCGACCATATCATCCGCGATCAGTGCGTCGGCCTGCTTTGGCTGGCTGATGAACCAACTGGTGGTGGCTGGAAGTCCAACTTCGCGCCGGACCCGTTGGGCAATCGGTGCCATGAAGGCAGGTCCCCAGGGAATATTCGCAGTCGGCGTCGAGAACCCGATGCTGACATCGATTATGTCCAGGCCACCGTCCTTGAAGCGGCGAACCATCTCGATGCCTTCTTCCAGGTCATCTGTTCCATCGAATTCCGTGACGCCGAAGCGGGCGGCGAGCGGGAGGTGCTCGGGCCAGACATCGCGAACGGCAGCAAGCGTTTCGAGCAGGAATCTGGCCCGCCCATCAAAGTTACCGCCGTAATTGTCGGTCCGCTTGTTGGACCAGGTCGAAAAGAAGTTCTGTCCGAGATAGCCATGCGCAAAGTGAAGCTCTAGCCATTCAAAGCCGGCCGCTAGCGCCCGCTTGGCAGCAGCCACGAAGTCTGCCTTGATGCGCTCGATATCGGCAATCGTCATGGCCTTTGGCACTTTGGGAAGATTTGCTCCAAACTCAATGTCTGAAGGCGCCAACGTTTCCCAGCCGCGCGGATCAGACGCAGCAATATGGTCATCACCTTCCCACGGGCGATTGGCGCTAGCCTTGCGGCCAGCGTGTCCGATCTGGATGCCGGGTACGGCACCTGCAGCCTTCATCAAGCCCACCGCCTTCTTCCAAGGCTCGATCTGCTCATCGCTCCAGATGCCAGCGCATCCGGGTGTGATACGGCCTTCAGGCGATACGGCTGTCGCCTCGGCAACCACCAAGCCTGCTCCGCCACGCGCAAGTCCGGCGAGATGAACATGATGCCAATCATTGACGACGCCGTCTTCGGCCGAATACTGGCACATTGGCGACACCACGATGCGATTTCTCAACGTCACGTCTTTGAGTGTGAAAGGGGTAAACAAGGATGACATGGTAGCTCCGACTGTTAACGAGACATCATCCTATAGAGCTTCGATAGTTCGAATACAATCGAACTTTCAAATAAGATTTTGTCGTGCTAGGGTTTTCTCATGCGCGCCATACCACATCCCGCCCTTAAAGACGTCACGCTTGCCCAAGTGCTCTACGCCCTCAGTGATCCCGTTAGATTGGGCGTGGTGCGCCAGCTTTCCCGTGAGGGACAAGCCACTTGCTCGGCACTGGATGGTGGCCGACCGAAATCCAGCATGTCTCACCACTTCAAAGTCTTGCGAGAGGGAGGTCTCGTCTTTACGCGCACGGATGGACCAGCGCATCTGAATGAACTGCGTCGCGACGAAATCAACGAGCGGTTTCCGGGTCTGCTGGACGCCGTGCTGGATGCAGCACGTCAGCAGGACTGAGACAAGACACAAAACATTCCTTCTAATCGGGGAGGTCTTTGAGCATCAACACACGGTTTCCAGGCGTGTAGGCAATCACCTTGTCCTGCTCCAGCGCATTCAGGACGCCGATGATCTCGGACTGCGAGAAACCCACCGCTTTCATTGGCGCGCTGATATCGTTTAGATTGATCGACACCTCAGGGGCGGCCTTTAGATTACGCAGGCGGCCAATCAGGACTTCTTCGGTTTCTGAAAATCTGCTCATGCCGGATTATAAGCGTGTTTCGATCGGATTGTCTTCAGGACGAACATCCACACGCAAACTATGCACGACATCATGTCGACCAGCGTCAGTTCAGGCTTCCCGAGACGCTCGGGCTAAATCCTGAAATGCCGTAAACGCGGCATAACGCTTGTCATGGATGTCGGCCAAAGCCCCTTCGACAGGTGTGTAGACACGTGCCACACGGCAGAGATTCGTCATCGCCGAACGCATATCGGTGAAGGCACCGCTGGCAACAGCGCCAAGAATGGCGGAACCGAGCAGGACCGGCTCGTCCGAAACCGTCGCCACCACCGGCTTACCACAGGCATCGGCCAGAATTTGGCGAACGAGATCATGCTGACCGGCACCACCGCTGACGACCACTCGCTCGATATCAGCCCCGGCATTCTTCTGGACGTCTATGATTTGCCGCAGGCCATAGCCGATGCCGCAGAGACCGGCGACATAAAGCGCAACGAGACTGTCGAAGTCACGCTCCATCCCAAGGCCAACGATGACGGCCCGCGCATGGGGATCGGCAAAGGGCGCACGGTTGCCGAGAAACTCGGGAACGACGTGCAGACCCGTGGCAAGGCGAATGACTTCGGAGGCGTTGCCATAGGTTGCAGCAGCATCGGCAATCAGCACCGGCAATGGCACACCTTGGGCGAAAGCCCGTGCCTGGGCATCTGCCGCTGCCGGATGGAAGGACAGCAATTGGTCGATTGCGGCACCCGCAGCACTCTGACCGCCTTCGTTGAGCCACATGCCGGGGACCATGGCGGAGAAATACGGCCCCCATACTCCTGGCACGAAGACCGGCTCGATTGTGGATGTCATGGTGCAGGAAGACGTGCCGAAGACATAGGCAAGATTGGACTGCGGGCCGCTGCCAACACCGGCCGTCCCAATACCACCGGCATGGGCATCGATCATGCCGGCGGCAACAGCAGTGTTTGGTTTTAGCCCCATGGCGTTCGCCGCCTCCGGCGTCAAACCTGTCCCGAGCGGCGTGCCCGGCTCCACGATCGTGGTGCCGATCCGGGAAAACCCTTCATCCGCCAGGACGCCAAGACCGATCTTTTGAAAATAGCTCGGGTCCCATTTCCCCTCATGCGCCAGATAGGTCCACTTGCAGGTTACGGTGCAGGTCGAGCGCGCGAGATCGCCAGTCGCCTTCCAGGTCAGGAAGTCAGCGAGATCGAAGAACTGCCATGCAGCCTCAAATGTCTTCGGGTGGTTTTCCTTCAGCCAAAGAATTTTCGGCGTTTCCATTTCCGGCGAAATGCGCCCGCCAACATACCGCAACACCTCATGCCCCAGATCGTTGATCCGCTCTGCTTGCGAAACGGCACGATGATCCATCCACACGATAATATCGCGGCTGTTATCGCCCGACGACCCCACTGGCAGCGGCCGCCCTCCCTCGCCAAGCACCACCAACGAGCAGGTTGCATCGAAGCCAAGGCCAATAATCTTCGCCGGATCGACGCCACTCTTGCTGACCACCGCCCGCACGACGGTACAGACGGCATCCCATATCTCCGTGCTGGACTGCTCGACGATCGCGCCGGTCTCACGAAACAGCGAGATATCCTGCTTGACCGATGCCAGCAGATGGCCATCCAGATCGAAAAGGCCAGCCCGCGCGCTTCCAGTACCGACATCGATACCGATGAGGTAGCCCGACACGGTCGTGTTCGCTGCTTTGTTCATTGTACTTGGCTCTTGAAAGTCTTGGGGTCAAAAATGGCCGCTGACATCGATCAGAGATCGACACTGTTGGGCAGGATGACGAGATCGCGGATGGTTATGTTACGCGGTCGTGACAACATGAAGAGAACAGCGTCTGCCACTTCCTTCGGCTGCATCAAGCTGCCATTGGCAAGTGCATCGTCCAGCTTGGCTTTCGGCCAATCATCAATCAGCGCCGTCACCACCGGTCCGGGCAGCACCGCGCCAACGCGCACGCCATGGGGTGCGACCTGGCGACGGGTGGAGTGCACGAAAGCCTGAACTGCGAACTTCGATGCCGTGTAGATGGGCTCCCAGACGACCGGAACCACTCCGGCGATCGAACTGGTGAACAGAATATCGCCCGACTTCTGGGCAATCATATGCGCAAGCACGGCGTGCACGGAGCGGAAAGCAGCGTTGATGTTGAGGTTCAGCATCCGGTCCCAGGCATCCGGGTCTCCTTCAGCCACCGCCCCGCCGACATACGCACCGGCGTTGGCGTGGAAAATGTCGAGTCCACCAGCGACTTCCAGAATACGCGGCAACATGCCAGAGACCTCAGGTCCGTTCAGCAGGTCGACGACCAAAGGCTTGGCATTTTCTCCGAGTTCGGCACACAGAGCCTCCAGTTTGTCCTTGGCGCGGTCGATCAACACGACGGTTGCACCTTCGGCCAGCAGCGTGCGGGCGCATTCCAGGCCGATGCCCGATGCGGCACCTGTTATAGCGGCAATCTTGCCCTTCATGAGTTCAGTCATCAGTTTTCCTCCAAGATGGTCCTAGGCACGGCCATGGCTGACGCGGGATTGACGCGCCAGCGAATCGACGATGACCGCGATGGCGAGCACAGCGCCGGTGATCATGTAGCGCAGCGATGAATTGAGATTGAGAAGGGTCAGACCATTCGAGATTGCCTGGATGACAATGATGCCAAGCAAAGCCGAATATGCGCTGCCACGGCCACCGAACAGGCTGGTACCGCCGATCACGGCCGCGGCGATCGCATTGAGATTGACGTCGCCGGTTCCGGCTTGCTGGCTTGCCGAAGCCAGACGCGACGCCGACAACACCCCGCCCAGCGCCCCGAGCGTCGAGCATAGCATGAAGGCGCTCATATAAATCCGGCGGACATTGATACCCGAGCGGCGCGCCGCTTCTCTGTTCCCGCCGACGGCAAATATTGATCGACCCCACTGTGTCTTGGTCAGGGCATAGTTGAGAATGACGACCAATGCGACGAAAAGGCCGAACATGTAAGGCACGCCGCGACCCCGGTTCAGATAATAGACGGCGAATTCAAAGATCAACGTCAGCACGACCGCCTGGACGAAGAGGCTGCTCAACGGTTTGGCGGACAGATTGACCGACAGGCGACGCTGGCGAACGAGATAACCCGAGATCACCAGGACCAGACCGGGGATCAATGCCAGCAGATAGGACAGCCAATCCGGCATGACGAGGATCTGACCGAAGCGCACGAGTGGCGAGGCATAGGGCAGATTGATGCTGCCAGTCGGCCCGAGGATGTAGAGTTGCAAACCAAGCAAGGCGAGCAGACCGGCAAGCGTTGCCACGAAACTCGGCATGCCCAGCCGGTTGTACATGACCGAATACAAGGCACCGACCAGTGCACCGAACACCAGAGCTGCGAAAATCGCCACCGCGATCGGCAAACCGGTATTCACCCAGAGCACGCCTATGATGGCGGACGACAGGCCGCTCATCGAGCCGACAGACAGATCGATCTCTCCAAGCAACAGCACACAGACGATGCCAAGTGAGATAATCCCGACAGTGGCGCAGTCGAACAGCAGGTTTACGAGGTTGTTCGGCGCCAGAAACACCGGATTGAGAAGGCTGAAAACCGTCGAGATGACGATCAGGCCTATGGCAACCGGGAGCATTCCGAGATCCCCCGATCTGACCCGCGTGAAGAAACCGCGCACCATTCCCGAAATACCGTCGTCGTGCCGGACGCGGATATCACTGCGGTCGAGCGCAGATGCCTCGTTTGGTTTATCATTGGAGATGTTCTGGTTCATAGGGTGCTCCCGGTCGTTTCCGTTTGCTCGGCTTTGCGCTCATTGCGGCGTGAAACCGAGTTTTCGGTCGCTCCGGTGATGGATGCGACGAGTTCCTGGTTGGAGGCATCCGGTTCAAAGACGCCATTGTTGCGCCCAAGCCGCAGCACGACGATACGGTCGGCGACGGCGCGGACGTCTTCCATGTTGTGACTGATGATGATCACGCCCAGACCGCGATCGCGCACACGTTCGATCAGGTTCAGCACCTCGGCAGTCTGGGCAACACCCAAAGCCGCGGTCGGCTCGTCCAGCATGATGATTTTCGGGTCGAGCAGGAGCGAACGCGCGATCGCGACCGTCTGACGCTGGCCGCCCGAAAGTGAGGCGATCGGTTCGCGAACCGACGGAATACGCGCGGCCAGCTCTTTCAGAAGTGTCCATGCACGAACTTCCATGGCAACTTCGTCAAGGTTCCACGTCGATATTTCATGGCCGAGAAAGAGATTGGCCACCACATCGAGATTTTCGCAGAGCGCCAGATCCTGAAAGACCGTGGCGATACCGAGTTCGAGTGCGCGGCTTGGGCTATCGAGCGAGACCTGCTCACCACAAAATTCGATTGTCCCGGAGGTCGGCTGGTGAACACCAGCAAGGACCTTGACCAGAGTTGATTTTCCCGCGCCATTATCCCCCACAAGCGCAACCACCTCGCCGGCCCGCACATCCAGGTCGATATCGGTCAGTGCCGACACCGCACCAAATTTTTTCGAAATTTTGCTCAGTCTGAGAAGGGTACTTCCCTTCTTCGGGACGATTGTGTCCGATTGCACCATGAGATCAGGCTCTTTTCTGGTTCCGGATATGCCCGATCGGATACCGAGATCCGATCGGGCAACGTCAAACAGGTTTACTGTGTGATGCCGAGCTTCTTGCACCCGGCGAGGTATTCACCGGTGCAAACCTCCTCGACGGTTTGTATCTTCTTGTCGAAGATTTCAGCCTTGATGTTGTCGGCTGTGACAACGGCGGGAATGAAAAGTTCGGAAGGCGTATCGTAAAGCGAGGTTTTGGGCTCTGGCTTCTCACCTTTCAGAAACTGCACCGCCACTTTGGCCGCCGCCGCAGCCACGATTTCGGAAGGCTTGGAAATCGTATTGTACTGGTCGCCGGAAATGACGAGCTGCAACGCGGCGATGGTCGCATCATTGCCTGTCACCGGCGGCACCGGATTGACACCAGCGGCCTTGAAAGCGGCAATCGCACCGCCACCCGTGCCGTCATTGGCGGCAACGACGCCCTTGATGTCAGCACCGAAGCGGGTGATCTGGCCAGCTGCCCATTCCTGAGCCTTGGGGGGAGCCCATTCCGGCGTGTCATATTCGGCAAGCGTCTTGTAGCCCGAATCCTTCAGACCGAGATGCACGCCATCGCGGATCAGGCCAGCCGCCGCATCGGTGGGTGAGCCATTGATCTGGAGAACGCCTGCGCCCGCAGGAACCCCACTTGCCTTCAGATGCGCAACCAGCGACTTGGCGATTGCCTCGCCGATACCCTGATTGTCGAAGGAAACATAATAATCCGCTGGCTTAGCCGGGATCGGACGGTCATAGGCAATGACCTTGACCTCCTGCGACTGTGCAATTTCAACGAGAGCCGCGGCAGCCGCTGAATCGACCGGGTCCAACACGACGACCTTGGCGCCCTGGGCAATGACGGAGTTGAACTGCTGCTGCTGAAGAGCTGCATCGCCGTTGGCGTTCTGGTAGATCAGCGTGCATTTTTCGCAAAGCTTTGCCATCTCGGCCTTGAAGCCCGGGTAGTCGTGATTTTCATAGCGTGTCGATGCCTGATCCGGCATCAGAAACGCAACCGTCGCGGCCTCCTGAGCTTGCGCCGAACCAGAAAAAAGGGCAGCGGCAGCGGCCGCAACCGACACCATCATCATTGAACGAAGTTTCATAGTCTCCTCCTTAGAATTCAAAATTCGTGCCGAGACGCGTTCCGGTTTCACGCCAAGCCTTTTCCCTCTTCATTGATCATGACGCACGGCTTACTTGCCACGGCCAAAGCAGCACTTGCGCGACAATCTTCGTGGAAACTGACTTGAATGCCTCCCGGCCGACCCTCCACAGTCAACCCAATAACATCGATTGCGCAACCATGCTCAATCGATGAAGCAGATTGCTCCGTTCTCGGTTTGATGTCAAGCTGTGTTTGAAGTGGAGTCATTTGTGAATCAGCGTAGACCACCCAAGAAGACCACGATCTACGATTTGGCAGCACTGGCGGACACGTCAGCCAGTGCTGTGAGTGCGGTGCTCAACGGAAACTGGAAAAAGCGGCGGATCAGCAGCCAACTGGCGGAAAAGATCACGCAGATAGCTGAAGAGCAGGGTTACGCCCTCAACATGCAGGCCAGCCTGCTGCGCAGGGAAACGTCGAAGATCATCGGCATGATCGTGCCGAAATACGACAATCGCTATTTCGGATCGATTGTTGAGACATTCGAGAGCATGGCCCGCGAAAGGGGGCTTTTCCCAATCATTACCTGCACGCGACGCGACCCAGAACTTGAAGTCGAGGCGGCACGGACGATGCTCTCCTATCAGGTTGAATGGTTGATCTCGACCGGCGCAACTGACCCGGATCGCATCAGTGATCTGTGCACTGCCGCTGGCGCGCGCAGCCTCAATCTCGACTTGCCGGGAAAGAAGGCGCCGTCGATCATTTCCGATAATTTTTCAGGCGCGCGGGAACTGACGCGGCGCATTCTCGCCAACAGCAAACGCAGGCTGGGTGCTGCGCAACCCCTTCTCTTCATAGGGGGCCGCGGCAGCGATCACAACACGGCCGAGCGCGTGCGAGGATTTCGCGCCGCACACGACGATATTGGCATTCCCGTCGATGACAGCCATATTCTAGCCAGCGGCTACGCACCCGAAAAGGCCGAACATTCTCTTCGCGCACTGGCCGCTTCCGGTGATGCGCTCCCAGTTGGCATGTTCGTGAACTCGACCATCTCTCTGGAAGGTGTCATGCATTGGATCAAACGATCCGGCCACTACAAAGACCGGACGCCCGTCATAGGCTGCTTCGACTGGGACCCCTTCGCAGCGTTGTTGGGAGATGAGATCGAGATGGTACGACAAGACGTCCAGGGCATGTTGGACGCGGTGTTCAACGTAATAGACCACGGCACCACGGCTGACGGACTGATAGAAATCCCGCCCATATTCATTGATGCTGAGCAAAGGTAAAATGGGGTTGGTTTCCTGTCTTGGATCGTTTCCCAGGGCGTGGTGTAGCTTCGGCCATCGCCGTGCCTTCCGGACGGAGCCGGGAATGAATCAGCTTGCGGCTTGCAGGCTAATGAGTGGATCATCGCTCATTGTAGCGATTGTCTCAAGTGTCATGTAGC